>QHYU01000081.1 GCA_003224235.1 Acidobacteriota bacterium
CCCAAAACGCGCCAAAAGACGGCGCTGGGCTCCGCTCCGTCCGAGGCCAAGGAAGCGCCTTTCTGAGGTTCAGGGGTGGGGAATTTTCGACCGGAACTATGGGGAATTTTCAACCGGTATTGACATTCAGACTCTTTGCCGCTCCTGCAACTCCGGGAAAGGCACGTCATGACCGCAAACCCCTGGCACTGGCACTGGATCATCGACTAACGTACTCTCACCACGCAGGAAAAGCTTGTTGGCCCTGGTTATTGTGCGGCATCAGAACGCCGAGGCAAAAGCTTGTCCGGGACTCCCGCGGATCGCCGATCTCGCCGGGATCAAACGGCGCGCCTCGCGCTAGAATCACTCGAATACCCAAGCGGGAGGGCCATTGATGAAAGCGTTCGTTCTGGTCAACGTGGAGGCAGGTAGAAGTCTCGAAGTGGTACCGCTGCTGCGCTTTGCCGATCCAACAGGATTGGCTCCATGCAGCTCATACCGAATTCCAGGTTCTCAAAACACTGCAGGTGCGGTTGAAAGGGGTATCCCTGGATTTATTGCGCTTGATGGAGCGCCAATGGTATTGGACTTTCAGAGGACTACGCGGGTTTCTCCAAGGCACATGGTATAAGGAATCGTCCTTGCAACTTGTTGTGCGCCAATCCATTCTTCGGGGGGGAGAGCAATGAGGTCTAGAGCGACCCGCCTGGGTATTCTGCTGACCCTAGTTACTTTCCGGTGCAAAAAAGGGCTTTGCAGAATACGCCATCCGTAGGGGGCGGAATTCGGGAGGTGATGATTCGTCCCTTTTCCGTTTTCTGCGTGATCGGGCGCATCGCCTTTGGTCCTCACGTTTTGGCCACGGCCGCTCGACCCAACGCGTGCAGGTTGCTGGCAATGATTCCCAGTCCCACCCAGCGCTGGACTCCGGCTGGGCCACGATAGCGACACCGCCTCAGCCCGTGACGCCGTTTCACGACACTGATCCGCCCTTCCGATCCGGTGCGCCAGCGCAGGGCGCGTCGGAACCAACGCTGGCGCTGGTGCGCTCGTCGCGATGCGGATAACCGACCGCGACCCGGTAAGGCCACCCGCGCGACGCCGCGCTCGATTGCCGCGCGTTCGTTGGCGGCCGAGGCGAATCCCGCGTCAGCGACCGCCAGCCGGGGTGGGCGACCGAACAGTTGCTGGTGCCGCTCCAAGCTCGGCACCCAGAGGTCCCCATCCGGCACGCGCTGGGCACAGACTTCGTAGTCGGTGATGAATCCCTCGGCCTCTTGGATCTTCACCAGCTTGCCGAACTCGGTCGGCTTGGCGGCCTTGCCTTTGCGAATCGCCTCCGTGTGGGTCTCGAACACGCTGAGGAGTTTGTGAGGATAATGCGTGTTGCCCTGCAGCACACGTGCCTTGGTTTGTGCGAGCACCCGCTTGGTCAATTCGATCATGTGCCGCACCTGTTCGCGCAGCCCAGGCACGCGCTCGCGAGCCGCGGGCTTGAGGTTCCGACTCCGCCTCACGGCCTGTCGCACCGCCTGATGTGCTTCGCGTACCACCGCCCGCGTGATCCCCATCAGTCGACGATACAAACGTTTCACGTCCGCTTGCGCTGCTTCGCCGACCCGCCGGCTCTTCTGCACGATCGCGAACACTCGGCGCCCCACACTGCGGGTGCGGTCGCGCAACCGCAGCTTCTTGCCCACCACCTGGCCGAGTTTCTGCACCGTGCGCGTGATCACCCGCACCCCATCGGCCAACAAACTGCTGTCGGTGGGATAATGAATGTTGGTCTCCACCACCGTCGTATCCACGCGCAGACGCAGCCCGCGCACCACGCGCCGCTGGCGAGCCAACCGCACCAGACGCTCCACGATTCGCTGGAGCACGTCCGGCCCCAGCGCCGGCGCCAAGCGGATCAACGTCTTGTCGTCGGGCACCGACTCGCAGCCAATCCGACAAAACGCTCGGTATACCAAGCTGCCACGCACCTCGCGCTCGCATTCCTCAAAGCTCCAGTCGTAGAGGTGTTTCAACACCAGCATCCGCAGCACGACCTCGGCCGGCGTCCCTGGTCGGCCTCGCCCCACACTGTGACGCCAGCGCCGCCCCAAGGCCTCCACCACCAAGTCAGTCATGCCCTCGTCCTGCAGCACCTCATCGATGCGCCGCAGCGTGGGATCCCACAGCTTGTCCCCATCGGGAAGCAGCATTTCAAAGATGCTCCTCTGGCCGTGTCGGCGACGAACCATGTTTCCTCCTCGGGGTCTTCTGCCTCTGGCTCCGCGAGACTCGCGACGCCCAGAGTCGCTCCCGGTTCACCTCCGCCAATTCCCGCAGCAGGGCCTGCAGTTCTTGCCAGACCGCTACCCCACCGCGCATCGCCTCAGCCAGCGCTTGTGGCACGTAATATCCCGTGGTGGTGCCCGACGGTCCCCGAAAACTCACGTAGAGATGCGGCCCATGCTTCTGGCCTTGCTGGCAGCGGCAGCCGGGTCGGCCGCAGGTGCGATAGGTTTCGGAAAGAGTTCCAAACAGGGCGCGGCGAGCGAGCTGGGAGAGACGACGCAAGAGGGCGTCGCGAGTTGCGCTGTTCTTCATAACCGATGACATCGATTACGCTTTACCCCCGAAACCGGCCCGGCGTCAAGCACAAAATGAAGCGTTCGCACACTTTTCCGCGCGGACCTGCCTTGAAAACACAGCCCTTCCTCCTTCATTTTTGCACCGGAAAGTAACTAACTCACCATCCGCTCGATGGTGGCTTGGACTATAATCCCGCGCCTGCGGCTTTTCTAGCAAGGAGACTCCATTGCTGCGGAATTCACCGTTGAGACTCATGCGCTGGGTGGCGGCTGTCCTGGGGCTGGTTTTGGTGGCCGCGTTGGCAGCGGCACAGGAAGGCCCGGCGCCCCTTGTTCCGGCGGGTACTGGTGCCCTGCCCCGCGTCGCTGGATCCGCGCTTCAGCAAATGCCCGTGGCGGCCTTTGCGCCGGCGCCGGCGCCGAAGCCAAAAACCCGCGCGGATGTGGCGCGATTCCGGGCGCGCGTAGAGGCCACCCTCTCTGAGGCTGGCGCCGATAAAGGCTACTGGGGAGTCTTGGTGGCCGATGCTGTAACCGGCGAAACGCTCTATGCCCTCAACCCCCGGCGCTACTTTGTTCCCGCATCGAACACGAAGCTGTTCACTACGGCACTGGCCCTGGCTACGCTGGGCCCGGGCTACCGCTTCCGCACCACGATTGAGACGCGCGGCGCCTTGGACCGTTCGGGCCGCTTGCTTGGCGACCTGGTATTGGTGGGCCGCGGCGATCCCAATCTCTCCAACCGCAAATTCCCCTTGGGTAAAGAAGTCGAGCGCGACGGCCTACCAGAGAAAATCGTTGCGGAGCTGGCTGATGCCGTAGTCTCCCGCGGCATTAAGCAGATCGACGGCGACATCGTCGCTGATGACAGCTATTTTGAGTACGATCGCTACCCGTCGGGATGGGCGCTGGAAGACACAGCCTGGCGGGATGGGGCGCCGGTCAGCGCCATCGCCGTGAACGACAACGCGTTCGACATCCAATTGCGCCCCGCCGAACGCGAAGGGGAGCCCGCCTGGTACGCTATCGAACCCTGGGTGGATGCCTACCGGGTGCAAAACGAGATCATCACCGGCCCGACGGGTTCGGAGCGAAAGCTGGGCCTGCGCCGCGAGCCCGGTTCGCTCCTGATTCGCGTTTGGGGTACAACTCCGCTCAATGCTGGGGCACAATCGTTGACTGTTGCTGTCGAGGACCCGGCCGAGCAAGCCGCGCATCTGCTGAAACGTTTGCTCGAGGCGCGCGGGGTGCGCATCTACGGCGCCGGCCGCGCGCGGCACACACCCGATGCCAGCCCCGGCGCCGCCACCGTGCTGGCCGAGCACACCTCGGTGCCGCTCAGTGATGCCGTGCGCGTGATCAACAAGATCAGCCAGAACCTTCATGCCGAGCTTCTGCTGCGCGCAGCGGCGCGAGAAAAGACTTCAACCCCCGGCATGGAAGCGGCGCTGAAGTTTGCGCAGGAGTTTTTCGAATCCGCTGGTATCGAGGGAGGAGATGCCAACTTCACCGACGGTTCGGGGCTTTCTCGGCGCAATCTGGTGACTCCGCAGGCGGTCGTGCGATTGCTGCAATATGTTGCCGCGCAGCCCTGGGCGGAGGTTTACCGCTCCACGCTGCCGGTCGCGGGCGAAGACGGAACGCTCGCGGACCGTATGAAGAATACGTCTGCCGCCGGCCGCATCCAGGCGAAGACGGGGTCGCTTGAGCACGTGAACGCGCTCGGAGGTTATGCGACAACGGCACACGACGCCAAGTTGGTGTTCTCCATCTTCGGCAACAACCACACCCTCCGAGGTCGCGCTGCCACCTCGGTTGTCGATGCGATCTGCGTGGCCATGGTTGAGGAGTTGGGCGCCCCGGCTCGACGTGCCGCGCGCCGGGCGAAGAAGAAGTAGCCGTAGGGACGTCCGCCCGGTAAACGACGCCCCTATTATGGTCTAGCGCGAGTTTTGTATTTCGGTGTCGGGTTTCGACCATTGGGCGACATCCATGCCAAACCCTCAAGAGGTCGTAACCGTCTTCGGCAGCTCGCGCCCTCGCGCGGGCGACGCCGATTACCAGCAGGCGCGCGAGCTGGGCCACGCGCTGGCCGGCCGCGGCTTCGTCGTCTGCACCGGCGGTTACGGCGGCGTAATGGAAGGCGCCTCACGCGGCGCGAAAGAAGCCGGCGGGCGCGTGCTCGCGGTGACCGCGGCGTTTTTCAGCGCTCGCGCCAACGCCTGGGTGGACGAGGAAGTGCGCGTGGCGACCTGGCAGGAGCGTCTGTTCGAGCTGGTCCGCCGGGGCCACGGTTATGTGGCCTGCAAAGGTGGCACCGGCACGCTGGTAGAGCTGGCTGTGGTCTGGGAGATGCTTAACAAGGGTGTGATGCCCAGCAAGCCGTTTGTCGTCCTAGGCGAATTCTGGCAACCCATTCTGGACCGCGTCCGCGAAGTCGAACTGGGGCACGCTTCTCTCTGGGGTGAAGCCACCAACCGCCTGATTCACATCGCGCACACCCCGGCCGAGGCCGCCGCCTCCCTTGCGCAGCAATTGGTTGTGCCTTAACCGCCGAAGCCTGACAATAAGCAAAGGGATAAAAAGGGACGGAAACAAGGAGCAAGTGTAACAAGCAGCTCCAGACCCTTTGTTCTTCCGGGCGAGAAACCCTTCGGAGAGATCCCTTTCCCGTCCCGACGCCCTGGTTCGGGAACCCGGATTCGTGCCGGGGCCCGGGATGAACACATCGCTGAGGATTTGTGTCGCGCGCTGCTGAGGAAGTGCTGGAATTTAATAGCCTGCGGGAGATCCTGCGGCGCTACACGACCTGCGCGCTTGGCCGCCGCAGCGTCGAGCAGTTTGCGCCTGTCAGCGAGCGTGCTGCGCTTGAAGCGGCGTTTGCTCTCATTCGCGAGGCTATTGCCTACCTGCGCGGGGGCAGCGACTTGGGCTTTGGATCGCTCGCCGACCCGCAAGAGTGGCTTGCGCGGCTCGAGGCGCCCGGCGCCGTGCTCTCACCCGCGGAACTCCTCGATGCTTCTTCGCTGCTCGATACCGTGGTGTGGCTGAAGCAGAGCTTCCGGGACGACGCCGCAAAGCTTCCACTGCTGGCCGCGCGCGCTGCGGCGCTTGCAGACTTGCGCCCCTTGGTTGCTTCGGTGCGCCGCGCCATCCTGCCCAACGGCGAAATCAGCGACGACGCTTCGAGCGAGCTCAAACGCATCCGGGCGAATATCAATCGCGCGCGCGACACCATCCAGAAGACGCTGCGTCAGATTCTGCGCGCGCGTGGCGAAGAGCCCGGCGAAGACTACGTCACCCTGCGCAACGACCGCTTCGTGATCCCAGTGCGTGCCGCCGACCGCCGCCAGGTGCAGGGCGTGGTTCACGGGTCGAGTGCCACCGGCCAGACCGTGTTCGTCGAGCCGCTCGAAGCGGTTGAGCTCAACAACAGGCTCGTCCAGCTCGCCGAAGAGGAGGCCGCAGAAATCGCGCGCATCCTCGCGGAACTTACCGAGCGCCTCCGCATGGAGCTTGGGCCAATCAAGTTTGCCGCGGCGGCCATCGCCGAATTCGACTCCACGTTTGCGCGCGCTCGCTTCGCCCGCGAGTTCAACTGTGCGCTGCCGGAGTTCCCCGCGGGTACCGAGCAGAAATGCGAACTGAAACTGGAGGCTGCGCGTCATCCCGTGCTCGAAGACAAACTCCGCCGCCAAGGCCGGGCTATTGTCCCCATAGCGCTGGCCCTGGGCGGCAACGAGACGGTTCTGGTCATCAGCGGGCCGAACACCGGCGGCAAAACCGTCGCGCTCAAGACCGTGGGCTTGGCGGCATTGTCGGCGCAGTCGGGCATCCCCGTAGCGGCCGAGCGCGCCCAACTGCCGCTGTTTGACCGGGTGCTGGTGGACATTGGCGATGAGCAATCCATCGCCGCTGACCTTTCCACCTTCTCCGCGCACACGCTGAACTTGAAAGCAATGCTCGAGGCGGCTACCGAACGCTCGCTTGTGCTCGTGGACGAAATCGGCACAGGCACCGCGCCCGAAGAAGGTTCCGCGCTGGCCGTTGCCCTGCTGGAGGAGTTTCGTGCGCGCCGCTGCCTCACACTTGCTACCACGCACCACGACCGGCTGAAAGCGTACGCCTCGACCGCTCCCGGAGTGCTCAACGCCGCGGTCGAATTCGACGAAGTCAACCTGCGACCTACGTACCGGCTGCTGGTCGGGGTCCCCGGCGTCTCGAGCGGCATCGAAATTGCCCGGCGCCTGGGCCTGCCCGAGGCGCTCATCGAGCGTGCCCGCGCGCAACTTGCGCCCGAAACGCGCGAGGCCGCGGCGTTGATCGCCTATCTCCACCGCAGCCGCGACGAACTGGAAGAGATCAAGCGCGAAGCCGCGCGGCAGCTAAAGCAACTCGAAGAAAAACGCCGCAAGCTGCAAACCGAATGGGTCGAGCGGCAGCGCCAGCGCTTGGCGGAGCTTGAGCGGAAGTTCGCCGAAATGGGGAAGCAGTACGAGCGCGAAATCTCGAGCGCTGTGGAAGCGGTGAAGGATCGTGATCTGCGCGCTCAACTTGAGAAACAGGCCCGGCGGCGAATGGTCAAGGTGCGCGCTGAAGCGAGTCAGGAAGCCGATGCAACAATCGTCGCGCACCTGGGTGAGTCGCAGCAGGACTTGGGCGTCGCGCCCGCACTGCCGCCGCAGGAAGTGGTGAGGCCCGAGCAGTTGGTGCCCGGAGTCCGCGTGCGCGTTCGCGGGCTGGGCCAGCCGGTGGTGCTGCGCCGACGCGATGAGAGCTCGGCCGAAGTCGAAGCCGGTCCGTTGCGGATGAAGATCCCTCTGGACGATATCACTGCGATCATCAGTGGCGAAGCCGCAGCGCAACATGCCGGTCGTAGGGGCGTATCGCCATACGCCCCTACAGGTGAGCGCCCGGGGCGCCCTTCAGGTAGCGGCATCACCGTCCATGCGCAGCCAGGCGAAGAGCCTGCGGGAGATGAGATCAATGTGATCGGCTGCACCGTGGAGGAAGCCACGCGCCGCGTGGACAAGTTCCTCGACGGCGCCGCGCTCGCCGGCAAGCCGCGCGTGCGCATCATCCACGGGCACGGAACTGGCGCACTCCGCCGCGGCCTCGCCGAGTTCCTCGCCGGGCATCCGCTGGTTGAAAAATTCTTTGCCGAGGAGGCCGACCGCGGGGGAACAGCGGTGACCATCGTGAACCTGAAACCTTGAATTCGCCAATGGTGCTCGAAACGAAAAGGTTGCGCCTTACCGCCTGGGAAGCGAGGATTTGATTGCTTTCCGCGCGATTGCGTCTGACCCGGATGTGATGCGCTACATCGAACTGGGGCCATTCTTGGGCTGTAATATACTGTTCGTCGCATAGCCAGCGACTCCTAGCTCAGCTATGGCGGAAGCGGGATCATTCGCGGATCGGGTAAAGCAGCAGGCGGACATTGTCCGCGTCATCGGGGATTACGTACGCCTGAAAAAGAGCGGGCAGAACTTCACCGGGCTTTGCCCGTTCCACTCCGAGAAGACGCCGTCGTTTGCCGTGCATCCGGTGAGGCAGATCTACCACTGCTTTGGCTGCGGAGTGGGCGGCGACGTCTTCAGTTTCGTGATGGCAATCGAAAAGTGCGAATTTCCCGAAGCGCTCCGCACAGTCGCCGAAAAGTGTGGCATTACCATCCCCGCGCCTCGCGCCCTCACCCCCGAGGAGAAACAGGCGAACCAGCAGCGCGGCGAACTATTGGAGATGCACCGCGAGACGGCCGCGTTTTTTGCGCAACAACTGGAGAGCACAGCGGAAGGCAGAGCCGCCCACGCCTATCTGGAAGACCGCGGCCTGGACCGCGAGGCCATTGCGCAATTCGGCCTGGGATATGCGCCTTCCAGCGGCGAGGCGCTCTGCCGGCACCTAAGCCAGAAACATCCGGACCAGCTGTTGGAGCTCTCGGGTTTGGTGTCGCGCGATCCCGGCGCGCGGCTCTACGACCGGTTTCGCCGGCGGATCATGTTCCCGATTGCCAGCGAATCGGGCAAGGTGGTTGCCTTTGGCGGGCGCGCCGTGGGCGACGAGTTGCCCAAGTATATGAACTCGCCGGAAACTTCCATCTACTCGAAGAGTAACGTGCTTTACCATCTGGACCGGGCGAAAGAGGCGATCCGGCAAAAAGATTTTGCTGTGCTGGTCGAAGGCTACATGGACACCATCACGGTGGCGCGCGCGGGCCTCGGCAACGTGCTTGCGAGTTGCGGCACCAGCCTCGCCGAGGGTCAAGTGAAGCTGCTCAGCCGCTTCACGCGCCGCGTGGTGGTCAACTATGACCCCGACACCGCCGGCCAAGCAGCCACCGAGCGCTCGCTGGCTATCTTGCTCGAGCACGGCCTAGACGTGCGCGTGCTCGCGCTGCCTCCGATTGGGGAGAAGCGCGCTGATCCCGACCTCTTCATTCGCGAGCAGGGCGCCGAGGCTTACCGCAAGCTGCTCGAAGCAGCGCCCGCGTACCTGAACTACCTGATCGCCCGCGCCCAGCAGATGGACCTGACGACTGGGGAAGGCAAGCTGCGCGCCGTAAATTTTCTGATGCCGTATGTTCAGCGCGTCCCCAATCGGCTGCTGCGGTCGGAGTGGGCCACGCGTATTGCCCAGGAGTTGCGCGTGGATGAGCCGGTGCTGCGCGAGACGCTGCGCCGCGCCGCCGCCGACCGCCGCGGCGAAGTGAAGGCCAAGCCCGAGCTGATGGCCCGGGCGGCTAAACCGGCTGAGCGGCGGCTGGTCCAGATGCTGGTCGAGGCCGATGGTTTCCGCGACAAGCTGGCGCGCGAGCTGCGTGGGGGTGAGCTGGGCGAACTCTACAAAGGGCTCGAAACGGAGAGGGTCTTTGCTGCGCTCGTCGCGGCCTGTGAGTTGGGCGAGCGACCCGACCCCGCGGCCGTGGCAAAAACCCTACCGGATAACGACCGACGGCTGCTGTTCGAAATCGTCTTTGAGCTGCCCGCAGAGCCCACCTGGAACGAAGCCGAAAGCTGTCTCGCCGTGCTGCGGCGCCGGCGGGTTGAGGCCGAGCTCGCCGCAGTGCAAAAACAGATCGAAGCCCAGCCGGTGGCCGCTGCGGCCCCTGGGGGCACCGTGAGGCCTGCCAGCGAGGAATTGCGTCGCCTACTCCAGCACAAGCACGAGCTGCACCGGAGGCTGGCCGAGTTCCCAGAATAGGGATCGGCAAAATCGCTGCCGTATGACAGGCGCTACGGCTTTGCAACGCCAATCCTGGCAGGCCCCCGCATGGTCTCCTACCGCTGGTCGATATGCCCGTTACCAAAAGGAAACAAAACAGTTGACGATAATTGCGGCGCCGTGTAACTTGGCTTCGTTTCGCCGGAAACGGGCGGGGGCCCATTTGCATCTAAGTAGTTGTAGGGGCTCCGTTGGCATAGGGGCGACCGGACCAGCCAGGTCGTACGAAGGGCAGCAGCGAGGCGCAAAGTTTCTCACGCGTGGGAATCCATAATCTTCTTTATCTTGCTGGGGATAGCTGCGTTGCGGTGCCCTGTGGGCGACGGCACCGCTGTCTCGCGGTACTCCGAGCCCAAGAATTGCCCTGAGGCTTGAGCAGGGGAGGAAGCTTTGGCGTTGGCAATTGAAGAAAAATATGACCAGGTACGCCAGCTCATCAACATGGGCAAGGAGCGGGGCTACCTGCTTTACGATGAGGTGAACGATATCCTCCCGGCCGAGGTGCATTCGTCGGAGGAGATCGATGACCTGCTCTCGACCTTCGAGCGTTACGGCATCGACATCTACGAAGATGTCTCGACCGCCAAAGCTGCACGCGCAGCCGCCGAAGCCCCCGAGAGCGGCGAGGCTGAACCCAAGGAAGAGGGACCTGCCGAGGAGGCCGACCTCGACCTAACGCCGGGCGCGCTGGAAAAGACCAACGACCCGGTGCGCATGTACCTGCGGGAGATGGGCACCGTTCCGCTGCTGACCCGTGAGGGCGAGGTGGCCATCGCCAAGCGCATCGAGCGCGGGCAACTGGTGGTGCTGAAGACCATCACGCGCTCCCCGATTGTGCTCAAGGAGATGCTGGCGATCGGCGAGGAGCTCCGCAAAGGCACCCGCTCGATCAAGGAAATCGTTCAGTTCGACGACGAAGAGCTGACCGAAGAGAAGATTGAGAACAAGACCCGGCAAGTTCTCAAGGTCATCGACAAGATCGAGAAGCTCTACCAGCTTGCCCTCAAACAAGCCGTCAAGCTTGATAACACCCCGAAAGCGCAGAAGCGCGGGTACTTGCGGGCCAGGTACGCGCTCGCGCGGACGCGCATCCAGATGTCGCAGCTGGTTCGTTCGATCGATTTCAATCTACTCGAGAAGAAGCGTCTGATTGACAAGATGCGCCACACTGTCGAGCGGCTCCATTCGCTCGAGCGCGAGGCCGGCCGGCTGGAGCGCCGCGCAGATGCTGCCAAGGGCGACACCGCCGCCGAAGCGCGCAAGGAGCTGCGCTCGCGTCGCTCGGAATTGAAGGAAATCGAAGAATCGAGCGAAGTGGGCCTGACCGATCTCAAGCGCACTCTCACGCTGATCTTGCGCGGCGAGGCGGAAGCTGAACAGGCCAAGAAAGAGCTGATTGAGGCCAACCTGCGCCTGGTGGTCTCCATCGCGAAGAAGTACACCAACCGCGGGCTGCAGTTTCTCGACCTGATTCAGGAGGGCAACATCGGCCTGATGAAGGCGGTGGACAAGTTTGAGTGGCGCCGCGGTTACAAGTTCTCTACCTATGCCACCTGGTGGATCCGTCAGGCCATCACGCGCGCTATTGCTGATCAGGCCCGCACTATCCGCATCCCGGTGCACATGATCGAGACGATCAACAAGCTGATCCGCACCAGCCGGCAGCTTGTGCAGGAGCTTGGTCGCGAGCCCACCTCGGAAGAGATCGCCAAGCGGATGGATATTCCGGTCGCCAAGGTGCGCAAGATCCTGAAAATCGCGCAAGAGCCGATTTCACTGGAAACCCCGATTGGGGAAGAGGAAGATTCGCATTTGGGCGATTTCATCGAGGACAAGGCTGTTGTGTCGCCCTCGGACGCGGTCATTAACTTGAACCTTAAGGAACAGACGGCGTCGGTGCTCAAGACCCTCACGCCGCGCGAAGAAAAGGTTATCAAGATGCGCTTTGGGCTGGACGACGGCAGCGAGCATACACTCGAGGAAGTGGGCCAGTCGTTTGCCGTCACTCGTGAGCGCATCCGGCAGATTGAGGCCAAGGCGCTGCGGAAGCTGCGGCATCCTTCGCGCTCGCGCAAGCTCCGCGCGTTCCTGGAGGGCCCTTCCCGCGAATACCTTTGAGACTTCCTTATAGCCCTCGCATCCGCCGGTTCTTCTCCTAAATGATTCAGTAGGGTCCTGCCCAAGTCGGTCCTTCTCCCTTGTCCACAGGTATTTCTTGGCGCTAGCGGCTAGCCGCGCCAAAGCGGCAACGCATTGGCGCTCCAGATTGAACTCGCTAGCGCGATAGCAGCCGAAAGCCCGGCTTGGACCAGGAGCGGAACCTCAGGTGGGCGGTCGAACCGAGCTTTGCGCGGCGAAAGCGGATATTGCAGTACGATATTCGATTCAGAGCGTGGTGGCACAGGAGTGCCTGTGCAACGTGAGGCTGTACATTCGTCCGGAGTCAGCTACTGAAACTCTGTATTGCGCCGACCCCAGCGGAAATAGCGGGGGAGAAGAAGCCTGCCGAAACGAGGAAGGATGCGCAAAGGGTTCTGCCAGCACAGTTGGGATGCTGGGAATCCTACTTCTGATTGAGCACGCGCTGTGCTTCCTCTCTCATCCACCCGCAACAGGCACGGATCTGGATCCTTAGATTCTTGAGGGAATCACCTTCGAATTCGGGCTTCGGGGCTTGGTTGTGATCCGGACAGCGCAGATTGCTCAGCTTCTGGGTCATCTGCTCCTTCACTTTGGCCAGTATTGCATCCTCGACGGCATTCCCCGCATTGTTCGGCGAGGCATCGCGGCCGTCGATTTTAAGCTTGATCTGCATGGGACCGTCCTCAGGCGGTTAAGAACCCGCTGCCAGCCCATCGGCTGACAGACTCGTTGCGTACGACTCCCCAGAAAATGATCCAGGATGAGCAGAACAAAGTCGCGTCGGGACGGCGGATGGGCACTAGAGCTGGCTCTCGATGGCTTTCACCATGTCCTCGTGGTTCACCAGGCCGACGATTGTCTTCACCTTCTTGCCGTCGCGGGAGATCAGCATGCTGGTGGGAAGGCCGATGATCCCGCCAAACTTCTCAGCCAGGGCATCGTTGCCCAGCAGAATCGGATAGTTCATGGTCGCTGGCTGTCCATTGATTTCGAAGCGCTCTTTTTTCACCCACGGCTCGACCGCCTTCTTGCCGTCGTCGTCCATGGCCACGCCTAGCACGGTGAAGCCGCGAGGGCCGTACTTCTGCTGGAACTCGATCAGCCACGGAATTTCGACCCGGCAGGGCCCGCACCACGTAGCCCAAAAATTCACCAGCACCACTTTGCCCTTGTATTGCGCCAGCGTGACGTCTTTGCCGTCGAGGTCTTTGAAGGTTACTTCCGGCGCGGGCGCCGGGGTATCCGCCGCCTTGACCAAGGGCTTGCCGCCCTTCGTTGACATGCGGTCAACTACAATAGTCAGCGCCACCAATGCGGCCAGGGTCGCGCCCACCAGTAAAATCTTCTTCATGATTTCCTGCTCCCTTTACCAGGCGAACTAAGAGTCGCTTACCAAGCGAATCGGTTCAGAAATGACAGTTTACCCGAAAGCCAGGTCAGCCGGTTGACGAAAACCAGCCCGCCGACCAAGAGCAACAGCACGCCGCTGGAGACCTCAACGGCGTGCAGGTATTGGCGAAAACGCTGGTAGAAACGCAAGAAGCGGCTAATTCCGAGCGCAGTCAGCAGAAACGGGATGGCCAACCCGGCGGAATATACGGCCAGAAGGAAGACGCCCCGGCCAATGGTTTCGCTGGTGGCGGCGATAGCCAGCACCCCAGCGAGGATGGGCCCGATGCAGGGCGTCCAGCCAAAGGCAAAGGCAAAGCCCATCAGAAAGCCGCTCGTTAGGCCGGGTTGGCCACCCAGGTTGCGGAAATGGGCGTCGCGATTGAGCCAGCGCGTCAGAAACGGTCCCGCGAGAAAAATCAGCGAAACCGACACCAGTTGCACGGGCCCAAGCGCGCGCCCCAGAAGACCTGGGTTCAGCCGGAGGGTGAGCGCCCCCGCCACCAGCAGCGCGCCTATCAGCAGCCCCACCCGGATCGAGATCTTGCTTAGCCAGCCCACCAGATGCAGGCCAAACAGAACAATCAACGCTCCAGCCAGTGGTGCCAGCAGGCTCCGGTTATGCACCAGAAAACGGCCCACCGCGCTGGCCGATGCTCCGAAGGTTACGAAGACCACAGAAAATCCCATGACGAAAGCCACCGAAGACCCCAGGAGACTGCCGCGGGGTTGCTCGCCCTGCCGAAGCTGCTCCACGCCAATACCCGAGAGCATGGAGATGTAGCCCGGCACCAGCGGCAGCACGCACGGCGAGAGAAACGAAACCAGCCCAGCGATGAAGGCGGCAAGTACTCCAACTTCCATACCCTTTTCCTGTGCCCGCTCCGAGGCTTCGAACACCTCATTAGATGATTAGACGCTCCCAAGCTTCGGCGGGTGAGCCTATTTTCCCACATGTGGCATGAGTGCCGGGCGGATTTTCCCGAATGAGTGCCCCAACCCGCAGAGCTAGTCCGGGGCAGTGCATGAAAGGCCCGGTGGATACCGGCGGTGCCAGTCGGTGGCTTGTTCATAGGCGTAAGCGATGCGCAAAAGGTTCGCCTCACCGAACATGGGACCAATGAGCTGTAGCCCCACCGGCAGAGTATCCTTGGTGAACCCACAGGGAAGGGAGAGCGCAGGCAACCCTACAAAGTTAGCGGTCCGGTTCAGACGCAACAGGGCGCTGCGCACCGTCTCTTCCTCGCGGCCGATCTTCACTACGTTTGCGCCAATGGGAGGCGCAGCAATGGGCGCCGTCGGGGCGAAAATGGCGTCCACGCGCGCGAAAACGGCCTCGAAATCGGCGCAGACCTGCCTGCGGACGGCTCCCCCGTGAAGATAGTCGATCGCCCGGACCTCGCCTCCCATCTCAAGCCGCTTACGCACATCTTCGCCGTAATCCGCGGCGCGCGCCGGGAACCAGCCGGCGGACTGGTGAAATGCTCGCGCCTCCGCCAGAGCGATCTGCGTGTTGGGCTCGACCGATTCGCTCAGGTGCGGCAGGGGGACCTCCTCAATTGTGGCTCCCAGGTGCTCAAACACGCGCGCGGCAGCTTCGACCGAACGATGCACTTCGTCATCCAGCTTTTCCCAGAAATACTCGCGCGGCAATCCCAATCGCAGGAAAGTCTTCTGTTTCTTGGGGGCTCTTCCGGGAGGGAAAGGCGGGCGGCGCAGGCCGCGCACGTAATCCGGAATTGGTGCTGGAAGGGTCGTGTCATCCCGTTGGTCGGGCCCGGCAATGGCGCGCAACATGATGGCGGCGTCTGCCACGGTGCGCGCCAGCGCCCCGACGTGGTCCAGACTCTTGCAGAGCGGGATAACCCCGTGGCAGCTTACGCGGCCAAACGACGGTTTAAGACCGACAATGCCACACAGCGCTGCGGGGATGCGGATCGAGCCGCCTGTATCCGTGCCCACTGAGGCGACGCACATCCCTGACGCAATGGCAGCCGCCGAACCGCCGCTCGACCCGCCGGCGATGCGCTCAGTGTTCCAGGGATTGCGCGTGGGGCCGTAATGCGGGTTGTTGGTGGTGACGCCGTAAGCGAATTCATGCAGGTTGGTCTTGCCCAGCAGGATAGCGCCAGCCTTCCGCAGCAAGGAAACCACGGTGGCGTCCTCCTCGGGCACGAAGTCAGCCAGGATCTTCGAGCCCGCGGTGGTGAGAATCCCGCGCGTCCAGATGTTGTCCTTGAGGGCGATGGGGATGCCGTGGAGCGGCCCGCGATAGCGCGCGCGGCCTCGCGGCGCGCAAATCTCGGTTTCCGCCTGCCGAGCCTGTACCAGGGCTTGCTCGGCAGTGACGGTCAGAAAGGCGTTGAGCTTGGGATTGAGCTGCTCGATGCGGCGGAGAAGCGTTTTGACCAGCTCGACCGGTGAGACCTTCTTCTGGCGCAGCAGTGGCGCAAGCTGCTCGATAGAAGCAAAGGTGAGTTCGTCAGGACTCATAGATCCGGTCACGCCGCACGACTGCGGAGACAGCTACGCAGCTTCTAGTGCCCTTCCAACTTTTCTGAGCTAGTTTCTTTTCACAAGCCAGCGCCTGATGCCGGATTCTCTTCCCAACTCGTCATTCGGCTCAAATAGTTGGAACCACACTAGAAAATCTTCTCCTGGCGGCGCAGGTTCCCGAAGGTGCCAATATTGGCGATGATCAGCGCCACGCGGAACTGGTTTTCGCTGCGCACCGGACCGAGCGCCAGGCGGCGATACTCGAAGGCGATGCCGCAGCAGGCGCCGTTATAGCTCACCTGGACCAACTGGTTTTGCAGGAATCGCTGGCGGATGTCGTAGCTGAAGCCGAACGCAGCGTTCCAGCCGTGGCGGTTGAGATCTCCGTAGCCCACCAGCGCGCGGATCTGGTTGGACTTGGGCTGCAGCACGGGTCGAGTCTGGACCGAGAAGTGATCCAGGGTGACGGAGATTTCGTGGTAGGCCCGCATCTTCACCAGCGTGCCCAGGGCGTTGATCTTTCCCCGCTGCGTGTCATAGTCCATGCGGAACTCCGCGTCGTACCGGCCGCCGGGTGTGACCCGCAGGTCGCTCACCACCGGTGAGAAGCGCCGCGGGCCGCTGGCAAAGGCGAAAGGCGTGACTGAGTCGAGCGCTTGGAAGACGTTGCGCTGGCCGCGCACAATAGCGCCGCCGAAGGTAGGGTCGAAGTAATACTTCTGGGCAACTCGCCAGGTCAACAACTCCTGGGCCGGGCCCTCGCCCGCGCGACGGTAAAGGCGTTGGGTGATGGCATACTCCAATTCGTTTGTGTTGGTCAGCGTGTCGTTTTCATCGAAACGGATGAACCGGCCGAACCCATTCACGCCGTTCACGACCCTATAAACAAGCTGGGGCTCGATGGAGTGCTTCCACTTGGCCGCGGAGCCCTCCCAGATGCGCGCCAGCGAAGCCGGGCGCACGTCCACGGTAAGCTCCGCAGTGGTACGGCGGAGCGAATCGCTCACCACGGTGCCGGACAGGATTTGCGAGCCGTAACGCGTGGTGCGCACCACAAACGTAGGCGTCACTCCCACCCACGGCCCCCAGTGCAGCGGAACGCTAACCCGAGGCGCAATTTCGGTGCGCTGCACGGTATCGGGGGTGTCGAATCGATTTCCGCTGAGGAACGCGCCGCCCGCCCCGACACAGGGACCCTGGCGGAGCAGTGAGCAAGGTTCGCTGCGATGGACGGCATCGGCGAAGGCGTCGAAGCCGAAATAAATGGGCAGTCGCTTCCACGGCGCCTGCTCGACTGAGCTGAAGCGCGCGCCGGGAGCGCGGCGCAGCACCACAGAGGTCTCGGGCTGCGCGCTAAGGAAATTTTTATAATTGAGGGCGGCGAAGTTCAGGCTGAAGCCGCGGAAATTGTTGGTCACAAAGGCAGCCGTGCGCACCTCGGAGTTGACTGCTTCGGCGAAGGTTTCTGCGAAGGCCAGGCGGAAAGTAAGCGAGGTCAACTGGTTGATGTCGGCCACCGCGCGCCAGCCGGAGGGCAGCAGAGTGTCGAGCTCGATTTGCGATCTGTGACCGCCCTGCGGCACGCGCCTGCCGCCGGGGCCGGTGCGCAGCCCGCGGTCCACCACGCCATAATAGCTGGCCGCCAGACGAGCATTTTCCCAAGGCCGCGCGCGGAAATCGCCCACCTGGCTCCAGCCGCGCCGGCTGAGCAGTTGCGCGCCCAGCGTGAAGTCAAGCCAGTCCGCTGGCGCCCAGTAGTAAGAATCGCCCACTACAAAGCCCTTCCGCGAGGTGCTGCCGAAGTCCGGGAGCAGGAAGCCCGATTGGCGCAGCCTGCGGCCCGCAGGCGCGGTGGCGTAGGGAAGATAGATCAGCGGGATGCGGAGCAACCGGAAGTTGGCGTTGACCAGCGCAACGGATTTGTCCAGGGTGAGCGTGGCGCGTGGCGCGTAGAACTTCCATTTTGGCCGGTCGGGAGCGCAAACTGTCACCCAGGCGTGCCGGATAATGTAAGTGCGCTCGCCCGTGCGCTCCACTTCCCGCGCCTCGAAGTAGAGTGGATTCGGCGTGACGAGCAAGGCGGGGTTCGGGCGGCGCTCGATCTGGACCGAGCCGCGCACGCGCCGGAATGTGCCCAAACCAGCGCGCACGTTGTAGCGCGCCTCTTCGGCGTCCAGATGCTGCGCATGCAGGTCAAATTTGACATTCCCGCGCGCGATGGCCACCGAGGTGGAGTCGTTGTATTCGACGCGGTCGGCGCGCAGGCGCAGGTCCTGGAAGCGGATGTCCACGTCTCCCTCGGCGATGAAGACGTCGCCTTCCTTGCGCTGCTGTTTCGCTCGCAGCTCGACGACGCCGCGCTCGGCAGGCAACCGCACCTGCGCCTTGGCGGCGGCAATCCCGCTGACAATGGCAATCCCTGAGACGACAACCACCAGCAACCGCCGGACGACAGGCAGTGCCGGGCCGGACGAGAAGAGCAATCGGTTCAATCCTCCCCAAAGTCCCCACGCCAATTCGATGGTCATGGCGCCGTGCGGTTAGGAAACGCGCCTTTCCGAAAAACAGCCCGCTAGCCTAGCACTCCCACCCAGCCATCGCAACGAACTACGCCCCGCCAGGTGCACTACGTAGAAGTGGGAATCGAGCGGGGAAAGGGTTGCGTTGCAGGCTCTTACGGCTTCAGGGAACGCAGGTTCCAGCGGGAGTTCGCCGCGTGAGTTCACTGTACTTTCTTATCTTGCACCCTGCCCCACCCGCCTGGCCCGTCCGCACGCAGAATGTTTGGCGTTCAACGGCGGTTTTCGAGACTTGATGCGAGTTGTTTCATTAGTGACACACACCGAGCCCGCTCCTCGACGGCAATGGGTTGCTTGTTAGAATGCTCGCGTCCTCCCGGAGTTCGGGACGGAACCGTCTGCAGCGCAAAACGGACTGTTGATCGAAACCTGCTTGGAGTGCGGCGCTGTCAACGCAGAGCACGCCACACGTTGCAGCTTTTGCGGCGCCGCCCTTGCCTCGTCTGAGGAAATCCCTGGCACCGCCATCCCTTGTGCGCCCGGAGCCGGTCGCTCTGCCCCTGCTGCCGGCAAGCTTGCTATTGGAGTGGATTGGCGAACCGAGGTATCCAACCGGCTCGAAGCCTACCGCGCGCGACGTCGCCGCGAACATCCGAGTGATTCGCAGCCTGCGCTGCCCTTTGGGACTGAAGGGTCGGAACCTGACCACAGCAGCAACGGTGCAAGGGACTCGGAGTCCATCCCCCAGGTCGCATATCTGATTGCACATGCGGGCGCCACAGGATCGGGCTCATCCGACACTTCGCCACCGGATCGAGTGGGCCAAGCTCCGTCGGGACAGTCAGGGCATGCTGCGGCACCGGCCAGGCGCGACAGAAATAGCCAGGCAGAGAGGGTGGAGATCGCAGTCCTGCAGCCGGAATTCGATTTCGCCGGCGCCGAGGCGCATCGCAGCGGCAAGTGGCCCCGCCGCGGCCTGCCCGGTGAAGCCCCGCTGCTCCCCGTGGCGGAATTGGCTGACCGGTGGCGCGCGGGCCGGATAGACGCCGCGATCCTGCTATTGGCATACGCCGGGTTTCTGGCGTTGTTTGGGCTGCTGGGCGGGCATTTCGGCTTCCGCAAGGTTGACGCCGCGGTGTGTGTGGCGATGCTGGTGCTGTTTCACGCACAGTACTTTGCGCTGTTCACGCTGTGCGGTGGGTCAACGCCGGGGATGAGGACTTGCGGGCTGCGCGTGGCGACCTTTGACGGCGCCCCGCCCAGGCTTGGGCAACTACTCTGGCGGAGTTTCGGCTACCTGGTCTCTGGTGGCACGTTGTTGCTGGGCTTCCTGTGGGCGCTGTGGGACGAAGATCACCTCACCTGGCACGATCGCATCTCGCAAACCTACGTGACGCATTCGGAATTCCTCATCGAGAAGGGGTCGACCGGAGTCATTGCGGAATCGCAACGCTTGGCGGCAGAGAAGTAAGCCCGGTTCGCAACCGATCGCTGAGAGCGCGCATCCGAATTTGCGGTACACTCTTCTCAGGTCGAGCAAGGATGAACCGAGATGGGGAATTTTTTGAAGCTGCGGATGCCCATGGCGGTTCACTCAAGAGGCCAAGCGCTGATTCTCCTTTCAATCGGTCTGAGTTTAATTTATGTGGATTGCGGCAGTTTTGACCAGGCCAACACTCCTTGTACTCCTGCCGTTTCTTCATCTCCTTCGCCGGCACTGGGCCTGCCGGTAAAGCATGTTTTCATCGTGGTGGAGGAAAATCACGACTTTTCGAGTGTCATTGGCAACGCCAATATGCCTTACTTGAATAGCCTGGCGACGACTTACGCCCTCGCAAAGGGCTACCATGCCAATACGCATCCTTCTATTGGGAATTACTTTATGCTGACCACTGGGCAGATCATTACAAATGACGATGGTTTTTCCGGCAGGGTAACAGAGGACAATGCCGCCCGCCACCTCATACAGGCAGGGAAAACCTGGAAGGAATATTCAGAAGGCCTTCCGTCTGCCGGGTATACCGGCGGGGACAGCGGTGGTTACGTTCAGCACCATAACCCCTTTTCCTATTTTTCCGACGTGCGCGATAGCCCCGCGCAAGCAAACAACCTAGTGCCCTTTTCACAATTCTCGGCCGACCTGGCCAGCCATACTCTCCCCGACTTCTCTTTTATTGTGCCCGACGACAGCCATAATGGCCATAATGGTGATCTGGCGGCGGCGGATAATTGGCTCAAGACTAAGATCGACCCACTTATTGGAGGTTCCGATTTCAATGCGCCCAACGGCGGGCTCCTGATCATCACGTTCGACGAATCAGCGACGGGCGACAAGTCTCAAGGAGGCGGAAGCGTGGCCTGGGTGACGGTTGGCCCAAATGTAAAAAGGGGTTTTACGTCCGCGACCTGCTTTCAGCATCAAAGCACGCTCAGACTTATGTCTGAAGCGATTGGTCTAACCAGCTTCCCGGCAGCGGCGGCGACCGCGCCGGATATGAGGGAATTCATTTCGGGAAATTGAGCGTTCGCGCAAGGGCGGCCCGATTCACAGCCGGGGAGGAATGTAACCGGTGCTCTTTGCGACGATGGAACAATCATGAGGGAACTTCGAGCGTCGGCGGATCATCTCTACCATTGGGGAGGCGAGGGCCCCCGCCGGCGTGTTGCTGCAAATCATAGAGTGGTTGCTGCCGCGCTTTGAGACAGGAAATTCCCGATGAAACAGCGCTTCTTGAATCAGAAGCTGGGCAAGCGGATGAGTCGAAAAGCCGAGTTGCAGAAAGCCAAGACGGCACTTGCTAAGGTCCGGCAAGCCCCGCGGGGAGTGCCGTCCGAGACGTCGCGCAGGACGCGCCCAGATTCCTCGGGCTCTGTCTCACCCGACAGATCTCGCTGAACGGGGGGCGCAAAGTTCAGCGCTTGGGGAGCAGGGCAAGGTATGCGGCGTCGCCGGTATGCTATACTAACCGTGGGGAAGAAAGTGAGCGAAAACGAATGAGCCGCGTCACCAAGCTGGTCGTTTTATCCATCTCGGTCATTGTCCTTTGCTATGTCGGTTTGGGCTATGTACTTGGCAAGACTGGCGACGACAAGACCTACCATTCGCTGACCGTTTTCAGCGAGGTTTTGCAGCATATTCAGCAGGACTACGTCGAAGAGCCCAACCTGCCGCTGGTGACCTCGGGCGCGTTGCATGGCCTTCTTGAGTCGCTCGACCCTCAGTCAAGCTACCTGAGCCCGCGCGAGTACGCAGAGTTTAAGCTGAAATCGCGTAACGGCGCGAAGGGTGAGGCCGGCGTGACGCTCTCAAAGCGCTTCGGCTATATCGTAGTGGTTGCAGTGCTCCCGGATAGCCCGGCGCAGAAAGCCGGCTTGCGTTACGGCGACATCCTGGAAGCTATCGCGGGTTTCACCACGCGCGAGATGTCGCTCGGGCAGGCGCAAATCCTGCTGGCCGGCGACCCAGGCACAGCGGTGAAGGTAGCGGTGGTAGGTCGCGGGCGTACCGAGCCAAGGGAGGTAGAGTTGGTTCGCGGGGCAGCGGCGCTGCCGCCGGTGCTTTCGGAGAAACCGGTGCCTGATATAGCCTACCTGCGTTTCTCTTCACTCGAGCCCGGCAAGGCCAATGAGATTCGCGAGAAACTTCAGCAGTTTGATAAGCAGGGAATCCACAAGTTGGTGCTGGACCTGCGGGATTGCGCGCGAGGCGAGGTGTCTGAAGCGGTTGCCACGGCGCGGCTGTTTCTGAACTCCGGCACCATCGCTAGTCTTCGCGGGCAAACGGTGGTCCGGCAAGAATTTACAGCCGAGCCGGCTAAGGTAGTCTGGAAATACCCGATGACCGTGCTGATCTCCGGCAGCACCGCCGGCGCCGCTGAGGTGCTGGCCGCAGGCATCGGCGGCAATAAGCGCGGCGAATTGATTGGCGCACACACGTTCGGCAATGCCTCGGAACAGAAGCTCATCCCCCTTGACGATGGCGCGGCGCTGGTGCTGACGGTGGGCAATTACTACACAGCGGCCGACAAATCGATCCTCGAAGAGGGGGTCGCCCCGACCGTGGAAGTACGTATCGCCCGGGAAGAACAGACCGACATCGGCGAAGAGGAGCCGCCGCGCTTGCCATCCGCTGAGCAACCGCCGCCGCGGGCTGTTGCGCCGGAGGATCAGGTTCTGCGCAAGGCCATCGAGCTTCTGAAGGGCGAGGCCCGCAAGGCCGCCTAACGCGCGGTGGGAGTCCGCGACGCTCCTGCGGCACGCAGCGTGTTCCAGCCGCAAAAGACTCTTTTCGGAATCGGAAGCCAGCGGTGAATTCCTCAGCGGCGCAGCCGTCCTGCGGGCGTCTCGCGTGCCCGTACCGGTTCCTGTCCCCTCTTCTCGTCCTGCTGCTGGCGGTCATCCTGATTTCATCCGTCGGTTGCAGGAAAAAGCAGCTCACCCCGGTGGAGATCCGCACCATCACGCGCGAGCTGGTCTTCGCCGCTAAGAATGCCATCGCGGACAACGCAGAAGTGGGGATACGCCCGGAAAGCCCGCCGGCGGGGCGCTCCGCCCGCGGACAGGACGAACACGCCGATCACATCTACATCACCCTCCAGGCAGGCCGCTCGGGCCAAGAGGCGGCGCTTGCCGCGGTCGAAGACGCACTCAACCTCGTTGCGAAGCGGCATGAACTCAAGCGCATCGACCGCCCGGGCGCGGCGGGCCTGGTGCGGTTTGATTACCGGCAGGGCCAGCGGTTCACGCATGCGATCCACATCATCACACCGCTAGCGAGCCTGCGTCCGGTGCCATCGCGACCCGGGGCGTTCCGGGGACGCCTCGCCATCATCATTGACGATCTCGGTTATGATCGCGGCCCGGCGGATGCCTTGTTCGGGCTACCGTTTCCCCTGACCGTTTCTGTGCTGCCAAACCTGCCGCATTCATCCGACATCGCCAAAGAGGCCCATCGTCGCGGCTACCAGGTGATGCTGCACCTGCCGATGGAGTCGGCCAATGGGGGCGGGAAACCAGAGGCGGTCGAGTTGCGCGCAGGGATGCAGCCGGCTGAGGTAACGCGCCTGCTGGCCGGGATGCTCGATACGGTGCCCTACGCAGCCGGTGTTAACAACCATCAAGGCTCGCTCGCCACCGCGGACGAGAAACTGATGGGGGCCATCATGCCCGCGCTGCGCGAGAAGAACCTGTTTTTTATCGACAGTCGCACCACCACCGCGACGGTGGCCTATGATGCTGCGATCCGTGCGGGCGTGCCGGCGGCCTCCCGCAAAGTGTTTCTCGACGGCACGCCCACCGTCAAGGCCGTGCGGCGGCAACTGGCTCTCGCGGAGCGAAACGCGCGCAAGGACGGCTTTGCCATCGCCATCGGGCATCCGCACCCGGCCACGCTCCAGGCGCTCCAGAATTTCCTGCCGCAGCTCCGGGCGCGCGGCCTCGATCTGGTTTTCGTCTCCGAGGTGGTCCACTAATCTTCTAACCCCCGGTTCGCGGCCGACACCGCTGTATCTTCTAAAAGCATGATGATGACTCGCATGACAGCGGAAGATGAATTCGCTTTCGGAAAGAGTAGGTGCATCTTATGTGACTCCGTACAGGTGCGGTTTCTCGTGGTCGAGCTACAGCCAGCTTGGCTGGTCAACCAGATTGGCTCAGGGGCAGTTCAGAGGAGAAGGCGCTATCGCGTAGCGTCTTACTGCGCGCGGTGTGTCGCTCAAGCACGAAGTCCTGGGGAGCGCATCATAGAGGTGGTGTACACGAATGAGACGACTTGAGACTTAGATTCGTCTTTATCGCGCCAAGGCCTATAGTTACCCCAGAGTCTGCGCGACCAATTGCGAGACGTGCTGGGCGATGGAAGGCGCTGCAGTCAGTCCGGGAGAATCGATCCCGATCAGTTGGATCGCGCGGGGCACGCTGGGATCGCGCGTTATCACAAAGTCCGCGATTCTTTTGACGCCGGGTTTGTCTCGAGCAGGGTCAGGAGGCGGCACCAGCTTCGGGCGCAGACCCGAGTAGGCGAGCGTCAGGTCAGAGGCTTCGATCTCCGGAAGCATGGGTTTGGCGCGGCGCACAAATTCTTCGACCGGCAGACGGTCGCGCTCGTAGTCAGTCTTGTCTGCTACGTAGCGCGCCGTTGGGCCCACCAGCACCGTGCCCCAGAGCGTCTTGGTGAAATGCAGGCCGAGGCTCAAGCCCTCAGGGTGCGGCAGCGGATAGACCAGGCCGTTGATCAGATAAGACTTTGCGCGCGTTACCTCGCAGTATTCTCCCCGCACCGGATAGATGCGGTAGTTCGTGTTCCCCAGCATGGCCGCGACTTCGTCGGCGAACAAGCCGGCTGCGTTCACTACGCAGCGGGCATCCACCGACTCCACAGATGCGTCGCTAGTGGGCCCGGCGGCATTTCCGGTGCGAATCCATACCTGAATGGAATCCTTCTGCGGTTCGAGCCGCACGACTCGGGCATGGGTGAGGATATTGGCGCCCTGCTCGGCGGCCACGCGCGCGTAGGCCTTGACCAGCTCTTCGCTCGCGACGATCCCGGTCGAGGGCACCTCGAGTGCCGCGCGCCCTTCGATGTGTGGTTCGCGCGCGCGGATAGCGGCGCGGTCCACGATCCGCAGGCCTTCCAGGCCATTCGCGCGGCCTCGCTCGGCAAGGTGGGTGAGTTCGGCTTCTTCCGGGGTCGTTGTGACCACCAGCTTTCCTGTTCGCCGGTGCGGGACGTTGTGCGCGGCGCAGAACTCGTAGGTCAGCCGGTTGCCCGCCAGACAATGCCGCGCCTTGAGCGACCCCGGCGTGTAGTACAGCCCGGAGTGAATCACGCCGCTGTTGCGCGAGCTCGTGACCATGCCGAGCTTCGGCATCTGATCGAGCAGAAAGACGTCGTCCCACCTTTGCGAAACGGCGCGCGCGATCGCGCAGCCCACCACTCCGCCGCCGATGATCACAATGTTGGCGCGGTCCATCGAAGGTAAAAGATGAACACAAATCGAGATGAAGAGTCAAAGGGGTGCAAAGTCGAAGAGGCGAAAACTCAGAGCGCTGCAGGACTCCGGAGGTCAGAAAGGCGCAAATTCGGTTCGCAACTCTACCTTTTCTCTGCGCTGCTTCTAGTGCCGTTCCAACTTGATTCTCCTACAGTCCGCGCCCATCCCCTCGAAATGATGC
Source organism: Acidobacteriota bacterium (assembly GCA_003224235.1). Classification (GTDB taxonomy): domain Bacteria; phylum Acidobacteriota; class Terriglobia; order Acidiferrales; family UBA7541; genus QHYU01. The sequence goes on from QHYU01000081.1 coordinate 25,505, forward strand.
GTCTTCTCATTGCCTGGGATAGCTCCGAATAGTTGGGAACGGTACTAGCCGCCACGGCCTTCTAACAGCCATGCGCACTCGACCAGTCGCGCTGCTGTTCCGTCGTGCACCGCGTAGGTCAAGGGGCGGCCGTTGCGCTCAGCGCTCCACAGGGACGCGGCGCCGTGCGCGCCTGCCTTATTGAGTGCATAGTAGAGCAGGTGGAACTTGCTCAGGCGCGTCTGGTCGCCGTTGTAGTTGCGCGCCACCCGCCGGAGCGCCTCGAGACACGCCTCGGTCGGCGACATCCCTTTGCGCATCATCTCCACGATGGTGTGCCCGCCGCTGACTTTGATGTTTTCCTCGCCGCGGCCTGTCGAGCCCGCTGCGCCGACATCATTGTCCACGCACAGCCCCGCGCCGATAATCGGCGAATCGCCCACGCGGCCGGCGATCTTCCAGGCTAAGCCGGACGTGGTAGTCGTGCCGGAGATGTCTCCTTTCTCATTCACCGCGAGGCAGGGGATCGTCCCCGTGGGAGGATGCGCGACCACCTCGCGAAGCCACTCGCTCAGAGCCAATCGTTCCTCCTCGGGGAGTTTGGGATCGAGCAGCCCCGCGACGCGTTCCTTCCAGGCAGGGCTGTCGAGTCCTGGCGCCCAGTTCTCTGCCGTGGAGGCTTTCCAGGCCAGCCACGCCAGGCGAGATTTTTCGGTGAGGAGGTTCATCCGCTCGAAACCCTGCGCCTCGGCGAAGCGCAGGGCGCCGGGGCCAACGAGCATGACGTGGTTGGTGCGCTCCAGTACGAGTCTTGCCACTTGCGCGGGGTTCTTGATGTAGCGCAGCGAGGCCACTGCGCCCGCCCGCCTCGTCGGCCCGTGCATCACGCTGGCGTCGAGTTCCACTTCACCATCCTCATTGGGCAGGCCGCCATAGCCCACCGAGTTGTCGTTGGGGTCGTCTTCGACCACGGTCACCACCGCCACGACAGCGTCGAGCGTGTCGCCGCCCTTGCGCAGGATCTCCATGCCGCGCTCCAGCGCCCGCAACCCGTTTGCGCTGGAGATGATCACCGGGCGGGTGGCCTTTGCGGCTGCGGCAGTTTGCAGCCCCGGCAGGCGCTGGGGGTGAGTTGAGTGCGCTCCGTTATCATTCGCGCGGATGCCAGCGAAAAGCTTGCGCGCGCCGGCCGCCATACTGCCAGCCAGCGTGGTCACGAAAAACTTACGTCGCGTCCAGTTTTCCATCGCTTTGCCTCGCGGGAAGAACAGATCTTCACCTCACGGGTGATTCTCCTGGTTTGCGCGCAGCATAGCGCCTGGCAGCGCGGACGGCAAGGAAAGGGCGCCTCGCACGGAGACGCAAGTCAATCGACGCTTTTGAGCTCGGCGACTGGCGCCACTCTGGTTCAGGAACAGCCAAAAGGAAACAGGTAAAAGGAGAAGAAGGATGAGTGTTTTGCGGCCAGCAATGTCGGCGGCAAGGCGCTCTCTGCGGTCCGGGCGAGCGTTACGCGTCGCCCATCACGAGCCCAGCGCTCCTTTCACTGCATCCAGCAGCTCACGAAGGAGATAGGGTTTGATCAGGCAGGGCGCAGCCTCCGGGAGACTCTCCACCTGGTCCTTATACGCAGGGTTGCCGGTTACGAATAGGAAGCGACCGCGCAATTGCGGAAAGTTCTGGAGCAAGTATTCATAGACGCGCTGGCCATTATGTGGCATGGAGACATCGCAGATGATGAAGTCAATCGCGCGCGTGGAGATCGCTTCGACAGCTTCGCGGGGGGCCGCCGCCAAGACCACCTGGTAACCATTCAGTTCGAGCGCGTCCTTACAGAAATCGCGGTTGCCCTCTTCGTCGTCCACCACCAGCACAACTGGCTTCTCGCTTTCAGGCATGTTTCCCTCTGAAAATGGGCCCGCATTCTCTGGCGAAGACTCACCTTAGATATCGCACCACGCCGGCTAAGTCAACTCACGGGAAAACAAAGGGGCGGGGAGGATACAAAGCCAGCCCACCTCACATGACTGGTTCTAAAACTCGACGCGCAACCAACTACGGAACGCAGGTGCGTGCAGATGCAGGGCCCGAGGCCAGGGAGCGGAAGCGGGCGGTGAAGTGGCGGAGGAAAGGGGCCTGGTGAGTAAGCTCGAACCCGCGGATGTGTTCGCGACGCCGCCAAACCTCGAGGATCACTTCGACGACGTAGTCCACATGGCTCTGCGTGTAGACGCGGCGCGGAATCGCCAGACGCACCAGGTCCATTGTGGCGTGCTCGCCGAACATTAGCGTACCGATCTCGACGGTGCGGATGCCGCCTTCGACGTAGAGCTCGCCGGCCAGCGCAACGCCTGGGAATTGAGCTGGCGGCACGTGTGGGAGGAATGCTCGCGCGTCTATATAGATGGCGTGGCCCCCGGGCGGCTGAACGATAGGCACTCCCTCGCTCGAAATGTGATTGCCCAGATAAGCGGTCGAGACAATGCGGTAATTCAGGTAGTCCTCTTCCAGCGCCTCATTCAGGCCAACGGCGATGGCCTCGAGGTCTCGCCCGGCAAGGCCCCCATAGGTGGGAAACCCTTCGGTGAGGATGAGCAGATCTTTTTGTTGCTGCGCGATGGCATCGTCATTGGTGCACAGGAAGCCGCCGATATTGGCAAGGCCGTCTTTTTTCGCCGACATGGTGCAGCCATCGGCGTGGCGGAACATCTCGCGGGCGATCTCGCGCGGGGTTTTGTCGGCGTAGCCCGATTCGCGCAGCTTGATGAAGTAAGCGTTTTCGGCGAAGCGGCAGGCGTCGATATACAGCGGGATGCCGTAGCGCGAGCAGATTTCCTTCACCGCGCGGATGTTGGCCATCGAGACGGGTTGGCCGCCGCCGGAATTATTCGTCACGGTCAGCATCACCAGGGGCACGCGCTTTGGCCCGACGCGCTCGATGAGCTGTTCCAGGCGCGCTGTGTCCATATTGCCCTTGAAGGGATGCATGCGCGCGGGCTCGAGCGCTTCGGGGATGGGCAGGTCCACGGCCTCCGCGCCGACGAATTCGCAGTTGGCGCGAGTGGTGTCGAAGTGGGTGTTGTTCGGCACGACGTCGCCCTTCTTGCACATCACGGTGAATAGAATGCGCTCGGCGGCGCGGCCCTGGTGAGTGGGGATCACGTGGCGGAAGCCGAAGATGGCCTGCACCGAATCGCGGAAACGCGCAAAACTGGGCGAGCCAGCGTAGGACTCGTCGCCGCGCATCATCGCCGCCCACTGCTCGGTGGACATCGCGTTGGTGCCGGAGTCCGTGAGCAGATCGATCAGGATGGATTCCGCGGAGACGAGAAACAGGTTGTAGCCGGCGGCTTCGAGCAACCGCTGGCGCTCCTCGCGGGTCGTGCGCCGGATGGGCTCGACGCTCTTGATGCGAAATGGTTCGATGATGGTCTTAATCAGCATGGAGACCTCGCGGCTGAAATCACAGATAAACACAGCGGCTGAAACCACAGATAAACACAGATGAACACCGATGAAAAGAGGAAACAAACGTGGAGAAGAGGAGAGGAGAGGGAAGAGACAAACAAAAACACCGAGAACGCGCGCCTGAAACCACGGATAAGCACAGATAAACGCCGATGAACAGAGGAAATGCAAGCGGAGGAGAGGAGAAGGGGCAGGGCGCAACGCGAGCGCAAGAAATCTATGTCTCTCTATCGCTTCCTTTCCTTTTTTTCTCTGTGCTCTCAGCGTCCTCTGTGTCTGTTTGGGTTCAAGAGCCGCTTGCCTACCAGCTCCGCGCGATGGTGGCGACGATGCGAGCCAGCGCATCGAGGTCGCGCGTATCAATGACTTCGCCTGGCGAATGCGAATAACGCAGCGGCCAAGCGATGGGCACGTCGATGGATCCGTAGCGGAGAAACGTGGCGCCGTCGTTGCCGCCTCCGGTGACGCCATACTGCGCCGGGATGTGATTTGTCCGAGCCAGCGCCACCAGGCGGTCCACCAGCTCGCGCGAGGTGAGATTGGAATTGTCCACCGCGCGGACCACGAACCCTTTGCCAATAGGCGCGTCGGCAAAGCGCTTGGACTCGAGCGGGGAATCCGAGCTGACGAAAGTATCGACCGCGAAAACGTACTCCGGTGCGCGGCCTTCCCCAGCCAGCCGCTGCGCCGCAGCCTGAGCGCCAAGCAGTCCCACTTCCTCTTCGGTAGACCAGAGGAACGTGACGTCCCGGCCCGGCAAGTCCGGGCCGAGCGCCCACGCTGCGGCCAGCAACGCCGCGCAACCCACGCGGTCGTCGAAGCTGCGGCCGTTTGCGCGCGTGCCAAACAGGCGCCGGTATTTCTTTGGGACGGTGATGGGGTCGCCCACCTTGACGCTAAGTTGCTCGACTTCGGCAGCGCTGCGCGCGCCGACATCTGCCCGGGCGAGAGAGATTTCACCGGTCTGCGGGCCGCGTGGCCACTCAAAGCCGGGTCGGTCCCAGCCGAGTGGGAGTTCCAGCACGCCGGGCCGCGGGCCGCTTGCCGTGTGGACCAGAACGGCGTGGCCGAGAAAGAACTCGCTGATGGCGCCGCCACGCGATTGCACCTCGAGAATACCGTCCGCCGAAATCGAACGCACGACGTAGCCGATTTCGTCCATGTGTGCGACGAACACGATCCGCGCAGCCTTCTTCCCAGGCGGTGGTGCCGAAGGGACAGCTTTTGAGGCCAACCTCAGGATCAGATTGCCGGCAGCATCGGTTTCAGGTTTGGCCCAGGGCGGCAGCAGGCGCGTGATCACTTCGCGCACCATAC
>QHYU01000190.1 GCA_003224235.1 Acidobacteriota bacterium
ACCCGCTGTTCGTCCACTACCCGATCGCATTCTGGCTGGGGGCGTTGCTGTTTGAGGCCCTGGCCGTGCTCCGCTCGAGCGAGGAATGGCACCGCACTGCCGCGCGCCTGCTCTACCTGGGCACACTCACCGCGTTCGCCGCTGTGGGTACCGGTCTGCTGGCCGAAGAGGCGGTGCCGGAAACCGGCCCTGCGCGCGATGTCTTCGAGCTTCACGAAAAACTGATGTATATCACCACCAGCGCTGCCGTGGGGCTGTGCATGCTGGCCTTTTTCCGGCGCAAGAACTTCACCGCCGGACTGCGCAAGCTATTCCTAGTTGGGTTGCTGGTGCTGGCTGGCCTGGTGATGGTCGGCTCCGACCGCGGCGCGCAGCTCGTCTACCAGTACGCCACCTCGGTGCGCCTGACCGCCGCTCCCAAGTAGGCTCGGACCCCTTTCTCATGGGTGACTCCGCAACTTTGGGGCGAGCGGCTTTCCTTCTCACGAGCGAAGAACTTTCGTCCCGACAGCCCTCGCTTCCCGGCGATATCTTCCTTGCTCTGACACCGTTCTAGCTAACGCCGCCTCAGGCAGGTGTAAGAAGCGCGCCGGCTCGACTTAGAAGCGGAACAGGTAGGAGATTTTCACGAAGAACTGGCGGCTGTCGTTGATAAAGGCGTTGCGGGTACGGGCTAGGCTGCCGTCGGGGGCGAGGGCGAGAGTGCGGTCCAGGTTCTGGAGGTTGCTGTTGTAGCCGACGTAGACCGCGGTCCCGGGATGGACCAGGTACGTGATCAGGAAATCGGCATTGAAGTTCTTGGTGGTCGCCAGGCTGGTGAAGTTGGGGTTCGCCAGCACGGCGGAGTACTGCAAGATGACGCGAGTGGAAAGCTCGCGTGTGAACTGATAATTCCACTTGGAGCGGATGATGTGATTGTTGAAGGCCACCCCGCGGCGGTTGACGTCGCCCAGTCGGAACCAGAGATAGGTGTTGTCGATGCGCAGGTGACTGCTGGCGATGAAGCTGAGGTCGGTGGTCATGCCGTTGCGGCGCGCCAGAAACGGCTCCACCCCGGCGGGCGGGGCAAAATTGATGCGCCGCCCCCAGCGGTAGTTCATGTCAAAGATGATCCGCTTGCTCGGGGCGGTGCGGAAAAAGAAAAACTTGGTGTTGCGAACGAAGTCCTTGTTGTGGGTGAGCACGGCGAAGTCGCGGGGGCGGAGCAGCTCAGCCTCCTGGGCGTAGCCCAGGTTCAAAAAAGTCTGCCGCGGCATCTCGAAGAAGACCATCGGCGTGTAGCCCCAGTTCAAGCGGTTCCCTTCGTGGTCGTAGATGCGGTAGACCACGAACTCCGGTCCCCACCGCAGCAGGTGCTTCTTCGGCCAGAAGTTGTACCAGGGATCGAAGCTGATGTTGTGGATATCGGGCTGGGGATCGAAGCCGGTCTGGGTGCGGAAGCCGTCGCTGCGCCCGGTATAGTGAAGGACGGAGTTGAAGCTGTGGCCGAAGCGGCTGAGGTCGCCTTCGAAAGCCGGACCGGCCAGATAAGTGCCGTCGGCCTGGCGCGTGGCGCTTTCCACCGCTTGGAACCTCCAGACCGTGGTCTTGGACAGCCGCAGCGTGGCGTCCACCCCGCCCACACGGTTGAAGCTGCCGTGGAACTCCCGGTCGGTGTACATCAGCCCGATGGAAGAGTCCTTCAGGATGTCGCGGCTGACGCGCGCAATCCCGAAGTGGGCGCGCTTGCCGGCCAGCGGATCGTTGTCGGGGACCAGCAGGCCAGGCGAGCGGTCGTCGGCTACCAGCATGCCCAGCGAGTACTTGCCCATCTTCCCGGTCAGCCGCGCCCCGAACTGCGGTTGCACGATGCGGCGGGTGAAGAACAGGTTGATGGGCGTGTCGAAGTAATTGGAGTTCTCGAGAAAGAACGGGCGTTTCTCCGGGAAGAACACTTCGAAGCGCTGGCTGACGGTAACCTGCGGCTGGTCCGATTCCACCTGACTGAAGTCGGGCTCGAGGGTGGCGTCCAGGACCAGGCTGCGCTTGATGATGAGCTTCGAGTCCACGCCGCCGTCGAGCTTGGCGCTGCGGGAATCGAAGCGCGGGGCGCCAGGGTCGCGCAGGTCCAGGCCCCGGAACGAGCGCAACAGCCCGTAAGGGATGAACTGCATGTTGCGCCCGGGCGAGATGTTCTCCATGCCCTGCATATCGCCGTTCTGGGCGATGATGCCTTCCTCTCGGCGCGTTGTGTAGGGCCAGAATGATTTTTCGTTGGCGCGGTGGATCTCGCGCTGTAGCGTGATCCCCCAGGTCTGGCGGGGAGCGTTGCTGAAGCGCAGCGACTTGAAGGGGATAGCCATCCAGGCGACCCAGCCCTCCTTCATGATCTGGCCGCGAGAGTCCCAGACGGTATCGAAGCTGAAGTCCTCGCTGTTGTCGGTGGCCAGGCCATCCCCCTGCACGCCCATGGGGTTGACCACGAACTCGTAGGCCCGCCGGTGGTCGTGGAAGCTGTCGATCCAGACGTCGACGAAATCATCGTCCCAGATGTCGTCGCGGCGGCCGAGGTGCGCCCGGATCTTGTCGGGCTCGTTGTCGAAGCAGACGAACACCGCATAAAAGTTCTTGCTGTCGTAACCCAGGTAGGCAACGGTGCGCTGGCTGACGGGCTCCCCGTCGTGCGGGATCCATTGCCGGAAGCCGTCGATGCGCGCCATCTTGCCGGCCATGCGTGCGCTGGGTTCCATCGTCAGGAAATCCTCGATGGTGGGCGCCTGCTCCATGCGCGGGATGGTCACAGACCGGTCCGAGACGCGGATGACCGGTTCGTCGCCGCCCGGCGATACGGAACCGGCCGAGGTCCCCGACGCCGACCCTTGTGGGTTTGCAGCCCTGGACCAGGCAGTGGTGGGCGCGCCCTGGGGTGCCCCCAGCGCCAGCAGCAGCCAGCAGCAGACCGGGATGCGGGTAAGCAAGTTCATTGCGGCGCGGTCCACTCCACGCCCTTCAGGTTTGCCCAAGTTCGTCAGTTGGGTTAGACGCGCGAAGCGCGCACCCGTTAGGTGCCTGCCGTCCCAGGCGTGTGCGGTGTTCAAACCCCGGGGACAAGTAATACGGAGTGCTGACCATCGGCGCTTCCTCGATACCAGCGCTTTCCACCCTTTCCATTAGACGCTCGCTGCTTACCAGTTGTCTCGCAACATCATTTCACCGCTTCTGCTCGGGCGAGTCGGTTACGCGGACAACTGGCTCCTGGCCATAGACGAGGTTCTGGAAGTTGGGAGGCCAGCGGACCCACTTGGACGCATTACGGGCTTACACCGATTGGCTCATATCTACGGTTTGCCGACTGCACGGACATGTGGCCGCTGGCCCGCCGGCAAAGCCTGCAGGCCCACGATAGTTGTCGCGCGAGTCAGCGACGGCGTGCGGCCTTCTTGCCGCGCGCGATTTTCGCCAGCGCCCGCGCGTAGGCTACGATGGTTTCGGGGACAGCCTGGCTATAGACGAACTGCCCTTCGCGGCGGCAGGCGATCAGCCCGGCTTCGCTCAGAATCTTGAGATGGTGAGAGACGGTTGCGGGGGTCACGCCGCGCATCGAGACGATCTCGCCACAGTTCATGTGTTTGCTTGCCGAGATACCCTCAAAAATCCTGAGGCGGGTCTCGTCGGCCAGGGCTTTCGATATCTTTTCAATCACAGAACGGTTCATGGGTCCATCCAAAGTGTAGCGAAATCATTGCCTTGCCGCCACAGAACCCTCTCCTTCCGCAAGGAATGCCAGAAAACCTGTAACCGATTACTTCGATAATCATCTAAGTATCGAAATGTTGCTGGCTCCCCGAGCGGAGGCATGGATGCCACAGAGCGAGCCAGGCTGAAAATTCGGCAAACAAAGGGAGACCGACATGAAGAGACTCGAAGGAAAAGTAGCAGTAGTGACCGGCGGAAACAGCGGCATCGGGCTGGCGACGGCCAAGCGTCTGCAGGAAGAAGGCGCGAGAGTAGCCATCTCGGGTCGAAGCAAGAAAACGCTGGATGAAGCGGTGAAAACTATCGGAAACGGCGTGGTAGCGGTGCAGGCGGACGTCGCGAAGCTTACCGACGTGGACAAGTTGTATGCGGAGGTTTCGCAGAAGTTGGGCAAAATTGATGTGTTGTTCGTGAACGCGGGAGTTGCGAAGTTCGCACCACTCGCCGAGACGTCCGAAAGCGTGTACGACGAGCAGTTTGACATCAACATCAAGGGAGCGTACTTCACGATTCAGAAAGCGCTGCCGTTGCTGAATGACGGTGCGTCGATCATCTTGAATACCAGCGTGGCAGACAGCAAAGGTACCACCGGGACCAGCGCGTATTCTGCAACGAAAGCAGCGCTGCGCTCTCTGGC
>QHYU01000082.1 GCA_003224235.1 Acidobacteriota bacterium
TTGAAGCGCGGCGGCATGCACTGGACGGTCCGCGGCGCCAATGCCATCCTCGCTCTACGCTGTTGTCGCCTCAGCGGACGCTTCGAGGACTTCTGGGAACGCCGCGCGGCGCGGAGGGCCGCATGACGCTATCCACTATTATGTCGCACACCCTCCCGCTGACGTTTGCTGGTTCTCTGCTGGATGCGCTCCGGCGCACCGGATTATGGAGCGGGCGCGAGACTGCTGCGGGATGGGATTCCCAGGTTTCGGGAGACCTACTTTCCCAACGTCACGATGGCCAACTCAGGCCTGCACAGGAAACGCAGCGGCAGAACCGAGGTTCCGATGCCGCGACTCACGTACATCTTTGATCCCTCCTGCTGATACCATCCTTCCAAGTAATCACTGGAACCGCGGGGCAGCCAAAACGGATGCACGAACGGTATACGCACCTGGCCGCCATGAGTGTGGCCGGCCAGCGCCAACGCGCAGTGGCCGGCCACGTGCTTGAAATGAGCGGGCGAGTGCATGAGAACGATCGTGTAGGCATCGGCCTGCACCCCCTCCAGTGCCTGGTCCAGATGCGGATGGCCCGACGAGGGATCATCCAGTCCTACCACCCAAACATTTCCTCGCACTGGCCGGGCTTCATTGACCAGGAAGTTGACCCCGGCCGAGGCATAAAAGCCGCGCTCGTCTTTCACCGGATGCCAGTTCTCCCAGTTCCCCCGCACTACCCACACTCCCAACGGCGCGTGCAACTGCCCCAGCAGCTCGTGGACCGCTTTGTAGTTGGCTGAGCTATGCAACGTGTCGCCGGTCACGACAATCAAATCGGGCTGCTCGGCCTTAAGCAGCTCGAGCAGGCGGCGTTCGCGGCGGCCCATTCCCTTGGTGTGCAGGTCGGAGAGATGCGCGATCTTCAGCGGGCCTCGGAAACTTAGGGGCGCCGCGACGTGGTACTGGTTAACGACGATCCACTTTGGCTCGATCAGAAACCCATCAATGGCCGCGGCCAAGACCAGCGCGATGAGGGCGAACATGACAGCGAGACGCGTCTCGGCGCCCGAAGCTTCGGAAGGAACTGCGTCGGCGGGACGTTCGGGCGAAACAGTTGGAGGCATACGCACACTCATTTGGGTTTTGATGATGGCACGCCCGCGCCGATCTAAGGAAGAAGATTCTCGCCTGAGTCTGTCGCCGGTGCTCTGAGAAGAAACTCTTCCCGTCTTGGCACTCCGCGCCGGCGCCCCGTGAGTCTCTTGCGCCTGCCAGGACTCCGCGCTGTTCGGGTTTGTTGCTATAGTGGGCCACGTATCCCGGGAGCATGTCGAATTTAGGGGCGGCCTAGGCCCGCCCTCTTATGCTCCAGGGCGGCCAGGTTCCTCGAAGCGGTGACGGGTTTGAATACCTACTAGGTGATACTTGGAGCCCTCTGGGCCGCGTATAATCAAGATTTGGTGCGCGCGTGAGCAGAGCGGAAGGAGTGCGCGAGAAGAAAATCGCGGCGCTGGCCTCGGTGGGAACGGCGGTGCTGTTGGTGTCGCTCAAGGTGTTCCTCACGGTGGCCACCGGCAGCCTGGGCATTCTTTCTGAGGCGCTGCACTCGGGTCTCGACCTGATCGCGGCGATTGTTACTTATCTGTCTGTGCGCGTCTCCGACCAGCCCGCCGACGCCAACCACCCCTACGGCCACGCCAAGGTGGAAAGCTTTGCGGCCTTCGTGGAGACGGGCCTGCTGCTGCTGACCGCGCTTTACGTCATCTGGGAAGCTTTTCGCCGCCTACTCTTCCACGAAGTGCACATCGAGCCGAGACTGCTGGCTATCGGCCTGCTCGCGATGATGGCGCTGCTCGATGTCGCGCGCTCGCGAGCGCTCGAGCGTGTGGCGCGGAAATACCAGAGCGAAGCGCTCGAGGCTGACGCGCTGCATTTCGCCACTGACGTCTGGAGCACCACGGTGGTGATCTTCGGCATTGGCTGCGCTTGGGTTGGCCGGCGATACAACCTCCCGTGGCTGGACAAGGCCGACCCGCTCGCGGCTCTGGGCGTGGCCGGCTTGATCATCTGGGTGGGCTCGCGGCTGGGCAAACGCACCGTAGACGCGCTGCTCGACGCCGCGCCTGCGGGCCTGCAGCAACGCATCGCCGCAGCAGTGGATGAGCTCGAGGGAGTGCTGCGCACCGAGCGTGTGCGCGTGCGCCGCGCCGGCCACCACCACTTCGTCGACGTCACCATCGGCGTGCCGCGCACGGCCAGCTTCGAGCAAGTGCACGCCACCAGCGACGCGGTCGAGCGCCGCATCGCCGAGATTGTGCCCGCCGACGTCATGGTGCACATGGAGCCCCGCGCGCATTCAGGCGAGCATCTGTTTGACGCCATTCGCGCCACTGCCCAGCGGCGCGGGCTCGCCATCCACGACCTCTCCGCGCAGCAGCTCGACGGCCGGCTCTTCGTTGAGCTACATCTCGAGGTGGACGAGCAATTGAGTCTCCGCGACGCTCATCGCCGCGCCAGCGAGCTTGAAGAGGAGATTCGCCAGCTTCCCGCAGTGGCCGGCCAAGCCAAAGACCGCCTCGGCGCTTCGGTGAATATCCACATCGAGCCGCTGGGCGCGCATATTCCCGCAGCCGACCGTATGCCCGGTGAAATGCAGGAGCTCTCCCGAGAGGTAGAGCGACACATCAACGGCCTGCGCAGCGAGTACCGCGAGTTGGTGGACTGCCACGAGGTGCACGCGCGGCAGGTGGAGAACAAGATCCTGGTGTCGTGCCACTGCTCGATGGACGGCAACCTGCCCATTACGCGGGTGCACGACGTCACTGCTGGCCTCGAAGACCGCGTCAAGGAGCAATTCCCGCAGATCTTCCGCGTCACCATCCATCCTGAACCCGTGGAAGAAAGCTGAAGCGTGTCCCCGGAAGGCTCGAGGAGATCACTCAAGAAGCTTGAGATCATAGACTGTGATCTCAACTGTTGTTCCGTGCTGGAGCATCATCCCTGCGTTCGCGATGACAGGCGGGCGATTGTTCCGGACTTAGAAACAGCGCGGAGCCATATCTAGTTACGCAGAGTCTTCTCCGGCGCTACAATGGCCGCTCCGGTAGGACAGGCATTCTTGCTGCCCTGCGGCAACGCTCAGGCGTCCGGATGAAGACGAAGACTCTGTCTGCGCCCTTGCTCATGATTTTGCTCGCCTCTGGCCTAGCTCGCTTGGGGCCGCAGGCACCTGTACCTGCGACATCGCCCCAGGACGACGCGAGCCTGCTGTTGCCCGAGGAGCGGAGGCACCTGCGCAACGTTCGGCAGCTCACCTTCGGAGGGCAGAACGCCGAAGCCTACTTTTCGGCTGACGACAAGCAGCTCATCTTTCAGGCCTCGGTGGGCGAGGGGCGCTGCGACCAGATCTACGCGATGGATCTCGCCGGCGGGCACAAGCGTATGGTCTCGACCGGGGGTGGCAAGACCACGTGCGGCTACTTTTTTCCGGACGGCAAGCGAATCGTCTACTCCTCGACACGCGCCTCTAGCCCCGAATGCCCTCCGCCGCCGGACTATAGCAAGGGTTACGTCTGGAAACTTTTTCCGGAGTTTGAGATCTACAGCGCGCGCGCCGATGGGTCGGGCGTCAAACGCCTGACTCACAATCCCGGCTACGACGCCGAGGCCACTATCTCGCGCGACGGCAAGAAGATTGTTTTCACTTCTCTGCGCAACGGCGACCTCGACATCTACACAATGGATCCGGACGGCAAGAACCTGCGTCGCCTGACCACTGAGCTGGGCTACGATGGAGGGCCATTTTTCTCCGCCGATGGCAAGAAGATCGTCTATCGCGCCTTCCACCCGGAAACGCCCGAGGAGAAGACCGATTATCAGGAGCTGCTCAAGACCTCCCTTCTGCGCCCGAAGCGCTTCGAGATTTTCGTAATGGAGGCCGATGGCCGCAACAAGCGGCAGGTGACGCGCAACGGCGCCGCCAACTTTGCGCCGTTTTTCCATCCGGACGGCAAGCGCATCATCTTCGCCTCCAACATGGCCGACCCCAACGGCCGCAACTTCGATCTTTATCTGATCAATGAAGATGGCACGGGCCTGGAGCGCGTCACCTGGCATCCGCTCTTCGATGCCTTCCCCATGTTCTCCTCCGACGGCAAGAAGCTGGTTTGGGCGTCAAACCGCAACGGCAAGGCCCGCGGCGAAACCAATATTTTCCTCGCCGATTGGGTGGACTGAAGCCTGCCTTGCTCTCAGCGTCAGAGCAGATTCACCAGCATACGGCTTCTCTGCGGCGCTCTGTGCGCGGTCTGCACTCGGTGTTGAATCTCTAGCTCCTGATCCCCTCGGCTCGATACAAGCTGCCAACTCGCGCCCTGTACAAAGGACACGGCGAGTGCGTCGCGGGTGCCTGCCCGTCAGGCTTGAGCACCCGAAGTGGCCTGCGGCTTCGTCCACGCCAGCGCGGCCAGGGCCAGGACAGCAGGGAAACAGACCAAGACGTAGCGGGGCTCAGGCGTTTCGATCTGCGTCAGAAACACCGTGCGCAACAGTATGAAAGCCGCCAGCAAGGCCAGCCCGAGTTGCAAGCGAGAATCTTTTCCTTCCTGGCGCAGAAGCGCGATGCGCGCGCCGGCAAGCGCGAGGCCCACATAGAGGAAATTCAACAGGCCGAAGCCGAGCGTGACGCAAACGTCTACCGGGTCTTCCTGCCATTTCTGCGCGAGCGGCAACAACTGGCCTGAGTAAGGTAGCAGCTCAATGCGCGGTGTGAACCAGAGCGTCGCTACGCGCCCGAGCGGAATCCAAAGATAAGTGCGCAGGGGATGCCGGGCAGTGCGAGCCGCAGCTAGCGCAGCGAACTCCCGGTCCCACTCAGGCGAAATGAGCAGGGTCGCGTTGTAACTCTCGAGCAGCGCTGCGACGCGCTGTTTCTCTTCGGCGGAGTCGAACGCACAGGCCGGCAGGTCCTCGATGGAGATCGGCTCATCCTCGAGCTTCCAGGGGACAAGGTAAACGTCGCGGAAGCGCACCAGCCAGGTCTGTGTCCAGGCGTAGAAACCGCGCGGCACCACTTCTCTGGGAATTTGGGAGTATCGGGGCGCGAGGAACTCCACGCGGTGCAGCGTGCGCCAGTTGCGCGTCGCCCAAGGCACAAGTGGAAGCGCCAATCCCGCAGCCATCAGCGCGCCGGCACGCAGGAGCTTCGGCCAATCCACCGGCCGCCGCCAGCGCACCACGAGCACGAGCGCCACGGCGACCAGAATCAGCGGCGTTTCCGGACGCACCAGCGCACCCAGCCCGACAATAGCGCCGCCGAGAAACCAGTTTGGATATACCATCGCGGAACGCTCCACCGAGTCGGGATCGATTTCCTCGCCGGCTGCGGCATGGAGGAAGGTCAGCAGCGCCAGAGCAGTGAGAAACGTCGCCAGGACTTCGGTGAGCAGCACAGCGGCATAGTTGGCAACGAATGGACACGTCGCCGCGAGCCACAACGCGGCAACCGCGACCCGCCGACGCTGCGCTTTCGGGGCGATAAAGCCGGCGAGCGCAGCAGTCAGGAAGCAAGTGAACAAATCGAGCGCGGCCTGGGTGAGCATGACTGCAAGCTGAGTGCGGCCGAACAGCGCGTAGATCGCGGCCAGAAAAGCCGGATAGCCCGGCACGCGCAGGTCTACCGGGGTCAGTTGCCCGCCGACAAACAGGCCGTACACGTGATGATCGAGCCAGTTGCGCGCTAGTTTCTCGTATATCGCCGTGTCGCCGGCCGACGTGGCGAAGCGCCGGACAAAGAAGAGGCGCAGGCCGAGGCCGGCCAGGCCTGCCAGCAACAAATGCCGGCGCAGCTTCATCTTAGATAGGTCCACGTGTGGCACATGGCAGGTATCCGCAATTCGGGAGAGAGGGTCATTGACAGGTTCCCGCCGGGCGGCTAGCTTGGACTGAGGCCATGAAGGAACGCAAGCCCATTTTCTACGACGAGCGGCGGCGGCGCTGGGTGCTGACGCGCCGGGTGCTGGAGATCAGTGGCGTGGTGTTCACGCTGCTGCTGGTCATCTTTTTCCTAGCCGTGATCACGAGACCGAACTTGCCCGAGTTGCTGCTGCCGGAGACGCGGCCCGCCCTGCATGCGGTACGGACGAAACAGGCCGCCAAACCGGTGCCCACCCGCATCGGCCGGCGGAGGCGGGTGGCGGCGCTGGGCAAGGTGCCCGAGAAATACGATCCACTGCGCGCCGCATTTCATGTGAGCTGGGATCCGGGCAGCTTGGCTTCGCTGCAGCGGCATTACCGCGATATCGACCTGCTCATCCCCGAGGCACTGCACGCGGTCTCGCCCGATGGCCGGCTGGACGTGGAGCCGGATCGGAAACTGCGCGCTTGGCTCCAGGCCGCCAAAGTCGAAATTCCCACCATGGCACTGGTGAACAACTCGGACGGGAGGGTCTGGCACACTAAAGAGCTGGCCGAGTTGCTCGCCCAGCCGGCCTCGCGCCAGCGGCTAACCGAGTCGCTGGTCAGGTATGGGACGAACGCGCATCAGGTCGGCATCGTGGCGGACTTCGAGGATGTCCCCGAGAAGAGCCAAAAAGCCTTCCGGCAGTTGATCGCGGAGTTGGCGACTGCGCTGCACGCCGCCGGTCTGAAGCTGATGGTAGCGCTGCCTGCCGCCGATTCAAGCTATGACTACAAATACTTTGCCTCCCAGGCCGACGCCATCATCCTGATGAACTACGACCAGCACTGGCTGAGCTCGCCGCCCGGCCCCATCGCCGCCCAGGACTGGTTTGTGCGCAATCTGAACTCCACGTTGCGCGAAGTGCGGCCTGAGAAACTGGTGATGGGCATCGGCAACTATGCCTACGACTGGGCGCAGACATCGCGCGGCGCTCCGCCAGAGCCGGCAGAATCCCTCAGCGTTCAAGAGGCCATCCTCCGCGCGTATGAATCGGAAGCCCAGGTGGAGTTCGACGCGGATTCGCTCAATCCGCATTACGACTACTACGATGAACACAATCACATCCATCGCGTGTGGATGCTGGACGGCGTCACCGCTTACAACGAGTTGCGCGTGTGCGAGCGGGCCGGGATTCGTGGCACGGCGCTGTGGCGGCTGGGTTCAGCCGACAGCTCGCTATGGTCCGTCTGGGACGTCACGAATGCGGATGACGCGACCCGCGATCGCCTCAAGGACGTGCCTCCTGGCCAGGACCTGATTCTCGAAGGCGACGGGGACATCTGGCGGATCAGTGCCACTCCAAAAGACGGCCGGCGCACGTTCCGCTACGACGCCGCGACAGACACGATTGTGGACGAAAGCTTCCAAACTTACCCGCTCTCCTACCGCATTGAGCAGATGGGCGCCGTCCCGGGCAAGATCGCGTTGACGTTTGACGACGGCCCCGACCCGCGCTTTACTCCTCGCATCCTGGACATCCTGAAAGAGAAGCGCGCGCCTGCGACGTTCTTTGTCACGGGAGTAGCCGCCAGCGGCTCGCCCGGCCTTTTGCACCGCGAATATGACGAAGGCCACGAGATTGGCAACCACACTTACACCCACCCGCACTTCAACCAGATCTCCCGGGCGCAACTGGAAATCGAATTGAACCTCACCGAGCGCTTGTTCGAGAGCACCCTGGGGGTCAAGACGCTGCTCTTTCGCCCGCCTTACGGCATCGACCACCAGCCGGAAACCGCTGATGAAGTCGCGCTGCTGCCAATCCCTCAGGGAATGGGTTACATCCTGGTCGGGGCGCAGATCGATCCGCATGACTGGGGCGACCTTGCGGGAGGGCCGCCTCCTTCGCCGGAGAAGACCGCCGCCCAGGTTCTGGAGCAAGCGGAAGCCGGCCAGGGGCGAAAGAATATCGTTCTACTGCACGACGGCGGCGGCGACCGCAGCACCACGGTCGCGGCGCTGCCCATGATCATCGACCGGCTGCGCGCCGCGGGATTTGAAATCGTGCCGGTCTCCGAGCTGGTGGGCCAGACGCGGGCGCAGGTCATGCCGCCGCTCAGCCGCGACGAACGCTGGCTGGCGCGCGCCGATGCATTCATTTTTGCGCTCTACCACTGGCTGCGGCTGGGGATGGCTTGGATCTTCGTGATCGGAATCGCGTTGGTGAGCGGGCGCGCGCTGGTCATCGGCCTGCTGGCATTGATTGAAAAGCTGCGCCCCACCCCGCCTGATCACCCGGACTTCCACCCGCCGGTGAGCGTGCTGATTCCGGCGTACAACGAGGAAGACGTGATTGTGGAGACAGTGGAAGCGGCGCTTGCTTCCAGCTACCCGCATCTGCGCGTCGTGGTGGTGGATGACGGCTCGGCCGACCGCACCGCCGAGTTGCTGGAAGACCATTTCGGCCGCAACCCGCGCGTGCGAATCATCCATCAGCCGAATCGCGGGAAGCCGGCAGCGCTGAGCCGCGCGCTGAGCGAAGCCACCAGCGACATCGTGGTGACGATCGATGCGGACACCGTGATTGAGCCTGACGCCATCGCCAAGCTTGTGCGTCACTTTGCCGACCCGAGCGTCGCCGCCGTGGCCGGCAACGTCAAGGTTGGCAACCGGACCCGCTGGCTGACCCGTTGGCAGGCGCTCGAGTACGTCACCAGCCAGAACCTCGAGAAGCGCGCCTTTGACCTGCTCAACTGCATCACCGTGGTACCCGGCGCCGTTAGCGCTTGGCGCGCCGACGCCATCCGTAGCTGCGGCGGCTTTTCTGCCGATACGGTCGCGGAGGATACCGACCTGACGATCGCCATTCGCCGCGCTGGCTGGCGCATTCTCTACGACGAGGAGGCCATCGGTTTCACCCAGGCTCCGGAAAGCGCCGAGGCGCTTGTCCGGCAGCGCTTCCGCTGGACTTTTGGCACGCTGCAGGCCGTGTGGAAGCACCGCGACACCCTCGGCCGGTGGCGCTACGGCACGCTGGGGTTCATTGCGCTCCCCAACGTTTTCCTCTTCCAGCTCTTGCTCCCGCTGGTTTCGCCCGTGATTGACCTGCTCTTTCTGGGCTCGCTGCTGCTCTGGGGACTGGCACAACTGCACGTGACTCGCCTGCCGCAACTCTGGACAGCGGAAGACGTCGAGCGCGCGCTCATATTCTTCGCCGCGTTCATGCTGATTGACCTGCTGACTTGCGTGGTGGCGTTTGCGCTCGAGAAGCACGAAGAATGGTCGCTGCTGTGGCCGCTGCTGCTGCAGCGCTTTTATTACCGGCAACTGATGTACGTGGTGCTGTTCCGCGCGATCATGCATGCGGTGCAGGGCCGCGCAGTGGGCTGGCGCGGCGTCGAGCCTGAGCTGCCTACCCCTGTGGCGCAAGCGTAGGACCGGCAATTGTCCCGAGCCCCGACCGAACCCGTCGGGGGCAGACTTCGCGAGGCATTCCTCTTGTCTGTAGCCTAATCGCAGCGCAGGCACCGCAGTCCTTCTTAGCGACCGCCATTGAGAGGCATGCAATGAACAAGCTTTTGTTGGTCGGGTTTGCGTGGACAACCTTCCTGACCTCTGGCCTCCAGCATCCAGCCTCGAGTCAGCATCAGCACACCGCGCCTCGTACACCTTCGCAGGCTGGAGAAGCCCAAGCCGCGCATCACTCATTTCTGGACCAGGAACGCGCCGCGATCGAGCGCGGTGAAGGCTTCGGCATGGCTATGGTGGCCGACCGCAACGGCTATCCCGGGCCGAAACACGTGCTCGAGTTGACAGCGGAACTCCAACTCACCCCGGAGCAGCAGACAGCCATAGAGAAACTCTTCGCGCAGATGAAGGCGGAGGCTCTTGCGCGTGGTAAAGAACTGCTGCTCGCCGAAGCGCAACTCGATCAGATGTTTGCTGAAGGCCGGCCCGAAGCGGAACTCCAGCAGCAGACCAATCGAGTAGCCTCGCTCCGCGGCGAGCTGCGTTGGGGGCATCTCTCCGCGCATCTGGCTGCCCGCAAATTGCTCACCCCACAGCAATTAGCTACCTACCAGCACTTTCGTTACGCCGCGCACTCTATGGCTCCGGCTTTCGGTGCCATAGAATAGCTTTCGGTGTCCACCCGCCACGGCAACCGACCGGCTCCCAAGGCCGTTCTCTTGGAGAACCTGTGCCCAGCTGAAAACAAGTCCTAGCCGGGTTGGCCAGGCTGGGCCGTCCTTCCTATGGCAAGTCACACCTTGTTCTGCTAGCATCAGCGTGACTGGGCTGTACCCCGGCCTATCGGGGACGGCACCGGAGGTTCACATGAGCGTCATACCCCGTGCGGGCAACGGTAAGGTGACCGTGCCCGACATCCTGAGTCGTAAATCCCATTTGTCAACCGAACAAGGGCAAACTCACTCGAGAATCACCTGCCTGACCGCCTACGACTATCCCACCGCGCGCCTGCTGGATGAAGCCGGCGTAGACATTCTATTGGTGGGCGATTCGCTGGGCATGGTGGTGCTCGGTTACGAAAATACTTTGCCGGTCACCATGGAGGAGATGCTGCACCACACGCGCGCTGTGCGCCGCGGCACGCGACGCGCCCTCGTGGTGGCCGACATGCCTTATGGCAGCTATCACGCCGAGCTGGAGGAATCGCTGCGCAACGCTGTGCGCTTCGTCAAAGAGGCCGGCGCTGAGGCTGTGAAGCTGGAGGGCGGCGAGAAGCGCCTGGAGCTGATTGCGCGGCTGGTTGAGGCTGAAATCCCTGTGATGGGCCACATCGGCCTGACCCCGCAATCGGTTCACACCTTGGGCGGTTTCAAGGTGCAGGGCAAAACTGTCGAGGCCGCCGAGCAGCTCCTGCGCGATGCGCAGTCCGTGGAGGCCGCCGGGGCGTTTGCGATTGTGCTCGAGTCGGTGCCGCGCGAGCTCGCGGCGCGCATCACGCAGCAGCTCCGCATCCCCACCATCGGGATCGGCGCGGGCCCGGAGTGTGATGGCCAAGTGCTCGTGTTTCACGACTTGGTGGGACTCACGCAGGGAACCGTGCCGAAGTTCGCCCGGCGCTATGCCAATCTGGCCGAAGCGATTGCGCGCGCCGCAGGCGAATACTGCGAAGACGTCCGCAGCGGGCGGTTTCCATCCGATGAACAATCGTTTCACCTATCGGCCGAGGTGCGCGACCGCCTGCGCGCTTGACCCCCGCTGAAGTTTTTCTGACTCGTAGGGGCGCGGCTTAAGCGGCGCCTCATGCAGAGCCTCTCGTTGTCTTCATGCGCATCGAAACCTTTCGCGCGCTCTACGACTACAACGCCTGGGCGGACCACCGCCTGCTGGATGCCTGCGCCGCGCTCAGCCACGAGCAGTTCACTCGCGACCTGGGCGCGGGCTTCCCCTCGGTGCGCGACACTCTGGTCCATATCCTGGATGGCGAATGGTTTTGGCTGGAGCGCTGGCAGGGCCGTTCGCCTGCGGGACTTCCGCCTGCTAATCGGTTTTCTGATCTCACTGGCATCCGTGCGCGCTGGAGCGAGGTCGAAGGCGAGTTACTGCGGTTCGTCGCGGGACGCACGGCAGAGGACCTGGCGCGCGTCCAGCACTATCGCACGACCGAAGGCAATCCGAATTCCCAGCCGCTCTGGCAGATGTTGCAACACCTCGTTAACCACGGCAGCCATCACCGGGGTCAGGCCGCCGCAATGCTGCGCCAGTTGGGCGCTGCGCCTGTCGCTACAGACCTGATCCTGTACTACCGCGAGCGTGGCGGGCTGCCTCTCGACGCGGCCATCGAACCGGAAACAATTCGCTTGCTTTACGACTACAACGCCTGGGCCAACCACCGCACCGTTGCCGCCTGCGCCGCGCTGGGCGAGGAGCGGTTCGCAAGTGATCTTGGTTCGAGCTTTCGCTCCGTGCGCGACACTCTCGTCCACATCCTCGGCGTCGAATGGCTTTACCTCGAGCGCTTCCGTGGCCGCTCGCCCGCCGAGTTGCTACCCGGCGAACAGTTTCCAGATCTGGACAGGGTGTGCGCGCGCTGGTCGGAAATCGAGACGGAGCTCCTGCAGTTCGTCGCTGCGGCTCGCGGAGAAGATCTGGCCCGCGTGCAGGAGTACCGGACCACAAAGGGTGCGCCCGTCTCGAATCCGCTCTGGCAGAGCTTGCAGCACTTGGTGAACCACAGCACCTACCACCGCGGCCAGGTCGCAATGCTGCTGCGCCAATTGGGCGCCAAACCCAGCTCCACGGATTTGATCTATTTCTACCGCGAGCGCGCCGGACAGCCATGGGATTAGCGGGTGAGGCCGAAATCCGGGGAGAAACGAGTCGCATGGAAACGATCCACACGGTGGAATGGATGAAGCAGGTAACACGTCAGGCGCGCGCCGAGGGTCGTCTGGTCGGCCTCGTTCCCACGATGGGCGCCCTGCACCAGGGCCATCTCTCACTGGTGCGGGCAGCGCAGCAACAGTGTAAACCGGTGGTCGTCTCGATTTTCGTCAACCCGCAGCAGTTTGGCCCGAACGAAGATTTCTCCAAGTACCCGCGCCGGCTGGAGGCCGATAGCGCGCTGCTCGAAGGCCTGCGCGTCGAGTACCTGTTTGCCCCGCCCCCGGCGGAAATCTATCCCGACGGTTTCCGCACCTACGTGAACGTGGAAGGGGTGAGCGAGCGCCTGGAAGGCCGCTCGCGCCCAGGCCACTTTCGCGGGGTGACCACGGTGGTGCTCAAGCTGTTCGAGATCGCCCAGCCGCACTTCGCCTATTTCGGTCGCAAAGACGCGCAACAGGCGCGCATCATCCGCCAGATGGCTCGCGACCTGAACCTGGACACCGAGATCGTGGTGTGCCCGATGGCGCGCGAGTCTGATGGTCTGGCCATGTCCTCGCGCAACGCTTATCTGAAGGACGACGAGCGCCGCGCGGCTATCGTCCTCTACCGCGCCCTGGACGCTGCGCGGCAGGAAATCGCCGCGGGTGAGCGAGACGCCGTGCGGTTGCTGGCCGTGATGCGCAAGGTGCTGAACGCAGAGCCCCTGGCCACACCTGACTATGTCGAAATCGTCGACGCCGATACCTTCGAGCCGGTCTCGCGCCTGCGCCGGAGTTGCCTGGCGCTGCTCGCGGTGTTTCTGGGCTCGACTCGTCTGCTGGACAACATGCTGGTCGAAGAAGTCGAGGGCGCGGGGAGTTCCTTCCGCGTGTCTCTCTGACGCAGTGTCGTGTGCTGCGGCAGGGAGAGTTTCTGTTACACTTGAGTCCCAGCCTAGACTCGTTCGCGGAGAGGTGAAGGCTATGCGGAGAATCCGGATTGCCCTTGTGGTGGCGGCGCTGTTCGCCGGCGCGGCAGTGTCGCTCCACGCGGAGGCCCTCGTGCCCCCTGGGACCCCCATTGTCATGACGCTGGACCAATCGGTCAGCTCGAAAGACGCGAGGACGGGCCAGAAAGTGGATTGCACCGTCGCCCAAAACGTCGTCGTTGGCGGCAAAACGGTGATCCCGAAAGGCTCAAAGGGCTCCTGCTCGGTCGCCAGTGTGCAGGCCTCGGGGCACTTGAAGACCCCGGCGAAACTTTGGCTCAAGATCGATTCGATCGAGGTCAACGGGAAGGCCTATACGGTCTCGACGCGCTGGTCGGGGCAGACCGGTCCGTCACACAATAAGCGGAACGTCGTCGCCATCGGCGGCGGTACCGCGGCGGGAGCTATCATCGGCGCGCTCGCCGGCGGCGGCAAAGGCGCCGCCATCGGAGCAGCCGCAGGCGCCGGAGCCGGCACCGCGGGCGCGGCGATGACCGGCAAGAAAGACATTACTTTCCCGGCGGAAACCAAGCTGCGCTTCACGACCAAGACCGAAATTGTCCTGAAGTAAGCCGAATCTGTACCGCCGGCGTCCCGCCGGCGGTTGTGCCTCGCCCCATTTTCTCTGTCATTCCTCGGCCCGGCCTTTCTGCCGGGCCGAGGAATCTCTCTGAGAAATCTAGCTTCTATTTGCCCGCCAGCGCCTCCAGCACCTGCCCAGCGTGGCCCTTCGGACTCACCGATTCCCAGATCTTGAGAATCTTCCCATCCGCGCCGATTAGGAAGGTGCTGCGCACGATCCCCAGGAACGACTTTCCCAGGAAGCTCTTCATGCGCCGCGCGCCATAAGCCTCGATGGCCTTGAATTCCGGGTCGCTCAGCAGCGAAAAATTGATTTTGTGCTTGGCCCGGAAATTGGCTTGCGCCTCTACTGTGTCTGCGCTGCAACCCAAGATGACCGCGCCGGCCTTGTCGAAGTTTGCTTTAGCGTCGCGAAACTCGGACGTTTCGCTGGTTCAACCCGACGTCCCTGCTTTGAGGAAGAAGAGCAGCACGACGGGCTTGCCGCGCAGATCGCTGAGCGCGATCTCCTTCCCATCATCGGCCGGCAATCGAAATTCCGGCGCGTCGTCTCCTTCTTTCAGTTGGGTCATCTGTGTCTCCCGGATAAGATTCTAGAAGTCGGAAACTGTTTCGGCCGTGTCCGGTTTTGTGCTTGAGTCTTGCCCGCCGGAGTAACCGTCAAAAACGCGCCCAGCGGAGTTTCGCGCTCCATCAGCACCTCGCAAGCTCTGTCGAGCGCTTCAAATCCCGCCGCATGCTGCGCCCGGAACCGCACGAAGTCTGCTTCGCTGGCCCAGGTATCAATCGTCAGATAACAGCTGGATGTCTTTGTATCGCGGATCAACTCCGTGCTCACGTACCCCTCACCCCTCTCGAAGAGCCGCACCCAATCGCCTGTCGCTCCATACGCCTTCTCGAACTCAGCCTTGCAACCTGCCTTCACGTAGTACTCCCACACATAGACATAGCGGCCCGCGCTCATCGTTGCTTGTGCCCCCGGCTCCGAAGTGATGGTTTCGTGAGAAGGGTCTCCCAGATAGGACCTGTCGCCGGCAAAACGTCTTACGGCAGGAAGAATTCTTCCCGCGCGAGCTGCACTGGTAGTGGAGCTCTTTGGCCTGCAGTCAGCGCCCATTCCCCATCGAAGGGATGCGCCTTCTCATTCCTGGGGGATAGCTCCAAATAGTTGGAACGACGCTAGCCCAGCAGACGCTTGAGGGTATCCTTCACCAGTTGGGGGTTGGCCTGGCCGCGGGTTGCGCGGATTACTTGACCGACGAAAAACTTGAACACACCCTCGTTTCCGGCCCGGTACTTGGCGAGGTTTTCGGGATTGGCCGCGATCACCTCGCGGCAGAGCCGTTCGATTTCCCCTGCATCGCTGATTTGTGAGACGCCTTCGGCGGCGATGATGGCCCGCGCGGGCTGCCCGGTCTCAAACATCTTGGCAAACACTTTCTTGCCGCTTGCGGCGGTGATCTGGCCGCTCTCAACTAGCTTGAGCAGTTCGGCGAGCTCCGCGGTGGCGATGGGGCAGTCGGCGATTTGCTTGCCGGAATCCTTCAGCCGACGAAGCAGCTCGGTCTGGATCCAGTTTGCGGCCGTCTTGGTGGGCGCGCCGGCTCGAACCACGGCCTCGAAGTAATCGGCCAGCGCGGGCGTGTCCGCCAGCACGCCCGCGTCATACGGTGTGATGCCGTAGTCGCGGATAAAGCGGGCCCGCTTGGCGCCGGGCAATTCGGGCATGGCGCGCTCGATCTCGGCCTTCCACGCCGCGCTCACGCGCACGGGCAGCAGATCGGGTTCGGGAAAATAGCGGTAGTCGTGCGCATACTCTTTCGAGCGCATGGGCTCGGTGCGCCCGGCTGCGAGGTTCCACAGGCGCGTCTCCTGCTCAATCTGGCCGCCGGATTCGAGCACGCCGATGTGCCGCTCGATCTCGTACTCGAGCGCGTGCTGGAGGTAGCGGAATGAATTGAGGTTTTTCACCTCGGTCTTGGTGCCGAACTTCTCCGCCCCGCGCCGCCGTACGCTCACGTTGGCGTCGCAGCGCAGCGAGCCCT
>QHYU01000200.1 GCA_003224235.1 Acidobacteriota bacterium
AAGGGACAGTGCTCCAAGTGCCACGCTGGCGCCGAGACGAGTTCCGCCTCGGCCTCCAGTGTTCAAGCCAACGGTCTCGTCAGCGGTGGCTCTGACACCGGATTCTTCAACACCGGTGTGCGCCGCATCAACGACGACCTGGGCATCGGTGCCTCGATCGGGCCGCTCAACCTGCCTCTCTCGGCAACTGACCCGGCTGGCGCGCAAGGCGCCTTCAAGACACCGGGTCTCCGGAACGTAGAACTCACCGGGCCGTACATGCACAACGGCGGCATGGCCACGCTGGAACAGGTGGTGGACTTCTACAGCCGCGGTGGGGACTTCGCCAAGGAGAACGCAGCTGTGCTGAGTAGCCGGATCAAGAACCTGGGCCTGAGTGCGGACGACAAAGCGGCGTTGGTGGCGTTCATGAAGGCGCTCACCGACGAACGCGTTCGGATGGAAAGGGCACCGTTTGACCATCCGGAGCTGTTCGTCTCCAACGGGTCGATTGGCAGCACCAGCACGATTCTAGCCGATGGCACCGGAAACTCCGTGCAAGATACAGTACGGATTCCAGCTGTTGGCAAGAGCGGTGTGAGCGCTGCGCCTCCGAACTTCTTACAGTAAAGAGACTACGGGTGTAATCAGTTTGCAGCCGCCGGCGCCAGCGTGGTTCGCCACGCATGACGCCGGCGGCTGCAACTGTTTTTGCGCAGATCTGGAAGATTGCAACGAACCCTGGCCCGGGCCAAGCAGCAATTCACCCGCAGCAGACTTGGTTCAGCAAAGCGGGCCGAACTTCGTCACCTGTAAACTGCACTAAGCCGGGTTTGCAGGTGCACCTACACCTGCCACAGCAGCAATGCGGGGTGTCGCCGCTTCATTTCGCGGGCTGGCCATTGCGGAACAGAACTTTTCCACCGGCTTCCACCGTGGCGCGCTCCAGGAACAGCCACAGCGGCCTGCCGGAGGGCGAGCGATTCGCACCCCCCGATTCCCAGTTGTCGCCGAGCGAAACGCGCAGGTAGCCCGTTCCATAACCGAAGTATGGCATCTCGCCGGAAGGCATCGTCGCAACCAACAGCGGATGGGTGCCAATGACGATCTCGCCGACCTTGTCGATATCGCCGCCGATTAGCTCGCGCAACCATTCCAGCGCCGCCTGATTCTTCTCAGCCTGCCAGCGCACTGCCCGGCCGCCCGTGAACTCGAGCCGCACCCCTTCGGCCACGCCGCGTGGAGTCGCTAAGCGCGGCACCACCAAATTTCCTTCGGCTGAACTGGTGTCAGGGATGAACCGCAATGCGCCGGCGGGAAACTCCATTTCGCGGTCGCGAACCGATTTGGCCTGGCGCGCCCTATCAGGCGAGGTGTCGCCGTCATTTTTGTGAAACCAGGCGTCGGGAGCGACACGCAGGCGCAGATCGGTGCCGCCGGGTGTAGTAATGCGGACCACTTGCCCGCGCAGTGCGGCGATCAGGCGGTCTTGCTCGGCGGAAAGCCCGGCGTAGTCAGCTTCCAAAATGGCGCGCTCGTACATCCGGCTGAGTGCGGCGATTTCTTCGGCACTCTTTCCGCTGAGCGGCCAGATCCAGTGGAAGTGAATGCCGCGAGCACGCGATACTGAGAGCAGCCGCTCCCAGCGCAGGTCGCTCGAAAGCTCCCGCCCCGGCAGCCAGAGAAAGATGTCAGCCTTCTCGAACACCGGACGCAGTAACGACACTACCTCTTCCTCTCGCTTCTTCTCCCCCGCGGGATCGGCCGCCTGCGCCCGGACGACTTCCGGAGGGTCAAAGGTGAGCGCAACGATCGGGTAGACGCCGGCGCGGTTCAATTCCAACTCGATTGCTCGCGCGAGCCCGGGGTAGTAGGTGGGATCGTACACAATTACAGCGCGCTCGCCCGCGGCCGGACGCAGTGAGCCGACGACGCGCTTGGCGATCTGCGCCGCGTCGATCAACGGAAGTTGGACGCTTGCGGTCTCAGGCACCTGCGCAGCGGCGCCGGAAAGGCTAGCCGCATAAACGAGCACCGCCGCGGGAATCCATCCCAGCTCGCTCATTTCTTTCCTCTGTTCGGACCTCCACCTGTCCTGCGTGGCGGGCTTGTCGGCGGCAGAATTGCGAATACCCGGCAGGGGCCGCCCGAGCCGCCTTCGAGCTTGATTGGCGCGACCACCAGGAACGCCCCCGCCTCAGGCAACGAGCTCAGGTCGGCGAGGTTCTCCAGTTGATAGAGGCCAGCGCCCAGCGCCAGCGTGTGCACCGCGAAATCCTTCGACGCGCCGTAGTCTGCACTGATCGTATCGATGCCCAGGCCGCTGGCTTTGCGCGCCATCAGCACGCGCACCGCCTCGACGGAGAACCCGGGAGAATGCATCACGCCAGCGGCATCCAGATTGCGATAGCGCTGGGGGTCGGGCCAGCGCGAGGCCCAGCCGGTGCGCAGCAGCACAATCGCTCCTGCCGGGATGCGGCCATGCGCAGCCTCCCAGCGCTCGACGCGCGCGACGCTGAGCCGGTAATCGGCATCCTTTTCCGCTTCCGCGCGGACATCGATCACCACCGCGGGCCCGAACAAGCGCTCTACCGGAATCTGGTCCACCGGCGTCTTCCCTGGAGGGAAATGAATGGGCGCATCCATGTGCGTGCCGTAATGCTCGAGCATCCAGAAGCTGCGCGTAAAGTAACCGTTCTTCTCTACGCTCGCATTCACGCTCGCTTCAAACGTGCGCGTGTCCCCGGGCCAGGGCACCAGCTTGTCGTTGATCGCGTAGCTCAAGTCCACCACGCGCGTGCGCCCGGAGGCAATCCCTGCCAGCGGATTCAACGTCTCGACGGACTTTTTCTGCTGCGCCATCCCCCACCCCGCGAGCGCCGCCACAAGAAAAAGGAAGACAAACGGTTTGGACATGCTGTGCAATGACGGGAAGTCGCTGCTCCGGCCCAACTGCCGGGGCGAACTACAACTTCTGCCGGGGCTTGTAGCCGGGGCCGCGCACGACACGGCCGGGTTTCGCACCGGTATGCTCGCCGTCTTTGAGCACCTGCGTCCCGTTCACGAAGACGTGGACCACCCCGGTGGAATACTGGTGCGGCTTCTCAAACGTGGCGTGGTCCTGGATCTTGGCCGGATCGAAAATGACGACGTCGGCGAAGTACCCCGGCTTCAGCAGGCCTCTTTGCTGAATCCTTAGGTTCGTTGCCGGCAAGGATGTCAGCCGGCGGATCGCCTCTTCCGGTGGAATCAGCTTTTCGTCGCGCACGTACTTGCCCAACAGTCGCGCGACGTTGCCGTAGGCGCGGGGATGAGTATTCGACTTCAGGAACGGCCCCTCGGGCGCGGGCGATTCCGCGTCCGAGCCGAAGCTCACCCAGGGCAATTTGATCTGCTTGCGGATGTTCTCCTCGGACATCAGGAAATAGATGGTGCCGACGCGGCTATCGTCTTCGATCACCAGGTCCATCGCCGTCTCTTGCGGCGATTTGGCCCGCATCGCGGCCACCTGGGTGAGCGTTTTCCCGGTTAACGGCTTGAGCGCCTCACTCTTGAAGCCGACGAGCAAAATGCCCTCAGGGCCGGCCGCCTCATAGAGATTCTCCCACTTGTCGGTAGCGACGGACATTTCGCGGGCGACGCGCTCGCGGATGGCCGGGTCCTTGAGCCGCGCGATCCAGGCCTTCAGCCCGCCCTCCTGCACCCAGGGCGGCATGGCCGCGTCCAGCCCGGTTGCTCCCGCAGGATAGGTGTACATGTCGGCAGTCACGCGCAGCCCCTCGGCCCGCGCCCCATTGATTTTGGCAATCACCGCGTCGAGCTTGCCCCAGTTGAGCTTGCCCGCGGCCTTGAGGTGATAGATCTCCGCCCCAATACTGGCCTGTCTTGCAATGGTCAGCAGCTCGTCCACCGCTTCCTCGAGCCGGCTGCCTTCGCTCCGCATGTGCGAGATGTACATGCCGCCGGAGGCCGCGGCTACTTTGCACAGCTCCACCAACTCGTCGGTCTTGGCATAAAAGGCCGGCGCGTAGATAAGCGAGGACCCGACACCCAGTGCGCCTTCTTCCATCGCCTGTCGAACCAGGGCGCGCATGCGCTCTAGTTCGGCAGGCGTGGGTGGACGGTCTTCGTATCCGATCTCGTGAATGCGCACGGTGGTGGCGCCGATAAAAGAGGCCACATTGGGCGAAATCCCCCGCTGGACCAAATAATCGAGGTATTCGGCCAGGGTGGACCACTTGATGTCGAACTTGATGTCGCCCTGCTGCTCGAGCATCTCCTTCTTCATTTTCTCGTTCAGCGGGCCCATCGATCCGCCTTCGCCAAACACCTCGAGGGTGACGCCTTGCCGGATGTCGCTCTGCGACCGGCCATCGTAGAGGAGCGATTCGGTGGCCCAGCTGAGCATGTTGATGAAGCCGGGAGCAACGGCGAGGCCGGTGGCATCAATCTCCGTCCGGCCGCGAGCGTTTTTCAGGGAGCCCACCACGACAATCTTGTCGCCTTGGATGGCTACATCGCCTACAAAGGGAGGCTTGGCGCTGCCGTCATAGATCGTGCCGTGACGGATGATTAGGTCGTAGGTTTGGCGGGCCTTGTGCTGTGCGCCGGCGGGTGGCGGAGTTGCAATCCAGCCAATCGCCGCAAGAGCCAGCGGCACGGTGACCATGGCGGATTTCATGCGCGCGTATGTT
>QHYU01000083.1 GCA_003224235.1 Acidobacteriota bacterium
CGGAAGAGAGGCGCGTTGATCGAGCGGAGCTTTGCGCATGGCTACGACACCGGCGGGATGAGAAGGACGCATCTACGAGGACATCCCAACATCCTCAAGCGCCAGTTGATTCACATCGGGGCGTTCAATCTGAGCCTGATCTTCCGCTCTTTGCTGGCCGGCACTCCCCGGGAGCTGAGAAATCGGCTTTCGTCGTTTATTTTTGCACTTTCTTGGCTGCTCAAGCACTCCCCGATGTGCACCGGTAGCATAAACCTTTATTCTTCGCCTCCGCGGCTTCATCCATCTCGAATGAGCCGCTATCTCCGTTATCACTTCCGTCACTCAAAAAGAAGGAGTTCCGCCACGGACTGTTAGGCTCAGGGAGTAGACCGTGGCCTTCCGCGCAATTTGGTCGCAAGACAGGATCTATCTGTTGCCAGTGATTGCGGTGCTTTTGGCGATTCCTGTGGTCACGGTTCTTGCTTGGCGAGGATGGGCCAAGCGCGTCCGAAAAGACCTACCGCGCTGGCGCAACGTTCTCGCTGTGATCTCAATCTTGAGCACATTCGTCAGCTGGCTAGCCTTCCTCAGTCCGTTTCTCCTCAGTCTAATAGGTATCGACACTCACCGTTTTGCAGATGCCTGGCTGAGTGCCGCGTTTTTTATGATGTTTGCGGGAATACCTCTAGCCTTCGCGTTGAGGGGCACATCGCGAGTTCGAACACTTCTGGCTGGCCTACTGATGGTTGCACTCTGGTTTGCAAGCGTCGTCCATTGATGAACATGCATCCTGTCGTGCCCTCCTTCAAGCTGGGGAAGCTTGTCAACCTATTCAGCCCCGAGTTTTCGTTGACGGTCGGGCGGCGTAATGACTTAATGGAACGGGCACTAGAAATACTCGTACGACGTGCTCGGCAACCTGACCGGTGTTACGCAAAATGCTCAGCCCGGGGGAACGCAGCAAACTCGCAGCTACAGCTACGACGGCCTGAGCCGCCTCACCTCCGAGACCAACGGGGAGACGGGCACCGTGAATTACACATTTGATTCAGCGACAGGATGTACCGGAACTTTCTCCGGCGACCTCGTGAAGCGTGTGGACGCCGTTGGCAACACAACCTGCTTTGCCTATGACCCACTCCACCGCGTGACCAGCGCAACCTATTCCGGTCCGTACGCCCCCAACACACCGAACAAGTACTTCGTCTACGACGCAGCCGCAATAAACACCACTCCAACCTCGACTACCATGGTGAACGCAAAGCGCCACCTCGCTGAAGCGTACACGGCAACGTCCCCGACAGGAACAAAGATTACCGACGTCGGGTTCAGCTATTCCGAGAGAGGGGAAATCAGCGACGTCTACCAGGCCACGTCGCACTCGGGGGCCTACTATCACGTCTCAGCGACCTATTGGCCGCACGGCTCTGTGAACCAGCTCAGCGGTCTTTCCGGCCTGCCCACGCTCACGTATGGGGTGGACTCTGAGGGCCGAGTTTCGGCCGTCTCGGCAAGTACGGGTCAGAATCCGGTCAATAGCACTATGTATAACATTGCCAGCCAACCCACTCAAGTAAATTTTGGATCGCTCGATAGCGACAGCTTCAGCTATGATACGAACATCGGCCGAATGACGCAGTACAAATTCAAGGTGAACACCCAGTCCCTCATGGGCAATCTCACTTGGAACCCGAACGGAACGCTGGGGGCGCTTAGCATTACAGACCCGTTCAACAGCGCGGACACGCAGAATTGCTCGTATGCCCATGATGATCTCACACGCATCACCAGCGCGAATTGTGGCTCCGTCTGGTCGCAGACCTTCAGCTACGATCCCTTGGGCAACATCAACAAGAACGGCAGCGTGGCCTTTACGCCGTTCTACTCGGCCACAACAAACCGGATGACCTCTTTCCCGGGCGGCTTCACGCCCACCTACGACAACAACGGTAATGCTCTGAATGACGGCACCCATATCTACACTTGGGACGCCGAAGGCCGTCCCCTAACGGTCGACGGCGTTGGCCTGACCTACGATGCGCTCCTGCGCATGGTGGAACAGAACCGCTCTGGCGCCTATACTGAAATCGTGTATGCCCCTACAGGCAATAAGCTGGCGCTCATGAGCGGCCAATCGCTGGTTAAGGCGTTCGTTCCCCTCCCCGGTAGCTCCACCGCCGTGTACGCCAGCACCGGCCTGAGCTACTACCGCCACGCTGACTGGCTTGGCAGCAATCGGTTGACGTCGAGTCCTTCGCAGGCGGTTCCGGCACGGCCGATCCGTCTTTCACGGGCCAGAATCAGGACACCGGCGGAGGCGCGTATGACTTTCGCTTCCGCGAATACGCCACTCAAGGCCGTTGGCCCTCTCCCGACCCCGCCGGCCTCGCCGCCGCTGACCTATCCAATCCTCAGTCGCTGAATCGATACGCCTACGTTCTGAACAATCCGTTGGGCCTTGTCGATCCTCTCGGATTGGCCAATGATTGCGGAGGACCCTGCAGCGACTTCTGTTATTGGGACTCCAACGGGTGCCTTGTCTGTGTCCACTACTACACAGTTTTCGGACAAGACGGGACCCCTTACGACATGCCTGAGGTTACGATCAAATGTTACAACGCTCAGGAAGGTTCCCAAGGTTGCGTCGGATCGATTACCTTCCGCGGTCACGATGCCGGGATTGTAAACGCGAACTGCGCCACCCCGCCCCCGCAACCGAGCAATGGCAGCGGCTTCACACTGGGCATCCGATCACGCGGCCAAACATTCAATCAGTGCATGGTTCGGAACGCAGCGAACTACAGCGTAGGTGGTGTATTCGACGTAGCTGTCGGAACCACCATAGGAAACAGCACTGCCGGGCAAGTCTTGGCCGGAAACACATTTACAGGCCTCTATTCCGCCCTCGCCGGTTCAGCAGCGGACGCAGCCAAAGTGGGAGGTACGGCGGCACCCGATTTACTTAACTCTGCAATTAGTTCCCCGCTAACGTTCGGCAGAAGGACATCGAATATACTGTCCCTCAACCTGGCCGGGAAAGGTGGACTCCCTCAAGCGCTCAGTTCTTCCTCAGGCGGGCTAAAGTCTTTGCTCGGCTATGCGAGTAAGGCACTGAATCTTGGGTTGGATGCTTCTTTAAAGGCCGCCGGTGATCTCGGATTATTGGGCGCTGAAATTATCGGTTGTTCCGTCTATCGGTAGCCACATGCAGAAACCGGGGAAAATGTCGCAAGTAAAAAGCGGGCTACGGCTGGCGGGACTCACGCTCGTTTTTTTTGGGATAGCGGGGTTGTTTTTTGCCGGAGTGAACTATTCATTTTTCCCAGCGGGCCAGTCTCGGGCGCTCGGGCTGGTATTTCTCATCATTTCGGCCCCAGTAATGGTCGTAACGATGAATCGGTGGGTGAAAGTTCTAGCGGGCCTGCTCGCTTTGGCCGTTCTGAATGGGGTGCTCAGTATCTCGACTGGCCACTTGCTCGCCAATCCGACCCAGCCAATGTCGAGACTGGACGCGCTCTACATAACAGTGTTTTTCGCGGTTGCTGCCGCGTTAGCGTCGACTCTGAAAGGGCGTAAGCTAAATCTCGTAGACCGGATCGCTGTGCTGGCCTTTGTGTCCAGCCTTGCGTTGCTGATGGAATATGAGGGTACGCATCTTAGGCCCGGTGCGCCACTTGCTAGCCCCGATTTCACCTTGATGGGCATAGGTCTTTGCTGCCTTCTCGTTGCCTGGGGGTATGGTCGTCTCCAGCGTCGTCGTGGCCATAATCGGCCCGGCCACCACCACCTGGGAGGTCCCGCTGGTTCCCCAGCTGATCCGACCTGACGACATGTCCCGGTAAGACTCGCTATCGGAGTGGAATTGTCGTTCAATCTTGAGAGATTTAATCTGATCGTTGAGGCAAACGAAAAATGCCGACAGCAGGGAGGACGGTGAGTTTCAAATGCGAACCTTTCTATGGATTGCATTGGTCACTGGGCTGACGTGTTTGGCAGCCTGGATTGTTTTGGGTCCTTGGGTTGTCAAGAACCCATACGCCTTGTTTCTGATAGCTATGTTCTTTGTTGTGCCCAACTTGGGAACAGTTTGGATGCTATACATCGCCGTTCGGACACGAGAAGCACCCCCTCCCGTTTGTGCTTCTAGCTTTCATTCCATATACGTTCCTGTGGTACTACTTCGAGCGTGTCCGTCGCGGGAAACACATGACTAGACAATCTCTGGATGCCACAAGGACTGCATGAACTCAGCGAGGCTCCCGCCAGTCCTGGACTGTCGTCAAAGGAGAGGCGGTGAACGGATATCCGCCGGGGTTGGATCCCGGTTGTGCTTCCGGGGCTGGGGACCCGACGAAATCGGGTGGCAGTGGAGGCTTTGGGTATGGCTGCGGGGTTGTCCCCTGGGTTGAGACAAATAGTTAAGAGACTGTTTGCCGTTCGCTGGAATTGTATTGTACTGGGAAGGCGTTTTCCCCCAAGATGCGCACCGGCTTTGGACAGGTTCATACCGGGGGGAGGGCCTCGTCGAGGGGTCAACCGGTGCACTCTTTCGCTTGGGCTTCAGCGGCTGAAGCCGCTGAAGAGATATTGAAATGGCCCGAGTTGCGGCACGCCTGATGAAGGCGTGCCCTGACGAAAAACCTGAGTTTTCACACAGACTCTGAAGGCGTGCCCTGACGAGAAACTAGAGTTTTTCACACAGGCTCTGAAGGCCTGGGGGACTTGCGGGCAGCCGAGACCTAACCGCTAAGGCCAAAAGGGTTTGCGGATTTCGTGCGGCCCAGTGAGCCACCACGTCGTACACGTACAACAGCTTCGGCGAAGTGCTGACCGTGACCGATCCGCTGGGGAACGTCACGACCAATGCGTACGACGCGAAAGGGAACCTCACTTCGGTAACATCTCCGGCGCCGAATGGCAGCACTGCGGCCAGCGTCACGAATTTCGTCTACGACCTGAAGGGCGAACTGACGCAGATCACCGACCCGCTGGGACACGTTACGACCATGACCTACACCCCGGCGGGCTTGATCGCCAGCATCACCGACGCGGCGGGGAACGTCACCAGCTACCAGTACGATGCCCGCGGCAACCGCACCGCGGTGATCGACCCGCTGCTGAAACAAACCAGCTTCGCTTATGACGCCGGGAGCAGGCTGGTGACCATCACCTATCCGGATGCCACGACGACCACCTTCGCCTACGATTCGCGCGGGCGGCGGACTTCGGTGACCGATCAAAACGGGAAGACGACCAGCTACGCCTACGACGATGCCGACCGGCTGACAGGTGTGACGGACGCGGCGCTGCACACCACCACCTACGCCTACGACACGGAGAGCAATCTGACGAGCATTCTGGACGCGAACGGGCATTCCACGTTTTTTACCTACGATGCCTTCGGCCGGGTCACGCAGACGAATTTCCCGTCTACCCTGAGCGAGACCTACGCCTACGATGCGAACAACAATCTGACCAGCAAGACGGATCGCAAGGGCCAGACGATCACCTACGTGTACGATGCGCTGAACCGCCTGACCCACAAGGGGTATCCAGATGCGACGGGGGTCGATTACATCTACGACCTGGTGGGGAAGATCCAGCAGTGAACGATCCGACGGGGACGTACGCGTTCGCCTACGACAACATGGGGCGGCTGATCGGGACCACGACGAGCTACACCTTCCTGACGGGGCGGACGTTCACGGCGAGTTATTCGTATGACGCCGCGTCGAACCGCACGGGCTTCACCGATCCCGAAGGTGGTGCGAGCACCTACGCCTACGACACGCTGAACCGGCTGACGACACTGACGCCCCCGGCGGCCTACGGAACGGGGTCGTTCGGCCTGAGTTACGACGCGCTGAGCCGGCGGACGCAGATGACGCGTCCGAACGGCGTGAACTCCAACTATACCTACGACAGTCTGTCGCGGCTAGTTTCGGTGCTGCACCAAGCGGGGGCCAGTACTATTGACGGGGCGACGTACACGGTGGATGCTGCGGGGAACCGCACATCGAAAACGGACCGGTTGGCGGGGGTGACGTCGAACTATGCGTACGACGCGATTTACGAGCTGACGAACGTGACCCAGGGCACGAACACAACCGAGAGCTACACCTACGACCCAGTCGGGAACCGGCTGAGCTCGCTGGGTGTCTCTCCCTATAGCTACAACGTGTCGAACCAGCTCACCGCGAAGCCCGGGGCGACCTACACCTACGACAACAACGGCAACACCCTCACCAAGGTCGATTCCTCAGGAACGACGACGTTCGCCTGGGATTTTGAAAATCGGCTCACGAGCGTCACTCTGCCCGGCTCCGGCGGATCGGTCGCCTTCAAATACGATCCCTTCGGCAGACGCATCTACAAATCTTCGTCCGTAGGCACCAGCGTCTTTGCTTATGACGGCGACAACCTCGCCGAAGAAACCAACGCATCAGGTGGAGTGGTTGCGCGTTACTCGCAAGGCCTGAACATCGACGAACCGCTGGTGATGCTGCGCAGCGGAACCACTAGCTTCTACAATGCCGATGGGCTCGGCTCGGTCACGTCATTGAGCAACCCAGCCGGAACATTGGCGCAAACCTACCAGTTCGATTCTTTCGGCAAGCTGAGCAACTCAACGGGGTCACTGGTGAATCCGTTCCGGTACACAGCGCGAGATTTTGACACAGAGATCAACCTGCAATTTTCGAGAGCGCGATATTACGACCCGAGTGTGGGCAGGTTCATTTCTGAGGACCCTGCGCGGTACGACGATAATCAAAATTTCTTTAAGTATGCGTTGAACAACCCGACAATCTACCTTGATCCATCGGGTCTCTTTGTGGAGATCCTGTGCGAGCCGATCACGCAGTACTGGCTGGGGTACTGGCGCAGGGCCAAACACTGCCGCGTCCATGCGAAGTGCGACTCCCTCGACAAGACTTTCGAACTGGAAGGCCCTCGCCCGGGGTCGAGGCATGGGAACCCACGGGCGGACAACTTTGATCCGTCTCGGCCTGCCAATCCACGGATACCCGTTCAGCCCCCGAAGGACTCGAAGGACTGTTCCTCGTGCAAATTCGAGAACTGTATCGCCAAGCAGTTCAGTTTCTATTTCACGAACCAGCAAGCTCTGCCGGACTACCACTTCATCAAAGCCAACAGCAATCAGTTCGCTAAAGACCTAATCAGCTCGTGTGGAGGAAACGTGTATTTCCCGTTCTGGGGTGGCTTCTATGGGGAAGTTCACTAATCGGCAGAAGATCGGAGTGATGGACGAGCTATGGTAAGTCTCAAACGAACCTTGTCGGTTGTATTCGTCGTCCTCGTGCTGTTGTCACTCTTGTGGTTTGCTGGGGGAAAGACGTGGGCTGATCAATTCCTGTCCCGATTCCTAACTCAGCCCAGGGACGAATTCGTTGTTCCTGCAGCTAAGATGTCCTTGAATGTAGCGATTACCCAAGACCGGGAGGAACTTACCGTCTGCAATCGGGGAGTGGCACCTTGGGACGGAGCTCTGGTTCGGATCAATGGGGGCTATCTCGCCAAGATAAAGAGCTTGGCCGCTGGCGATTGTGCGCGAATAAAGAAGACATCTTTTCTTTCCACAGACTGGAAGCACCTTCCGGCTCCTCGGGACCTCCAGGTCACAGAGGTGGAAGTTCTTTCCCACGTCTCTGGAGTGGGATACGCAAGGGAGCCTGTTGCTTCAAGCGCAGCTATTTGAAAATCGGCTCACGAGCGTCACTCTGCCCGGCTCTGGCGGGACGGTCAGCTTCAAATATGATCCGTTCGGCCGCCGCATCTACAAATCTTCCTCTGCTGGAACCCGCATCTACGCCTACGACGGCGACAACTTCATCGAAGAGACCAACGCGGCAGGCGCAGTGGTTGCCCGTTATGCTCAAACCGGAAATATCGATGAGCCACTGGCAATGCTGCGCAGCAGCAGCACGAGCTACTACCACGCGGACGGTCTCGGATCGGTGACGTCACTGACCAACGGTACCGGTGCGCTGGCACAAACATACAGCTTCGATTCGTTCGGGAATCAAACTGCCTCGTCCGGCTCGCTCACGAACCCGTTCCGCTTCACAGGACGCGAGTTCGACAGCGAGACGAATCTCTACTTCCTGAGGGCCAGATACTACGATCAGAACGGTGGCAGGCTCCTGAGTGAGGATTCCGCAAGGTTCGCCAGTGGCACCTACGA
This sequence comes from Acidobacteriota bacterium, assembly GCA_003224235.1. GTDB lineage: Bacteria > Acidobacteriota > Terriglobia > Acidiferrales > UBA7541 > QHYU01. The sequence goes on from QHYU01000083.1 coordinate 8,186, forward strand.
TTTCTACACATATGTCGATAATTCTCCATTGAACTTCCGTGATCCGTCCGGTAACCAAAAGGCCAAAGGCCCCCAGACTTGCTGCCAAAACAACATCGACATTGCAAAGAAAGAGCTGGAAAACGCTTTGAACAACGCCCAGCTGATGCGTGGGCGAATCGCAAAGAAGTATAAGGACTGCCTACTTAAATTCCCCGAAATTGAGATCAAATGCGATCCGTCGAGACCCGGTTGTGGTGCTCACAACCCGATCGCGGTGAACACAATCGTTATCACGCCCCTCGGTGCTCAAGGCAGGAAAGGGCCGTGTGGACCTGTAGCATCCACCTTCTTACACGAGATGGTACACATTTGCTACAACAATGACCTATCCCCAAATTCGAATCTCAGCCGTCTGGATCAGGAACGAGAGGCCTATCAAGCTGAGTGTGACGTTTTCGGGTACGGCTGCGCATGTGCCAGAGATCCGAGGAAGTGCATGTGATGACCACTCGTATCATAGCGTCGTAGGTTTTCACTCTCTGCAGCAAGAGGGGAAAATGCGGACTCATCAGTCGAATTTCTGCGTTGTAATAGTTTGCTTAGTCTCGGTGCTTAGTTTTGCGCAAGAGCCAACCCAACAGAAGCCGGCAACAAGCGTCCTCCTAGAAGTTGTCCGCAACTCGTGGGATGTCGACCGAAACGAAACGCTCGTTTACTTGCGCGTCTACTCCGATGGTCTCGCAGAGGCGCACTCTATGAAGAATGTGGATTTTCGACATATTGAATTCAAGAAGAAACAACTCCCGAAAGGGGAGCTTGCGGCCTTACTTGGTCTGTTAAGCGACCCCGGCACCCTCCAGCTCAAGCCAGAATATGTCAGGTATTGGGGGAATAAAGATTTCGGGTATAAGTACGAGATTACGATTTCTGCCTCATCCCAAAAACGCGCGATTGAGCTCGTGAATTTCCAACCGTTCGCTGCACGGAAGAAAGGCAAACCGTATCCTAAGCAACTCGAAAAGCTCGGCTGTCGTATCTGGAAGCTGAGAGCGGAAGTCTCAGGTGAACCTCTTGAAAAGAATTGGCTTAGCGGATGCGCCGAGTTCGGTTATTAGACAACAACGGCAACACCCTGACCAAGGCCGACAGCACAGGCACAACCAGCTATGCTTGGGACTTCGAGAACCGGCTGACGAGCGTGACGCTGCCGGGCACTGGCGGCACGGTGACCTTCAAATACGATCCATTCGGACGGCGAATCTACAAATCTTCGTTGGGCGGCACGAGTATCTTCGCCTACGACGGTGACAACCTCGTTGAGGAAACAAATAGCGCAGGCGGGGTAGTTGCCCGTGACGAGCAGACCCAGAACATCGATGAGCCGTTGGCCATGCTTCGTGGTGGCGCAACCAGCTACTACCATGGCGACGGTCTCGGCTCCGGCACCTCGCTCAGCAGCGCGGCTGGCTCCATAGCGAACACCTACACCTACGATTCTTTCGGTAAACTGACGAATTCAACCGGTTCGCTGGTGAATCCGTTCCGCTACACCGCCCGCGAATCGGACTCTGCACTCTTTCGATTGGGCTTCGACGGCTGAAGCCGCTGAAGAGAGATTGGAAATGGCCCGACTTGCGGCATGCCTGAAGGCGTGCCCTGACGAGAAACTTGAGTTTCGCACAGGGTCTGAAGGCCTGGGGGGACTTGCGGGCAGCGGAGAGCTAACCGCTATGGCCAAAAGGGCTTGCGGATTTCGTGCGTCCCGGTGAGCTTGTGCAGTGCGAAGAGCACCAGAAGAACAACGCCAATCCCCAGCCCTGCGCGGGTGTTGGGCGGCATCACCATCAGAATACAGATAAGAAGTGTCCACAGCACCGCCAAGACGTTAATCCAGTTGCTGTTGTTACCCAAGTGCCAGGGGCCGCGCTTCTGCGCCCACTCCGTTTTCCGCCGCCATCCGAGATACACCGGGATGATGTAGGAAAGATAGAAGCCGACGACGCTGATGGAGGTGACGACGGAGTAGCTCCCGCTATAAATCATGGCTGCCAGGGCCAAGGCCACAGAGAGCCAGATAGCCGCCGCGGGAGTGTGGTGGCGAGGGTTGATACGGCTCCACAGGGCGGCCAGCGGCAGCCCCTTGTCCCGCGCAAAAGCGTAAATCGTGCGCGAGAGCGAGGTGACGGTTGAAAGCCCGCAAAACCACATGGCCACAACCGTTAGGACCAGGACCGCCCTGCCCACGCCGCCCCCCAGCGTTCCTTCGACGATCGCCAGAACCGCGGGGATGGGGTGGCCTTCGGCGTCCTTGGCGTTCACGATCCTCGCGATGTCGGGAATCACCCAGGCCAGCGACAGGACAAGCAAGTAGCCGAAGAAGCCTGACACCACCACTGAGGTCACCATGCCCCAGGGCGCCCGCCGGCGCGGGTCTACCGTTTCTTCCGCCACATGGGCCGAAGCGTCGAAGCCGGTGTAGGTCCACTGCGCTTGGAGCAGCCCCAACAAAAAAAGCCAAGAATAGGGGGCATGCATGGAGCTTGAAGAAGTGGCCCGCAGCAAGAAACTCAGGGGCTGCTTGGGCGCAAAGAGCCAAAGCGCGCCGATCAGTAAGGCCACCCCCAGGATGTGAACGGCGACGCTGAAATCGTTCAGGTAAGCGACCCAGCGGATCCCGTAGTGATTGATCAGGGCGTGGGAAAGGAGCAGCAATCCGTACACGATCAGGATGGTGGAGCTCTTCGACCCCAGCCCAAGCATCGGTACCAGGAATTCCGCGCAGCCATAATCGATGCCCGCAATGGCGGTGATCAAACCTACGATATTCAGCCAAGCCGTGAACCATGCCCAGGTGGGGCCGCCGAGCTCGGCCGACCAGTGGTACATCCCTCCCGAAGTAGGCAAGGCCGAGCACAGCTCCGCCATGCTGAGAGTGACCAGCAGGGTTCCAGCGGTCGCCAGCGGCCAGCCCAGCGTCATTTCGAGCGGCCCGCCCATGGTCAAGCCATACCCAAACAGGGTCACCGCGCCCGTCAGGATGGAAATGATGGAGAACGAAATCGCAAAGTTGGAGAATCCGCCGATGCTGCGCAACAGCTCTTGCGCGTAGCCCAGCCGCTCGAGGTCATTCGCGTCTTTCTGCGCGCGCAACTCGTCCTGGGGAGTGGAAAATCGCAAGATCGAAAACCTCACTCGCTTAACAGGGCTTGAAAGCCCCTCGCCCGACCAGCTTCTGTTGTCGGACCTAACAGGCTACTGAGAAACTCATCATGCCGTCATTCCGAGGAGCCCCCTCGACTTCGCTCGGGACAGGCGAAGGCGACGAGGAATCTCTCTCTCTAAGTGCTTGATTTCGTGAGCAGAGAGATTCCTCGCGGAGTTTATCCCGCCCCTGGCGGGGCCCGGAATGACAGATTGAAACCTTTCTTCGGCAACCTGCTAGAGGTCCGACCCCCTATCCTCGCCAACGTCGGTGGATTTTGTCAGCAAATCTCTAACCCACGACACTAGTTCTGCTGGATCAGCGCCACCAGAGCTCGCAGCACGACGCCGGCGACATCGGGCCCTGGGGAGTTGACCTCACCGTACCAGCGCTCGGGTTTGTTGAGCAGCCAAGGAGGCTTGTCGTCCCACTCGGCTTTGGGAATTAAGTAGCCGAGTTCGTCGTTGGCCAGGCCAAGAATGAACTGGTACTTGCTCTTCAGGTGCGCGCGCAGTGTGGGTTCAAAAGCGGCGTCGGGGAAGTCCGCTCCAGGATAGCGGGTGATGCCGCCATTGGTCAGCTCCGGATAAATCTCTCCGGGGATGGCAGCAATTTCCGCCACCACGCGGCCGCGGCTGCGAAGCTGGACATAGCCGGCTTCCGTCTGCAGGTCCTGTCCGGTGGAAAATTGAATCTTGCCCACACCTGGGACTTCCCTCTCGACGGACGATCGGTCCAACGCGCCATTACTGTAAAGAGGCTTGCGGCCAGCGAAGACGCCGGCACCTCCGGCAATTCGGAAACGGTCGTTCTGAAGAGGCACGAACAGCACTGACTTGCGAATCGCAATGGAATCCACATTGGCAGGTTCCGGCGACGCCAGCGCGCGTTGCACGAGCTGGCCGATGGTCGTGCCGATTAGTTCGGCTTTTCTCCAGGTCCCGTCTGGGGCGATTTCGCCGGTCTGGGGATCTTGCAGGGCAACCTCGCTTCCCAGCGACGAAACCTTGCCGATCGAACCGTTGACGAAGACGGCCGTGCCGCCCAGTTGATTTTCCACATACTGGCAAAGCCAATGCGGGTAGTCGGCGGTGATTTCCGTGTTCTTGCGGCCCAGGGTCTCGGGATGATCGCTCCAGTTCACCAGAGTGGCGATCGGTTCACCCGAACCAGCAGCGGTGAGGCGCATCAGGAACAAGTATGGGTCCTTGACAAAAGGAGGACGCCCAACACTCTGGAGCAGCCCCAGCAGAGGATGGTCATCGCGCGACAGCTCCATGCGGGCGGGCTGCATGGAGCGGAACGCCTCCACCGCAGTGGCGGCAATTTGCGAGTCCAGCCAGTCAAGATAGTTTTCGTTAATCCCGGTTTGCAGTTGAGTAGGGCCCCACAGGCCCAGGGTATCCGGACCCGCATGCACATGGGTGCAAGAGACAATCAGGTAGGAGACCTCCGGTGCCTGCGCCTTCACTTGCCGGCGAATTTTCAATACGTCGTCGTAGAAAAGTCCGATGACATCCACCGAGCACAGCGCCACGGTATCCATTCCTGCGCCCAGCGCCAAGCAGCGAGCGTAAAGGTCATCATGGACTCCAGTGGCTACGCGGTTGTGTCCGAACCCGGCGAGGTAGACTGCGTTCTTGTGGACGTCGGGCGTGATCACAGCTTTGGCCACTCCGGCGCGCAGCTGCGCCTGGGCGCAGGGAATGAAGGAGGCCACGGATAGAACTGCCACACAAATGAAGCGCGCGAGCACGCGCATCGCATTGTCCACAACAAAAGTGCTTTTGATTGTCATTCCGCGCGAAGCGAGGAATCTGTTTTTTCACAAGAGTCGAAGAAAACAGGGGATTCCTCGCCGCCCCTGGCTTCTCGGAATGACATCGCGAAGAGTTTCTCAACAAGCTGTTTAAGCAAGCGGCGGTGCACTCCTTATTCGTAGGAGAGGGCTTCGATGGGGTCTTTGCGGCTGGCGAGCCACGCCGGATAGGACGCGCCAACCAGGCTGCCGGCCACCGCGATCACGGCCGCGCGCAGGATCCAGTCGACGGTGATCAGAATGGAGAGCGTAGGAAAGAGGGAAAGGAAAGCTGCGCGCGCCGCGTAGCTCATCCCAATGCCCGCGACGATGCCGATGCCGCAAATCAGCGAGGTCTCGCTCAGCAGCGCCTTAACGATGTAGCCCTTGGACGCGCCCAGCGACTTGAGCACGCCGATTTCGCGCGTGCGTTCGATCACCGTGGTGTACATGGAGAGAAAAATAACCAGGAATCCGATCGCCACCGCCAGCGCGATCATGGAGTGGATAAAGGTGTCGAGGCCCGGCAGGCTTGACGCCGTCATCAAGGAGAGAAAATCTTTGAGCGGGCGGATCTCGTACCGCGGGAAGATCTGGCGGATCTGCGCGATCACCGCGGGGGTGCGCTCGGGACGGGTGCACTTGAGGAAGAACACCGAGGCCTTGTCGCGGGCCCCGGAAAGTTCCTGCAAGGTTTGCATGGGAACAAACAGGCGCGCGCCCTTGCCGTGCTCGACGATTCCGGCGACGTGGAAGTCGTGGTCCAGCAGGCGGAAATTTCCGTCCGCCTTGATCGACTTGGCCTTGGCGGCCCAATCGTCCACCAAGATGTCGTCGGGCCCTTCCATGTCGTGCCCCTGAAGGAAGACGAACCCGCCCGAGACGGCGCGGTAACTCTCCGGCTCGATACCGTAGATCACGTCCACCCCGCCCGAGGAGCTGAATTGCAGCAGCACCGGCGCGACCGCCTGCACGTGCTTCAACTCTGCGAGCTTTTCTCCGATTTTGATGGGCATCGGTGCGCCGCTGAAGGCGAGAAACACCGACGCCGAGGGCGGCTGGAGCATGATGTCGGCGCCGATGCCCTCGATGCGCTTGGCGGTTTCCTGCATCAGGCCGCTGGTAAGCCCGACGATGACGATCACCAGCGACACTTCAACGCCTACCGCCAGCACGCTCACCACCGTGCGCACCGGCCGGTGCAGGACGTTGCGCACAATCATCTGCCAGATCACGGTTTCTCCGCCGCATCGCCTTCGCCCATGCGCACCAGCTCGACGCCCGGAGGCGGTTCGAGCCGGAAGCGCTCGGCGGCGATCTCTTCGTTGAGCTGCAGGCGCGTGATGCGCACCTCCAGCCGATAGTCGTCGTGCGGCCGCTCGAGCCAGATGTGGCGTGGATAGCGCACATCGGCCGCTGGCTGCCAATCAGCGTAGCGGATCTCGGAGACCAGCCGGCCGCCCGGCCCATAGAGTTGGACGCGCGTAATACTCAGGTCGGTGCGGTCAAACCAAATCTTGCGCGCGATCTCAAGCGTCGCAGAGCCGCGCAGCAGCGTCAGAACGTAGTAGCGCGCCGGCTCGGCGTTGAATTCCTCGAAGAGCACGGTCTTGCCGGGCTCGAGCTCGGGCCAGAACAGCGCGTCGAGCAAGTGCTGCGGGCGCAGATTCTCGATGGGCTTCTTTGCGGGCCGCTCGAACGCCGCCGGGCCGGTGATGAACTTGTTTTTCGGCGGGATAAAGATGCGAAACGTTTCACCGTCGCTGACCATGTCGAAGACGTTCTTCGCCACCACCGGGGCCTGGCCGATCATGCGGATGTGCGCCGGCTTCTGCGCCAGAATAAACCCTCGGACGTCGTGATACTCTTCGATGACACCACTGTAGGACGAACCCGCCACCGGCACAACCTCCACGCCAGCGTTGATGCTACGCACCGCGCGAGCCTGTTGATTGTACTGCGCGATGAGCTGGTCCGCTGTGGCCTCGAGCGCGGGGCGCACCTGAGCAGGCGGCACAGTGTGCTTCTCGCTCACCGCGCAGCCAGACAGCAGAAGCGGCAAAACGGCCAGCCACAGCGTCCAGATTGGGCGACGACCTCTCAGTAATCTCCTCCGAAGAAAGACAAACCGAGCCATTTAATAGCCACCTTGGGGGCGTGTCAACCAAGTGCATCGCAAGCCGTTCGCGCGAGGCAGCGGCTACTGGGGCCTGGCGATGCCGACGAGGAGGCCATCGAGGACGGGGCGCACGCGCCGGATCACCTCGCTCGACCACAGGCGGTTGCTGAGCACGGTGAGGAAGCCGTTCTCGAAATCGCAAACGGCACAGAAGAAATAGTTGGCGAAGACGGGATGATAGGCGTCCACGCCGCGGCGCGCCAGATCGTTTTCGAGCGCGGTGTCAACGGAGAGCAACGGCTCGCCGGCGCGTACACCGAAGGTTTCGCCCGCGAAGCGCGCGACGAGCGCCGCGAGCGGCTCCGCGCCGGGCGGGGCGATGACGACGCACCGGTTCGCGGCCTCACGGAAGGCAATCTCGTGCCGCCGGCAGAATTCGCGGAGACGTTCCAGATGGCTGAAAAAATCGAGCACCCACGGCTCGGCGCCGGCCAGGACCGGCAACGCCGCGGCCCAGATGCGCGCGGCATCGGCACCGCGCGCGGGTTCGCGGCTCTCTCGATCGATCAATTCCAGCCCAACCGCCTTTACGTCCGCGCCCAGATAGAGCGGTTCCACTTCGAGCACGTAGGGCGAAGGATCCACCGGCATTTCACTCGCTCATTTCCGGGAACCCGGCAAAGCGCTGCTGGAATTCCGGCGACTGCTTGCGCACCTCCAACCAGTCGAAGAAGGCTCCCGGCGTGTCGAGCCAGATGCGGAACCACTGCATCACTTCTTCTTTTTCTGCGCGCTTCTGCGCATCCACTTTTGGGTTGCGCGCAATCATTTCGGCGCGGCGCCGGCCCAACCGCGCCACCTCGAGCACGCGCTCAACGGCCGCGCGCTCGCCCTCAGCCTGAAACTTCCGCAGCAGCTCATCCAAGCGCACCAGGCACATCTCCGCCTCATCGAGAGTGGCGAAGTGCAGCAAGTCCTGGAACTCTTCCTCGTAACGCCCCTCGGTGTCGGCGCGCGTGGACCAGGCCAGGCGCAGCCCGGCCGTCTCCAGCACCCCGGCGATGTAATCCGGCGAGGTTTTTCCGGCTGCGCCCAGCCGAGCGATCAATTGCCGGCGGATCTGTTCGACTTCGGCGGGCGTAAAACGCGGGACGCCCAACCCGCGCGCGATTTCCAGGATCAAGGTTTTCTTGGTGGGATGCGCGGCGCGCGTCATCGGAACCTCTTGCGGCTCGCATTCTTCGGCGGCGTGTTCATCGTTTGGACGGCCGGGGCGTCGCCCCCGTTTGACGCGTGAGTGTTTTGGGCCAACAGGCGACGGTATTGAGCTACGTTTCGGTTGTGCTCCTGTAGCGACTTGCTGAATACGTGCCCGCCCCGGGTGCTGGCGACGAAAAAGAGATAGTCCACCGGCGCCGGTTGAAGCGCCGCCCGCAGCGAGGCTTCTCCGGGATTGCCAATCGGACCGGGCGGCAGCCCGGCGTGGCGATAAGTATTGTAAGCCGAATCGAAGTGGAGGTCACCGGAGTCGAGTCGCCCGCTGTATTTGTCGGCGAGCTCGAGCGCGTAAATTACCGTGGGGTCGCATTGAAGCGCCTGGCCACGGCGCAGGCGGTTGGTGAAGACGCCGGCTACGATAGGCCGCTCCTCGGGCACTCCGGTCTCGCGCTCGACCAGCGAGGCCAGCGTCACCACGGCGTCCACGGGGCGGGCATTGTTATTCCTGGCCGCCTCAGGCAGCGAGTTCCAAGTTTCGCGGAAGCGGCCAACCATCGCGTTGACAATTTCCGTCGCGGTGGAATGCCGAGAAAACTGGTAAGTCGCCGGAAACAGGAACCCCTCCAAGCTGCCCGCAGCCGGAGCTAGGTCGTGAATCGGCGTGGTATCTCGCGCGGCCTTGAGAAACGCCGCGCGGGTGGTGAATCCCTCGCGCTCCATCAAGTCCGCAATCGCAAACATGGTGAGGCCTTCGGGCACGGTGACCGATTTCACGTAGACGCGCCCCTCGGAAAGGACGCGAAAGACGTCGAAGGCGGTCCCCGGGTGGTCGAAGAAATAGTCGCCGGCTACCAGCTTGGAGCGATCGCGCCACCGGCACAGCGCTTCAAATGCCAAGCTACTCCGCACCACTCCCTTCTCCGACAGCAGACGCGCAATTACTCTGCCGGAGGCGCCGCGCGGCACCTCGACGAAGACGCCCTCCTTCGGGAAGCTTTGATACGGCAGATAGAGAGATGCGGTGAACCACACCGCCACCCCAACCAGCCCCAGCAAGAATACCACTACTCCGATACGTCGCATCTCAGCTCCTCGCCTGCTCGCGCTTGTGGCGCGCTTGTTGTGTCGGTATAGTTGCCGCAGACTCAGCGGAATCAGCCCGAGCGCGTTCACGCCCCAGATAGTCCCGCAAGATTACTGCGGCAGCCATTTGGTCAATTTTCGGGGATTCTTGAATGCGGACTCCCCTGCCACGCCGCCTCCGGACTCCTCGGCCGCCTTGGCGGCGGGCCAAGCCACGGCGCTCGGCTGAATATGCTTCCTTGACCGCGAGCATCTGTTCCGCCTCCCAACTGCTGAGCCGCTCGTCTACCAGCTCGACCGGAAGGCTCAACTGTTTTTCGATGCGCGCGGCAAACCGCGCGGCTTCGGCCGCCATCTCGCCCGCGCTGCCATCGAGATGCAGCGGGTGGCCGACAATGATGCGCTGGACGCCGTGCCGGCGCACGAGTTCGCGTAGGCAGCGCAAGTCGTCTCGCCGATTCGTGCGCGCTAGAGTTGTGAGCGGCTGCGCCGTCAGCCCCAGCTCATCTGACAGCGCCAAACCCAGCCGCCGCCGGCCATAGTCAATCGCCAGCACGCGCGCCGGGTTCGGCGTCACTCCACACTCGGCGCGTGAACCAGCAAGCGCGGATGGATTACGTCCCACAGAAGCCATCCTTAAATTATACCGCGAGCAACGTCGTTAAAGTGGGAGCGTCGCCAAAATGTATCGTGTTTGTTTGGCCTGCGGGTTTGCACCTGCGCAGTCTATCTAAGGCGGATATGCCATCCATTGATTACCACCCGTTTACTTAAAGCCGTGTAGTATGCTGGCCAACCTCCGAGATGGCTGCTCAAATGCGACGGTGGAAGACGATTTTCCTCAGGCATACGCTCGTGCTGCCATGCATCGTGACGGCCGGGCTGCTCCTGGAGGCACTGGCGCAAGAAACGCCCTGCCTGCGGCGCACGGTGATGGCCAGCGTGCTCACGCTAGCGGGCCAGCCCGTCGCCAGCGTTCCCACCAGCAGCTTCAAGGGGGAGTTTCGCCGCAAGCCGGTGCGGATTCTCTCAGCCACGAGGGACCTGGGGCCGCGGCGGATCGTGGTGCTGCTCGACGCCAGCGGGAGCATGGCGGGCTTGACAAAGGGGAAATGGGATCTCGTTCTAAGGGCGGCCAGTGACGTCGCCGCGCACGCTCCGCCAGATAGCTCGGTGGCTCTGATCGTCTTCAACGACAAAGTCAAGCAAGAAGTGGATTTCTCCGCCGGGCCCAAGACTGTTTTGGAAAGAATTGCCCAAGTTCGGGCGGGTCGTACGCCCGATCGCTTGCCTGCTGGGCGCACGCCACTCCTAGATACGGTTCTGGAAGGCCTCAAATTGCTCGAACCAGCCACTCCCGGCGACGTCATCTACGCGATCACCGATGGCGGGGACAACGCAAGCAAGAGCTCCCCGGTCGCAGTGGAAGAAGCTCTCGTTTCTGCTGGCATTCGCTTGTTTAGCTTCCTAGTGGTGGACTATCCGGGACATCGGATAGCCCCAGAGGAGGAGTCTGCACGACATGACTTTCTTCAACTTGTGCAAGCTACCGGCGGGACCACCCTTGGCCTGAGTGGTACCCCGTGGAGCGACCTGCAGTATCCCGCGAAGGAGAAGGACCGTCTGGCCCTAAAAGCTGCCACTGAGGGGTTGTACCTGCAGATGGCCCAATTCTACCGGTTGGAAGTGGACCTGCCCGAACCGGTGACCAAGCCTCGCAGATGGAAGCTCGAAATGGTCAACGAGCGGGGCGCCAAGATGAAGGAGTGGCAGGTCGCGTACCAAGCCACTCTCCTCCCTTGCAAGTCAACCACCGAGCGGAGTAAGGAAAACAAGTAAGCCGCTGGCCGGAAGCCCTGTTGGGCTGCGCGTTATTTTGTCCGGCCGCGCTGGCCCTGTTCCCACA
>QHYU01000084.1 GCA_003224235.1 Acidobacteriota bacterium
AAGGCCTTGCTTACCGAGCCCGCCACGCTCTTGGCCGTCTGGTACCAGGCGAAGGCGGAAGCCACGGATTTCTCTCCGCCGTGCTCGGCAATTAAGGCATTCGCAGAAGGATCGCGCAGTGACATGGACAAGCCATGCGCGGTCCGGATGGCGAAGAGTTCCCACGGCGCAGTGGCGAAGCCCAAGAACAGCGAGACCAAGCTGCGCAGGCTGATTGCGGCAACGAAGGTGCGTTTCAGGCCGAAGCGGTCGGCGGCCCAACCCAGGAGCGGCTTCAAGGCCACGGCCACAGCGCTGTTCAGAGCGACAAGAATGCCTACCTGACTGAGGCTGAACCCCAGATGACGAGCGTAGAGAGGTAGAGCGAAACTGATCAGGCCGAAGCTGAGGCGAGAGAGCAAACCCTCTCCGACGATCGCAATCAGCGGAACGTTGACTTGTCGCTTCATCTGGGTCCATGAGTGCTGTGGGTCAGCGGCGGGCCAGGTGCGAACCCTTGCCGGGGGTCATGAGGACGCCTGCTGGGCCGGAAGCGTGGGGTGCGCCGGTCGGCACAACCATTCCCGGCGGCTGGAGGGAGCACCACCAGGTGGCGAAGCGCTCGATGTAATCAGCCACCGCAACCGCGGCGTCGGGCACGCCTTTGTAGCCGGGGAAATAATTCACATCCACCACCTTGGGGCCGTCGGGAGTTTCAATCAGATCCATCCCGTACAGGCCCAGGCCAAAGGCCCGGCCGCAGCGCAAGGCGATATCGCGGAGTTCCGAACTGACCGCACACGGCTGCCCGGGTTCGGCAAAGCTGGCGGAGGAGAAACGCTTGCGCACGGCGAAGACTTGATCGCCGGCGATATACATCCGCAAGTCCTCACCGGTGCCCTGGAGATATTCCTGGATCAACACGGGTGTCTGAGGTTGCGGAATGGCGGCGAGTTCCCGCCGGTTACGCACGATGTGAATTCCCTCACCGCGCCAGCCCATGTGAGGCTTAACGATGAGCGGAGTCTCCTCGACGATCGGGTCCAACAGCTTCAGGTCCGCCGTGACCCAGCAGCGGGGCGCTGGAATCCCGGCGGCGCAGAGAAGTTTGGAAGCAAGAATCTTATCTCGCGAAGCCAGGCACCCCGGATAGGGATTGAGCAACCGCGCGCCCTCGGTGTGCAACACGCCCGCGAGGCTGAGCGATAACGCGGTGTAGGATTTGAGCAGGTAGAGATCATGTGTCGAAGCCAGCCGGTCGGGGGACACCAGCATCTCCTCGGCGATGCCGCTCTCAACCCGGAAGCCGCGACACCTCAGGATCTCAGAGACTTCCAGCACGATTTGGCTCGGCACCGGCGGCACGCGACGGGCCAGCAAGAAATACAGCTTCATCGTTTCACCTCAGCTTGCGCGAACTGCCGCGCGAGAATACGCAACTCTCCAGACAATGAGACGCCTCACGCGGTCCAGGACCAGATCAGCTTTTCCAGGCTGAGCAGCAAGTTCCCCCGGCACTGGCCGCTGGAAAGCCGGCCCAAGTCGTGGGCTACCAATTTGCCGACACCGCGATCTGGATCGAGCCCGCTCACCCGCCGAAGTGTCTGCTCGGGACCCATCGTCTCGATTTCCCGCCGGAGCTTGGCCGCCGACGGATCGGATGGGTTGGAAAAGCAAAGGGCTGCGGCTGCCGCCAGTGCCAGCTTGTGAGGAAGAATCCCCGCTTCCTCGGCCAATCGCGCCGCGCCTACGAGCCTCTCATCTGCACCGAGCTTGCGTCGCGGATCGCGACACACGCGCGCGATAGGATCGTTCAGAGCCGCGTTCTCAAAGCGTGCCACGATCTGCTGCAGTTCACTTTGATCGCCGGCCAGCTCCGGCCCGTAACAGGCCGCCAGCCCGCGTTGGCCTTCGCGCATGGCGGCCAGCGCCGCAGCCCGAATTTCAGCATCGCGGATAGCACTGTGGATGTAGTGATATCCCTTCAGAGCTCCCAGGTAAGCGGTTGTCGCATGGCCGGCGCTGAAGGTGTACAGTTTGTGTAGGACCATGGCAGGGTAATTCTCTGTGATACTCATCCCATCAATCTTTGGTAGTGGCGGACGCAGGCCCAGGCCATCCACCACGAAGGTAGCCGGCGGGTCACCCACGAACAGGAGTGGCTCATCCTTGGCTGGATCCCCGATCCTCTGGGTGACCGCTCGGCTGACCAGGGCGCCGGAGAGGCCGTGCTGGGCAAGGGAGGAGCTGTCTGGAGTAAGCATGATCAGCCCGAATAGGTAGGGAGCCACATCAATCAAGTTCTCGAACGCCAGCACGTTGGTGGGCTGGCGGCGCTGAGCTAGGCCAGCAGCGATGAGCGGAGCGATTTCGGGCAGGCTTTGGGCGCCGACGGCGGTAGCCACAAGGTCCGCTTCTGCGATGGCACCTGCCACGCGGTCAGGCTCGCCCGCCCAAATGGCGCGGATTCCAGTCACCAGGATTTCTTGTGATCGCCGAGCTTCCGCCAGCCTGACACGGTACCGACCTACTTGATTGAAGTGTTTCACTAGAGTCTCATTCCGACTCACAAAAACAACTTCATATCCCGATGCATGCAGTAACTGGCCGGCGAAACCGCAGCCGACTCGTCCGGGGCCGATCACGACCGCTTTCATGCCTCGACCTCCTTCTCCTGACTCGGCAATAAAGGTTCGCCATTCAATACCCGCTGGCCGGCGCTGTAGATGTAGTCGGCCAGGCGCAGCGCGGCGTCGGGAACGCCTTTGAACCCCGGGAAGCTCGAGACATCCACCACATAGGACTTGCCGTTGTTCTCAATGATATCCAGCCCATAGAGGTCGATGCCGAAAGCACGCCCGCAGCGTAAAGAGATGTTGTGCAGCTCGGGGGTTATCGTGAAGGGCTCGCCGAGCTTCTGCTCATAGGTGCGAGCCGGCCAGACACGTTTCACGCCGAAGATCTGGCCGCCGATGCAATAAATCTTGCGGTCGCGCCCTTGCGGCTCGTAGTAGCGCTGGGCGAAAAGAGGTTCCTGGTTGGAGGGCGCATCGTGAAGCTCGTCGGCATCCCAGACCACGCGCACGCCTTTGCCATCCGAGCCATTGTAGGGCTTGACCACTAGGGGCCCTTCGTCCAGGAGGGGAGTCAGTTGATCGGGGTGGGAGGCCACGTAGGTTTCGGGTGTGGGCAGGCCCGCCGCTTGCAGAACGTGGAAGGTCATGATTTTGTCGTGTAGCGTCATGGAGACCGGGTAAGGATTCAGGAAAGCGGCACCAGCCGCGTGCAGGACTCCGGCGAGGCTTAAGGCGAGTTCAGTTTTAGCCTTCAGGATGTAAAGGTCATGTTCGACCCTCACCTTGGACAAGTCGACGAGTTGCTCCTCCGGGTAGATGACGTCCACCTTCGCTCCCCACTCCGAGAGCAGCCGGACAACCTCCGGCAGGATGTTACTCATGCGCGTGGGCGGATAGCGCAGCATCAAGAAACCGATTCGCACGTTTCCCTCCCCCGTTGTTTTTCCCCTTGCGCGCGACAGACGATATATTCGGCTAGCTTCTCGTCTGCCCCCGGCACGCCTGTGTAGTTGGGAAATTCGTTCACCTCAATGACGACGGGGCCATTAGGGGTCTCCATGCAATCGAGGCCATAAAGCTCCAGCCCAAACAGCCTGCCGCAGCGGCGCGCCAGCTCCTCCCAGTCAGGCGAGAGGGGCAGCAATTCGGCCCGCGGACTTTTCTCCGGAGCCGCGCTGGGCTTGTGTTTCCCCTTGCGATCGAACATCGAAGGTTTTCGCACAGCCCAGATTTCGTCGCCGATGGCATAGAGCTTCAGGTCGTAGCCGTTGCCGGGTACAAATTGCTGCGCCAGGGCGAAGGGTTCCGGCCATTCCAGGGCTGCCAATTCCTGAGGGTTGTTCACAAGGTGCAGGCCCCGCCCGTTGTCACCAAAAACAGGTTTGATAACGAGTGGGTACACCCGAGCGTCAGTCCCGCGTGCGAGGTTGTGCGTCGGCCCAAGTAAGGTCAGTGGTGTAGGAACATCGGCCGAGGTTAGCGCAACAGCCATTTCGGCTTTGTTGTGTACTGCAGCGATGGCCGCGCGCTGATTGACAGTTGGGATTCCCCGCGCTTCAGCCCAGTTCAGCAGGCAAAGCACGGCCCAGCTTCGGCCGCGGGCGACGACCAGATTCAGGCTCGTCAGCCAGTGCGCATCATTGAGTTCGTAGTAGGCCGCCTCCGGGTCGATCACCATTACCTGGTGGCCGAGAGCCCGCAAGCTGGCAATCATTCCGCTTGGTTGCGACTGGGAAAGATACCGGCGTTCGGCGAGGATCCCGATCCGAAGCTGAGGACCGGCCGCAGCTCCACACGCCCCCGAGTCATTCTGACTATGGGGTTCCACTTGATTTTTCTCTTTCTGCGGGAGGAGCGACTCGGGACGTGGAGCGCTGCGCTATTCAATATAGGGTGCGAATTCAGCCCAAAAATATAGCTAATCGAAGGTTGGAAGAAATTTTCGGGGATCTGTAGCAGGCGGAGCGCTGCACTACTCCTCCGCAAACCTAGTTTATAAGTACCATCAGTCCTGTAGGGTCACTAAGTCTTTCTCGCTAGATCAGCGCGGAACCTGGCTACCGGAGAATTTTGCTGGTGGTCTCGACGGCTACGCGATGATCGAGAAAGCGATCGGATTGCGTGGCACCGACGGGGAGATGGAATTTGCCGCGGCGCTGGCGAGCGCCGGAAGCTCGCACCAGCCGGAGCTCGATGCCAGCACACTGGCTGACCTGCGCGCTCAGGTCGGCCATGCGAAACCCTCTCCGGTGTGCCCCAAACCGGGCCTGCGGTAGAGCCAGCCACGGCAGAATTGGCGAGGCTTCGATGAGATGAACCCGGCGCGATTCTAGCACCGGGCCGCAATCGTGTTGCTCCCCAGCAGTAAGAGGAGGCCAGAGGGCGGAGATCTACGATCCCTGCCGCGGGCTCGTTCATCGTTGCCGCTTGGTCGGTTGCTGTGCCTCCCCTTGGCAGCTGTCTCAGTTCACAGTCAGCGTGACTGTGGCCGCCCTCGACACCGAGCCCGACGTCGCCGTCACGGTGATGGTGGACGTACCGGGGGGCGTCCCGCTGGGCTTCCCTCCACCGCCGCATCCGAGGATAAAAGCCGCCGAGGCAAGGAACAGAGTCAGCAGCAGGCAGGCCGCGTAGGGTTTCGCGCGGCTGCCTTGGCGCGTCATAGACAGGCTCATCAGCGCCAGCGCGGCGGTTACCACACTCAACGGCAGGACGAGCGGCGTCTGCGGGTTTGCCGGACCGCGTTGCGGCGGCGCCGATCCCGCCGACCGCGCCGTGGTTGTGATCGTCATGGTCGTAATGCCCGTGGTGCTGCCCGCCGGAATCGATGCGGGGTTGAACGTGACCGAGGTGGCCGCCGGGTTGCCCGTGGCGGAGAATGTGATGGTGTTGGTCGTCGGGCCGCCGGTCAGGTTGATCGTGAAGTTGGCCGGCTGGCCCGCAGCCACCGTCACCGCGGTCGGCGGGCCGGAAATGCTGAAATCGACGCCGATGCCGGTCAGCGGAACCGCCTGCGGGCTGGTGGCGGCATTATCGGCAATGCTCAGCGAGGCGTTGTTTTTGGGGCCGGTCGAAGTCGGCCGGAATGACGGCGTGATCGTGCAGGTGCCATTGGCCGCGATGGTCGCCGGCAACGCTCCGCACGTATTGGTTTGGGTGAACTGAGCAGCATCCGTACCAGTGATGTTGATGGCGGTGATGGTCAGCGGACCGGTGCCGGAGTTGGTCAGCGTAACTGCCGGCGCAGCGGCCTTGCTGTCACCCATGTTCACGTTGCCAAACGCGACGTTCGTCGAGGACAGCGCGACCCCAGGCGTGGTGCCGGTGCCGGTCAGCGGCACCGTCTGCGGGCTATTCGCAGCATCATCCCCAATGCTCACGCTGGCGCTCTTTGCCCCGGTCGATGCCGGGGTAAAGTTCACGCCGAAGAAACAACTGCTCCCTGCGTTGATGCTACTGGCGCCGAACGAACACGCCGGCGTCGCCCCTCCGGTTGGTGCCACCAGAGCGAATTCGCCCACGTTGGCGCCGGTCAATGTGATGCCTGCGATGTTGAGCGCCGCTGTACCGGTGTTGGTCAATTGCACGTTCGTCGCGGTGCTCGTCGTGCCGACGTTTTGGCTGAAGGCTGTGCTGGCGGGCGCCAGGGTCACTGCCGGGGCCGTACCGTTGCCTGATAGCGGGACCGTCTGCGGGCTGCCGGGTACGTTGTCGTTGACACTGACGTTGGCGGCCCGGGCCCCAGCGGCGGTCGGCGCGAAATTGACCCCGAGGAAGCAGCTACTCTGCGGGGCCAAGGTGCTCGGCCCCGTAGGACACGTCGGCGTTCCCGCGGTTGGAGCGACCAAATTGAAGTCGCCCGGGTTTGCGCCCGTCTTGGTTATGCTGGTGATGTTCAGAGTGGCCGTCCCAGAGTTAGTGATCTGCATGTTGGTCGTGCCGGCCGTGGTGCCTACCTTCTGGCTACCAAAGGGCACGTTGGTCGGATTGAACGAGGCGGCCGGGGCCGGCCCACCGGTGGTAGACGCGGTGAGATGGAAAACTGTGGCGCCGCCAACTCCGTTGAAGTCCGAGATTACAAAGAAGTAGTGGACACCAGCCGTGACGGTAAAGCTGACCGTCTCGCCCACGCCAGGGCCGTTGAGGTCAGCACAGGCTACTGACGTAAAGTTTCCAAGAGTGCCTGTCACCGCCTGGAGCACGCTGTCGTAAGTGGTACCGTTGGTATCCGCCGTAACTGTTCCGTTGCCTGCTGGAGTGAATGTGTACCAAATGCTCTTGGTCTGAGGGCTTTGACCAGCGGTACATCCCGGGGCGGGTTCGCCGGGTTCTGTCGTCGCGCCGGAGCTATCCTTCGTGTCGCTGAAGGGTGTGGGGCTCCCATTAATGGCTTGGGCGAAGTTGTCGTTTGCCGGCGGCGGCGCAGTGATGGGAAAACTGAACGGGCTGGAGTTCCCGCCGCCAGGCGGTGGCGTGAAAACCGCCACGTTGCCATTTCCTCCCACGGCGATTTCACTGGCCCCAATGGCCACGGTCATCATTTGGTTAGGGGAGCACGGTGGTGAGGCCAAGGGCGTGTGGGAAACCCCCCGGAAGGAAACCGTGGAACCCACGCCGGGCGTGGTGCTGCAATTGAAGCCTGTCCCGTTCACCTGCAGATTGAAGCTGGGTCCGCCGGCGCTGGTAGTGTTGGGCAGGAGCGAAGTAATCGTGGGTGCGGCGCCGAGCACACTGAAGCGTAAGAAATCGGAGCTCACCGGAGGCGGGCCGGGCTCGACTACAGTGATCTGGTGCACGCCGACATTCGCGGCCATGAACAAGCTCGGATCAAGGGTTGCCGTCAGCTTATTGGCGCTGACAAAAGTCGTCGTTACGCCGGTCTGGCTACCGTCCCACTGAACTCTGGAGGTTGAGGTGAAATTGGCGCCGTCCACGGCGGTCAGTGTTACGGCCGTGGTGGAACCGGCCTGCACAGACGTTGGCCGGATGGAAGACAGAAATGGCCCCGCAGGAATTGCTACGTTGGTATCCTGAATGATCCACGTGCCGCGGCCGCTGGTGGAAGCGCGCACGATGCGCGATTTGCCCCGCGCGTTCAGGGACAGCACGACGACCCTCGGGAGGCCCACAACAGGCGTCCAGACGCCCTGGGTTGCATCGGCGGTCCGGAATACGCCGACGTCGGTGGCCACGTAAGCGGCGTTGGGAATAAGGTCATCGAGCAAGATATCGTTCACCGGGACGTTGGGCAGCGCGGTCGTCCCGGTACCGCTGACGTCCTGCCAGTTAGCGCCACCGTCGGCGGTGCGAAAGACGTGGCCTTTGGTGTCACCGCCAAACCCGGAAAACCCCGAGAAAGTGGCGTAAGCAATGTTTGCGGTCGGGTCGTTCGGATCCACCGCGACGGCGGTGATGTTCCTGGGCGGGAGCTGGTTCACACCCGTGATATCCGTCCAGGTTACCCCGCTGTTCTGCAGCGCATTGATGCTTTTCCAAACCTTACCGGGAAAAGAGGTCGCGATGCTTTGCCCAGTGCCTGCACCCACATAAACCGTGTTGGGGTTGCGGCGCGACACCGCGATCGCGTTGAGCACACCAGTCCCGCCGGTCAGATCGGGCGAAATGGGCGTCCAGTTCTCGGCAAAATCGGTGGTGAGATAGACGCGAAAAGTGCCGAAATAGACCCGCCCGGCGTTGCTCGGATCTTGGGTGAGAGGGGCGATGAAACGCGTCCGATCGGTGGAAACAATGCCTTTGGTCTTGAAAGCATAGTTCAAGACCGAGGTTCCGTCCGTGATGGAGCGAAAGATACAGACGAACTGGCACGTCGTGTACACCGCGCTGGGGGCGTTGGGATCAATAGCCGCCTGGCCGCCGTCACCGGGGGTGACGAGGTCCCAGGCCGGCGCGCCGCTGTAGCGTTGCGTGCCGTTGTCCTGGCTTCCCACAAACATAATGTTTTCATCGGAGAAATGAACGCCATGGCCGGGGTAGGACATGGTGATGGCCAAGGTGGGGTTCAAATCGATGAAGTCAACGCGTCCAGTGGGACTGTCGAACCGCCAAGCCCCTCCATCGTTGCCGATATAGAGGCGGCCGCCATTGGCGGAGAACGCCAGGGCGTGCAGGTCCACGTGAAGACTGGTGGTCGCCCCGGGGGCGACGCTAAACCAGTTCGCGCCGCCGTTGGTGGAACGCCACAGTGCCCTCCCATTGTCGAAGTCCCCGGTGGAGCCGCCGGCAAAAACCACATTCGGATTCTGCGGGTGGACGCGAATAACCAGGTCGTAGAAGCACTGCGAACCGCCGGTCGAGGTGCAGAAGTCCGGCGTAGTGGTTAGTAGCTGAATCCAATCGGCGCTGGCGCCGCTATTTGCGTTGCTCGTCTTCCACAAACCGAGTTGCCCGGTCCCGTCAGCCTTGGCGACGAGGGCAAAGAGAGTGTCAGGAGCGGAGCGCGCAAGGTCAATGGCGATGCGGCCGACGTTCGCAGTGGGGAAGGGATTCGCAGATGCGGGAGCGGAGCCAATCTTCGTCCAGTTAGCGCCGTCGTCAGTCGAGCGATAGACGCCGTTGACCGTCGCGCCAACCGCGTTGCCCAGCGCCGCATACACTACTCCACTGTTGACGGGATCAAACACGATTTCCGTGCCCGCCGCGCCGCCCGTCGCGCCGCCCATTGCCAGCGGGCCGGCCCAGTTACTCCCGCCGTCGGTCGTGCGGTAGATGCCTGAGGCAGCGGGAGAGCTGAAGCGAGACACCCCCGCAAGAACAATCTGATTTTTGAACGGGTCCACGGCGATGGCGCCGATGTGGGCGCCGCCGTCCAGGCGGCTGGCGCCGAAGGGGGCGCCTAGGGGGCCAGTAAAAACGCCTACGCCCTGCTGCATCCAGGTCGCGCCACCGTCGATGGATTTCAGCACGCCGGCGCCATAATAACTGTCACCGGAGAAATTCTGCTCGCCCGTGCCGACATAGATGGTGCTCGAGCTGGTGGGATCGATAGCCAGCGAGCCGATTGACAGCGAGGGCTGGTTATCGGTCATCGGCGTCCAGTGCAAGCCGCCATCGGGAGTTCTCCAAACGCCTCCGGCCGCGGCGCCAAGGAAAACCACGTTGGGATCTTTGGGATCTACCGCCAGCGCCGTAACGCGCCCCGAATTGCTCGGACCGCCGTTGAAGGGAAAAAAGCCGCTCGAACCCACGTTGATGGGCTGTGGTCCAATCAAAGTCCACGCCGCGGGGCCTGGGAAATCCGTGGCCAAGGGCGCCGCATTCTCCGCCGGCAGCAAGCCCATTTTTCGCTGCACCTCAATCATTTGGTCCACGTGCTTCAACGCTCTTTGGCGCAGGCCCGTGGCAACCGAGCCGTCGGGGAGCGTCCGGTCGCCGAGGAACCACTCCTCGCGCTCTTTCAGATAGTCTTCGTCCTCGCGAACGGCACCCAGTGCCTGCGCTCGCTTCGAACCCCCGGCTGGCGACTGCTGGGCCGGCGGCCGAGTGGTCGTCGTGGCCGCAGGCTTCTGCGGCTTTGCCGGTGACGCCGAACGGGCCGGATCAGGCTTCCGTACTTGCGCGGCCGCAAACAGACTCAGGCACAGCAGTATTAATGCGCTCAGTATGGCGCGGCACTTCCCGCATGGGGATGCGCTGGATCTCCTCATTCGAACCTCCCTTGGACGACGGCTGCGGCGGAATTGCACTGTGTAGCTCCTTACTTGAGACTCTTAGCGCACTTCGCTCCGGATGTGGCGGGGTACCGTATCTGGGCCCGGCGAAATCTCGCCTCGCCAGAGCCCGTTGCACATTCCAGTGACCGCTTCAGGCTGGACTCTAGGGCGGAAAGAGCCTGCGGACCAGGCACGCGGTAGCGTCCTGTCTAGATAGAATTCCTCGGACACTCCCAAAAGTGCTGAAGAACATGCTCGCTGGTACCTGGTTCCCAAACCCGGAACTCTCTTGACGAGAGACTGAGAGGGACTCCTGCAGCCATACTGCCTGTTGGGGAAGAGGCGGTCAACGCAAAATCCTCCATCGGTTTCACATCTTACTAATGCATTCGTCGGCGTTTATGCCCTCCGTTGGAATCTAGAAAGGCCAGCTCATTCTCAGTCGTGCTGCCCCTGTCCTGGCGCTTACTACATACAGCGGAGACCAGTTACATCCGTCAGGCACAATCACCTCAGCTTCGCCGCGCATATTTCTTGCAATTTGGCATCCAGAAGTCGGCGGTGCCTCCTCAGTCTCGCAAAGCCGCCTGGCCCGGTAGAATTTGTCCGTTGGAACTAATCAGCAGTAACGCTTTTAGCTCGCCAAAAGAGAGCCCGCAGTGCAGAGCGCCGGATCTAGCTGTTCGGTCAACCAGGTTGCGGAACGGAAGTCCTACATTTTCAGTTAGTGGATGGGACTGTCGTCGGCGATGGTTGCGCCCCTATCTTGGCAGTACTTTCGTACTGAAATTTTCTTGCTAGCTGTCACCCAGAAGCCGGCCTGGTACCTGCTCAGTCTCGCAGTGCCGACTGTCCCGTAGATTTTGCCCGTTGCAATAAGCTATCAGCTCCCCCCAAAAAGGTGCGTCCTGGTGCAGAGCGCCGGCATTCTGGTTGTTCGGATCAACCAGCTTGTGGTACAGAAGTCCTACACGGAAGTCCTACACTTTCAGCTGGTGGATGGGACCGTCGCCTGCCATGGTTGTACCCCCATCTTCCTAGTACTTTCTTACTATAATTTTTTTGTTACTTGCCATGACGTTGCAGGTGTGCGAATCTCCCCGCAACGTCCTCGCAGCAGATCGATAACTGCAAGCCCTTGCAGCATCGATGACTCACCAGGCTAGCCCAGCCGAAGTTCTAAGCGTGGTGGTGACAATCAACAACTAGGAGATGCGGAGATGGGACAAACCCATCCCATTTGACGCCTGCGGTCGTATCGCAGGCGGCAGAGCTGACGAGCCAATGCTGCACGTGTGCCTCTTGGTGTCTCAGGATGGCGTGTAAGCAAAGGGGCCAGCACATTCTGCGTCGGTTCATTTTCAGGGAAAGGTCTTGAGAAGGTCCTCACACAAAGGGAGTGTCATGATGAAAGCAGCGAGATTCTTCGGATCAATAGCTGGGACAGAGATTCTAAGTCAGTCTTCTGTGGGTGGGCTAGCACGGCGCCCCGCGCGGCGGGTGGCTCTGGCCCTGTTGAGTGTGGCCGTGGCGGCCCTGCTCGTACTTGCTTCGGGCACGGCCTCCGCACAGGTGGCTCCGCCTCCGGGCGCGGTGCCGATAACGGTCGTCGGCCTGATCAAGGCCATCACTCTGGACGTGCCGGGCGACGTCTTTTCCAGTGGCACAATCTCAATTGGAACCATCCCCTTAGCGGTTACGGGCGATTACACAGTCATCATCCCCCGTAACCTTCTCCTCGACACACCTGGAAATAATCGGCTGAGCCTGCAGCAGTTCGTTCAGGGCGGTCACGTCAGCGGTGTCCCGATTGAGGGGATCGGCTTGGCGACCATCCTCGCCAATCAGCTGCTTGACGGCCGAATCATCGCCGGCTCAGTCGCGATCCAAAAAGGGAATGAGAGCTTGACCGGTGACGTGACTTTCATCAACCACACCGACGGATACTTCCGGATCGCAGGGACGCCCAACGCCGACATTGGCGGGACCATGGTTCGGATCAACGATCCTTTGGGCCGCTACACCATCCAGCAGGGGCTTGGTTGCTCCCCTCTCGGTGGAGCCAACTGCAGCCCCGACGATCGCTTCGCTCCGGATCCCCGGGGTCACGCGGTTGTCTTTGTCACCGGTATGCCGGCCTGCATCCCCAGCACGGTTGCCAGTGCGACGCGCGCTGCGGCCAGCAACCCTACCGGTTTGGGCGACCCCTTCTGTCCGGACACCAACCGCAGCGCTCTCACCAATGTGGTCGCCGATTCCACCCGCTTTGCTCCCATTCGGGTGGGCGACACCCTCACTGCGGTCGGCAACTACGAGACAGTGAACCTTGTGACGTTTCTGTCGGCCTGGTCCGTTCAAGTGTTTGCCAAATTGATTACGCAAAACATCCCCACCCAGCCGGACTACGTTCAGTTGAGCGACACACGCTGGGAGGTCCCCGGCTTCCCGCTGAACCGGGTTCGGGGACGGTACTTCGGGTCTGGGACCGATTCCGCCGCACAGGTGCCAGGCACGGCTCCACGGTTTGATCTGTTCGCCCTGCACACTGATCAGACCAACGTCGCTCATGAGCTGCCCCTGGGCTCGACTGTGAATCATCCACGCGCCGTCCTAGGGGTTCCGGGGAGCCAGCTCTTCCGGATCATCTATGACGTAGTTTTCAGTAGGGGGGCCCTGCCTGGCTTCTCTCCTTGCGCCGATCTCATTGCTGCCGGCTTCGGCTTCGTATGTCCGCTAGGGGGAACCGTCGAAGAGGAGACGCGCATCCTTAGCCCCGTTGCTCGCGAGGCCATCGCCCACACTCGCCACCAGAAGGAGTTGAACCCCGGGGTCGTGGCGAGGGACCTCCAAGGGAGAGTGACGGTGAGCGGCCAGCTCGTGGTGCCCGTAGGGGTTGACTTCCCGAACTTCATGGAGGTGGACACGGGCCGCCTCAGCACCCCGTTCATCTTTGAGGGCATTCCGTGGAACATCGACCGCCGCGTGGGACCGGGCGGCTGCATTGGGCCTTGCGGGACGGTTCAGGCACCGCTTGCTCCGTTCGCCATTTCCGGTATTGATCCGCGCACGGCCGTCAGCCCGCTGAGCGGGCAGATTGCGCTGCCCCTCGGGGTGCGCAACCAACCTATTGCTTTCTTCCCGTTTGGCGGGCCCACCGCCAACGCCGCCGTCGGCTTACTCACCATTCCTTTGGTGCCTTAGGAGGATGCCGATGAAACTGACAACCAACACAACGAGCAAAAGAATTTGGCAAACCGTCGGCCAGGCTCTGGCACTGAAAGGGAGAAGAACAATAATGAACTCAGAAAAACTCTTCGGATTCCGAACTGGAAGCGACAGTGCGAGTCTGCCGCTGGGCGGTGCCACACCGCACCACACCCGCAGGTGGGGTGTCGCTCTAAGTGCGGCCCTGGCGGTCCTGCTGGTGTTCGGCTGGGCCGCTACCGCACAAGCTCAACTGACTCCCGGCGTGAAACAGTCCACGATCAGTGGCACGATCACAGCCATCACCACTGATGCTCCTCTTAGCCCTACAGACATCTTTGCGGGCGGCACCATCACCGTCGGCACCCAGCAGGTGATCATCCCCCGCAACCTGCTCCTCGAGCTGCCCGCCAACCGCATTACCCTCTGGCAGTTCGCCAGACTTTCCCACGTGAGCGGACTCGCCGCAGAAGGGCATTCCAGCACCACCATTTTCGCCAATCGCTTGCCCGACGGGCGTGTTATCGCTGGCCATGTTCTGATCCATAAAGGGACAGCGCCGGACCCGGGTGACACTCTGACCGGCAAGGTGACCTTCATCAACAACGCGCAGGGGTATTTCCGGTTGCAAGGCACGCCGAACGCCGACAGCGGCGGCGTCATTGTGCGTCTGAACGATCCCACAGCCGTGCATAGCATTCAAAGTGGGCTGGGTTGCTCTCCACTGGGAGGACCCAACTGTAGTCCGGACGACCGCTTCATTTTGGATCCCAAGAACTACACCAACGTGTTCGCAACAGGCTTCCCGATTTGCATCCCCCGTAGCGCGGCCGACGCGTTCTGCCCGGCCACCAACCGCAGCGCTGCCTCCAATGTGGTTGCCGATTCCACCCGCTTTGCTCCCATCTTGGTGGGCGATCACCTCACGGTGGTCGGCAACTATGAAGTGGTCAATGGCGTTTCGTTTTTCTCCGCCTGGAACACTCTTGTTTCCGCGAAGCTGCTTACCCAGCACACCCCCACCCAACCCGACTACGTCTACTTCTCTGACAGCAAATGGGAGGTCCCCGGCTACCCACGGGATATGGTTCGGGCTCGCTTCTTCGGAACTGGGACCGACCCTGCGCTAGCGTTCGGCACAGCTCCACTGTTTGACCTCTTCTCTTTGCACACCGACCAAAACAATATATCGCACGAGCTGCCCCTCGGCTCGACTGTAAATAATCCAGACGCCTTTCTGGGCGTTCCGGGGAGCCAGCTGTGGAGGATCATCTATATCGTAAATTTCACTACGGGAGCTGTGCTCAAGAAGGATCCCTGCCTCGCTCTCACCGGCGCAGGCTTCACTGTCTGTCCGGGGGGCGGCACCGTAGACGAGTTGTCTCGTATCCTCATCCCCAGCACCCGTGAAGTCATCGCGCATACCCGGCACCAGAAG
The DNA here is from genome assembly GCA_003224235.1 of Acidobacteriota bacterium. Classification (GTDB taxonomy): domain Bacteria; phylum Acidobacteriota; class Terriglobia; order Acidiferrales; family UBA7541; genus QHYU01. The sequence continues at coordinate 14,868 of QHYU01000084.1, forward strand.
GAATTGCTGCCCGGGGTCGTCGCCCTGGACATCTCTGGGAATGTCGCGCAGAGCGGCCAATACCTGACGCCAGTGCCGATTGACTTCCCTGCGTTTGACGAGGTTGACCTCGGTCTGATGACCTTCCCCTACATCTTCGAGGGGGTACCATGGACCCTCGACCGCCGGGTTGGACCGAACGGCTGCAATGGTCCCTGTGAGGCGACTGCACAACCCCTGTGTCCCTTCCCGTTTTCCGGTTGGGATCCCCGCATCGTCCCCAGCCCGCTGGCTGGCGGTCTGCCGGCAGTGCCCCCCGCTGCGCGCGACAAGATTATCTCCTTCTTCCCGTTTGGCCCGCCCAACGGGAACGGCTCCCTCGGCCTGCTGCAGTTGCCGCCCCAGTCGGGGAACGTGCCCACTGCACCGACCTTTCCGGCTTGTAATGAGGTCATCATCTTCACTCCTCCGACGGTGACCATTACCAGCCATCCGCCGACCCCGACAAATATCAAGACCCCGACTTTCGCGTTCACTTCGAACACGGGCACTACCTTCCAGTGCTCGCTGTCGCTCACGGCCGCGACCGCGTTTGCGCCCTGTACCTCACCAAAGACCTTCCCGCCGCAGCTCGATGGCACCTATACCTTTACGGTGGTGGCCTTCGACGCCGGCCTGAACCCCAGCCTTCCGGCCACGTTCACGTTCACGATTGACACCGTGCCACCCGTGGTGACCCTAACGGCGACGCCGCCGGCCCTTACCACCGTGAACACTCCTTCGTTCAGCTTTACGGCGAGCAAAACTCCGGTGACCTTCCAGTGCTCGCTCTCGACCGGTGTGGACGCCTTCGCGCCCTGCACTTCGCCGATTGCCTATGCGGCGCAACCCGACGGCGTGTACACCTTCAAGGTGATCGCTACCGATCTCGCCGGCAACGTCAGCGCTCCGGCCATCTTCACGTTCACCATCTCCACGCGGCCGACTGTCACCTTGCAAACGCCGACGCCGAACTCGATCGGTATACCTCTGAATACCACGGTCAGCGCGACGTTCAGCAGACCCCTTAACCCGGCCACAGTTACGACGGCCTCCTTCAGCCTACGCGCCGCTGGCGCCGCGGCGGATGTGCCGGCAACGGTAACCGTCAACGCCACCGGCACCATCATTACCCTCACCCCAACCGCTCTGCTGGTGCCGGGGACGGTTTACACCGCTACGATAGCCGCTACCGTGGCTGATACTACCGGTGTCACGGTCGCAGCACCCGTGGTCTGGAGCTTCACCACGGATACAGCGCCGACAGTGATCGCCCAGTCGCCCGCACCTGGCGCGACCGGTGTGGCGACCAACGCGACCGTCTCGGCGACGTTCAGCAAGCCCATGAATGCCGCCTCGATCACGGCGGCTACCTTCAGCCTGCGTGCCGCAGGGGCTGTGGTGAATGCCCCGGCAACGGTTGCCCTCGATGCCACGGGCACCATCGCCACGCTCACACCCACCAGCCCGCTGGTGGCAGGCACGGTCTACACCGCTACGGTGACTGCCACCGTGACTGACACGGTTGGCACACCGCTTGGTACGGCCTCCGTGTGGAGCTTCACTACCAGCGCAGCGCCGGCAGTGATCGCTCAGTCGCCCACACCAGGCGCAATCGCTGTGCCGCTCACTGCGACCGTCACGGCGACGTTTAGCAAGCCCATGAATGCCGCCTCGATCACCACGGCCACCTTCAGCCTGCTGGCCGTTGGCGCCGCGGCTCCTGTGCCCGCAACCGTAACCGTCAACGCCGCCGGCACCGTTGCCACGCTCACGCCCACCGGCCCGCTGGCGCAAGGCACCGTCTACACCGCTACGGTGTCTGCGACCGTGGCCGACACCATCGCCACGCCGCTCGGCGCAAATGTGGTTTGGAGCTTCACCACCGACGTCGCGCCGACGGTGATCGCCCAGTCGCCCGCACCTGGGGCAACCGGCGTGCCGCTCAACACGACCGTCACGGCGACGTTCAGCAAGCCCATGAATGCCGCCTCGATTGTTCCGACCACCTTCACCCTGCGTGCGGCAGGCGCCGCGGCGAATGTCCCGGCAACGGTTACGCTGGATGCCACGGGCACCATCGCCACGCTCACGCCCACCGGCCCGCTGGCGCTAGGCACGGTCTACACCGCTACGGTGGTTGGCAGCGTGACCGACGTAGCCGGCACCGCACTCGGCGCAAACTCCGTGTGGAGCTTCACCCCCACATCGCTGGCAGTGATCGCCGAGTCGCCTGCACCTGGCGCAACGGGTGTGGCTCTCAACACAACGGTGACGGCGACGTTTAACAAGGCTGTGAATGCCGCCACGATCACCACGACCACCTTCACCCTGCGTGCGGCGGGCGCCGCAGCGAATGTCCCGGCAACGGTTACGCTCGATGCCACAGGCACCATCGCCAGTCTCACGCTCACCACCCCGCTGGCGACAGGCACCGTGTACACCGCTACGGTGGCTGGCACCGTGACCGACGCAGTCGGCAACGCGCTCGGCACAAACATCGTCTGGAGCTTCTCCACCGACGTCGCGCCGACAGTGATCGCCCGGTCGCCCGCACCTGGCGCAACCGGTGTGCCTCTTATTACAAACGTCACGGTGACGTTCAACAAGCCCATGAATGCCGCCTCGATCACCACGGCCACCTTCGCCCTGCGTGCCGCGGGCGCAGTGGTGAATGTCCCGGCAATCGTTACACTCAATGCCGCGGGCACCATCGCCACCCTCACGCCCTCCATCGGAGTGGTCAACGGTATCGTGATCGCCAGCCCGCTGGCGGCAGGCACCATCTATACCGCTACCGTGGCTGGCATCGTGACCGACGCCGCAGGCACCGCGCTCGGTGCAGACTCGGTGTGGAGCTTCACCACCGACGCCGCGGCGACAGTGATCGCCCAGTCGCCGACACCTAACGCCACTGGTGTGCCGGCCAACACAACTGTCACGGCGACGTTCAGCAAGCCCATGAATGCCGCCTCGATCATTCCGACCACCTTCACCCTGCGCGCGGCGGGCGCCGCGGCGAATGTCCCGGCAATAGTTACGCTCGATGCCACGGGCACCCTCGCCACGCTCACGCCTAGCAGCCCGCTGGCGCTGGGCACGGTCTACACCGCTACGGTGGCTGGCAGCGTAACGGATACAGCCGGCACCGCGCTGGGCACAAACGTGGCCTGGAGCTTCACCACAGCCGGGCTTACCCGAGTGCAGCAAGTGAGCGGAGTAACGTTCTTTGACACCACGATGCCCATCAACCTCGGCAAGACGACCACTGGCGACACCTTGCTGGTGGGCGTCGAGACCAATAACGACGTGGCCATCTCCTCCATCACCGACACCCAGGGCAACACCTACGTCCGAGACGCCGCCTTCGCCGGTGCCCCGAACCGCCTGAGCATCTGGCGCGCTTCGAACATCACCGGCGGCGCGGTGCCCGTGGTCACCATCAACTTCGTGGCGAAAGAAACGGCCACGGCGGTGGTGGCGGAGTACAACGGCATCGCTAGCGTGTCGCCCTTCGATCAGACGGCGAGCAACAATCAGTTCGGCGCCACCTCCTACACCTCCGGGACTACCCCGGCTACGACTCAGGCCACTGAACTAGTGTTCGGCGTGCACATGAATCGCAGCACGAACCTCGGGACCTGGACTCCTGCCGGAGGCTTCACCACCGTGCTGGAGCAGGACAACGCCACTAGCAAACACCAATTCCAGGTGCAGGACCAGTTTGTGACCACGACCGGAGCGTTTGCCTCAACCGGCACGCACTCCACCGCCGTCACGATCACCAGCCTCGTTGCCACTTATAAGGTTGGGGCAGCAGTGGCGCCGCCTCCACCGCCGCCTCCGGCACCTGTAGCGCCGACCGTGACCGCCCAGTCGCCGACACCTAACGCGACTGGTGTGGCGGCCAACACTACTGTTACCGCGACGTTCAGCACGGCTATGAACGCCGCCACCATCACCACGGCCAGCTTCACCTTAACCGCTGCTGGCGCTGCGGCTCCTGTGCCGGCAACCGTAACCGTCAACGCCGCTGGCACCATCGCCACCCTCACGCCCACCACCCCGTTGGCGGCAGGCACGGTCTTCACCGCTACCGTGGCGGGCACCGTAACCATCGCCGCGGGCACCCCGATGGGCGCCAACGTGGTCTGGAGCTTCACCACGGCCCCGGCAGCCCCGGTCAACGCACCGCCGACCGTGACCGCCCAGACACCGGCGCCTAACGCGACTGGTGTAGCGACCAACACCAACGTCACCGCGACGTTCAGCACGGCTATGAACGCCGCCACCATCACCACGGCCAGCTTCAGCCTGCGTGCGGCGGGCGCGGCGGTGAATGTCCCGGCAACGGTCACACTCGATGCCACGGGCACTATCGCCACCCTGACGCCCACCACCCCGCTGGCGGCAGGCACGGTCTTCACCGCCACCGTGGCGGGCACCGTGACCAACGCTGCCAGCACCGCGCTCGGCGCCAACGTGGTCTGGAGCTTCACCACCGCCCCGGCAGCGCCTGTCGCCGGAGCGATTGCCCGGGTCCAGCAAGTGAGCGGAGAAACGTTCTTTAACTTCGCACTGCCCATCACCCTGGGCAACACCACGACCGGCCACACCCTGCTGGTGGCGATCGAGACCAATAATGATGTGGCCATCTCCTCGATCACCGACAGCCAGGGCAACACCTACATCCGAGACGCCGCCTACGCCCCTGCCCCGAACCGCGTCAGCATCTGGCGCGCTTCGAACATCACCGGCGGCACGGCACCCGTCGTTACCATCAGCTTCGTGGCGAAGGAAACGGCCACGGCGGTAGTGGCGGAATACAGCGGCCTGCTCAACGTGGCACCGTTCGATCAGACGGCGAGCAACAATCAGTTCGGCGCCATCTCCTACACCTCCGGGACTACCCCGGCCACGACTCAAGCCACCGAACTAGTGTTCGGTGTGCACGTGAATCGCAGCGGCTTGGGTACCTGGACGCCTGCGGCAGGCTTTACCACGGTGCTGGAGCGCGACAACGCCACCAGCAAGCACCAACTGCAGGTGCAGGCGAGTACAGTGACCGCGACCGGAGCGCAAGCCTCCACGGGTACGCACTCCACCGCCGTCACGATTACCAGCCTCGTTGCAACCTATAAATAAAGCGAAGTAGCAAGGACTCAGCCCAAGGAACCCGGCATCCAGCCGCGGGTTCCTCGGGCTGAAATAACTGCGGCGACGGGCCCACCCAGCGGTGGGCCCGTTCCACATCTTCCTAGTACTTCTTTCCTAAAATATTTTTGTTACTTGTGGACTTCCTCAGGTGTGTGCGAATCTCCCATCGTCCTCGCACTGTGTTGAGAGGGAGAGACCCGGATTTCTACTCCCAGCCGTAGGGATCTGGATGCTCTGCTAGCTGTCGGTCGAAACAGGAATCACGAGAGGCGTGTTGCCCAAAATCCCCCGGGCCGGCCCCTTTCGACATTTCCCTAGACCCACAACTCAAGAAGGCTGGCCCTGAGCTGTAGTTCCAAGCCCAGGGCGAAGGTAAACAACCAGCAGGATGCCAGTGGGATGGACCCCATCCCATCTGACCCTTGCGGTTCGTGTCGCACGCGGCATCCCTAACCAGCCGATGCTGCACGCGTGCGCCTTGCTGTCTCACCACGAGCTGCAAGGGCCGATGTGTTCTTTACGAGTTTATTTGCAGGGTAAGTCTTGCGAGGTCGTCGCAGAAAGGGAGAGTCATGATACAAGAAACGAAAATTCTCAATCAGTTTGTGGGTGGGCCACGCCGGCCCGCGCGCCGAGCGGGTCTGACCCTGCTCATCCTGGCCCTGGCGGCCCTGCTCGTTTTCAGCTCGGGCACGGCCTCCGCCCAGGTGCTCGCGAATACGGGCGCGGTTTCGATAACCATCGTCGGGCCGATCAAGGCTATCACTGTTGACACGCCCGGTGACCCGTTTTCCAGCGGCACCATTTCCGTAGGAACCATTCCACTCTTAGTGGCGGGGGATTACGTCGTGATCATCCCGCGTAACCTGCTCATTGACATGCCAAACGGAGATGTCCTGACCCTGCAGCAATTCGTTGCAGGCGCCAAGGTTAGCGGTCTCCCGATTGAAGGGAACGGCATAGCGACCATCCAGGCCAATAAAGTCGCCGACGGCCGAGTCCTCGCGGGCACGGTGAACATCGCAAAAGGCGGCGATATCCTGATGGGTCAGGTCACTTTCATCAATCACACAGACGGATACCTGCGCATCAACGGCACCGCCAACGCCGACCTTGGCGGCTCGATGCTTCGCATTAACGATCCCGCCGGAGTCCACACCGTCCAGCAAGGCCTGGGGTGTTCCGCCTTGGGCGGCCCCAACTGTAGTCCTGACACGCGCTTTGGCGCGAATATCGGCGAGGGCTACACCGTTGCCTTTAACACCGGGATGCCGGCTTGCATCCCGCGCAGCGCGGCCGACGCTCTCTGCCCGGCCAGCAACCGCACCGCCAACAAAGTTGTCGCCGACTCCACGCGCTTTGCTCCCATTCAGGTGGGCGACAACCTCTTTGCCACCGGGAACTACGAGACGGTCAACCTTGTGACCTTCATGTCCGCTTGGTCGGTGCAAGTCTTTGACAAATTGACCACTCAGAATACGCCTACCCAGCCGGACTACGTGCACATCTCTACCGCCCGGTGGGAAGTTCCCGGGTTTCCGTCTAACCGGATTCGGGTTCAGTTTGTTACTGGGTCTGGAACCGATCCCCAACCCGTTGGCATAGTATCTCCGCGGTTTGACATCTTCTCGATGCACAGAGGGCAGGACAACGTCCCTCATGAGCTTCCCTTTGCAACCTCCGTCAATAATCCACTCACTGCCATCGACTTCCCTCCGGGCAGCCAGCTCTTCCAAATCCACTATGACATCGATTTCAATCTGCTCCTAGCCGGACTTAACCGGGCCGAACTGTCTGCCTGCGGTCCACTCATCAATGCCGGCTTTCCCACGGTGTGCCCGCTGGGGGGAACCCTTGAAGAGGAGGCTCGCATCGTCAGCCCGGTTGCGCGCGAGATCATCGCCCGCACCCGGCACCAAAAGGAGCTGAACCCCGGAGTCGTCGCCCTCAACATGAAAGGCGCGGTGACACCGACCGGCCAGTTCCTGGCGCCTGTGGACGCTCACTTCCCAGGGTTTGCTGAGCCTGAGCTCGGTACAGATAAATTCACCGTGAGCACTCCGTATATTTTCGAGGGCGTTCCGTGGCTCCTGGACCGCCGGGTAGGAGTGGGCGGCTGCGTTGGGGCATGCGTGAACACCCCAATACCGCTCTCGCCCTTCTCAATATCTGGTTTAGATCCACGCACGCAAGTCAGCCCGTTCAGCGGGACAATTCCGCTGCCGGCTGCGGTTCGCAACCAGCCGGTTGCCTTCTTCCCGTTTGGCGGAGTTAGTGGCAACGCCGCCGTCGGCTTACTCACCATTCCGTTGGTGCCTTAGGAGGATGCCGATGAACCCCACACATATCCAAAACAGCACAGAAGCACCGGAAACCCATGGCGAGACTCTGGCAGTGAAAGGGAGAAGAATCATGACGAATGCAACAAAACTCTTCGGAGTGCGAACCCCAAGCGGGTGTGGCGCCACACGGCGCGACACCCGCAAGTGGGGTCTCGCCCTCTTTGTAGCGGCCCTCGTGGCCCTGCTCACGTTCGGTTGGGGCGCTTCCGCGGCACAGGCCCAGAAGACCCCCGGCGTCACGCAGGTCACGGTTACGGGCACGATTACGCTTATTACTACCGACGCTCCTCTTAGCCCTACTGACATCTATCAGGGCGGCACCATCACCGTCGGCACCCAGCAGGTGATCATTCCCCGCAACCTGCTCCTCGAGCTGCCGGCCAACCGGCTTACGCTCTGGCAGTTCGCCAGGCTCTCTCACGTGAGTGGGTTTCCCGCGGAAGGCCATGCCATCGCCGCCATTGCCGCCAATCGCTTGCCCGACGGGCGCGTGATCGCCGGCTGGGTCAATGTCCTAAAGGGCACGAGCCCGCTGGGAGATAGCCTGACCGGCAAGGTGACCTTCATCAACACCACCCAGGGCTATTTCCGGATAGAAGGCACGCCGGGCTCCGACACCGGCGGCGTCATGGTGCGTCTGAACGATCCCGGAGCCGTGCACAGCATTCAAAGTGGGCTGGGTTGCTCTCCGCTGGGAGGCACCAACTGTAGTCCGGACGACCG
>QHYU01000201.1 GCA_003224235.1 Acidobacteriota bacterium
GGCTCGTAACCCGAACATACCTACTACGATCTCCAAATTCTGCTCCCAACAGCACCCACACCACACGGCATCACAGCCACACCGGTATAGCTAGGCGGTTCGGGCACTCCGCCCCATAGAATTCACAGGACGCAAGACCTTGGCAACCAAGAGCAGGATAGTCGGGGAACTTGCCCGGCAATTTTGCAGCAGCTTCAATGCAAGGCAGGAGACCAACTCGGCACGACCTTCAATTTCTCACAGGAATCAAGGAGATGAGATTTTGAAAGCTGAGCGTACAACTGCCTCAAACTCCGGATCCCACCCTGGGTCGAAAGATGCCAAATCCCCTGTGGGGCACACCCCCGTCGATTTGCTCTACGAGAAGGGTATCCAGCGCACCCTTGCGAAACTCTTGGCGGAATTAGATCCCGTCGAAATCCTGGGCACGGTCGTCTATGTGGTCCTCAGCATCTGGGGAAAGTCTAAGGATCTTGTCCTGCCATTCTGGCTTTTCATAGCGCTGCTGGCTGGCTACCATACTTTAGCCCGGCCGATTCTCAGGTTGATCTTTCGGATCGATTAGTACGGCTGTCGACGGCGCCCACTCCAGGGATACACGCAATTTCCTCAGAACTTTGGGTCAAACTCCCGGGTCCGGCAGGCGCTCAGAAGCGCGAACGGATCATTCGGGGTGGGCCCAGGCTAACCTCTGCAGTGTCGATGAGCACCGAGGCTGATTGCGAGCTCCACGGGAGATAAATGCAGCAGTGAGGCGGACCGCTCTGGACCTACGATTCGCCAATTCCATTTACGTAAGCTACAAAGTTCTTTATATCCGCCGGCTGATCAACTAGCTAAGCCCTCTGTTTTCGGCGGAATGAAACTGGAGGCCGAATTGCATGCGACTCAAGATCGGCCTATGGCCGTAGATGGGCCAGCCGAAGAAGCGAAGATCGCCAGTTACCCGGGCGGCTATGAAAAGGATTATCCTGCTGATACTCGGAGTTTTGACGTCGGCAAACCGCCCCATCAGCGTGAGCACGCCGCTGTCTGTTCAAGACACCTCTGCCACCTCCGCGGCCACGATCATCACGGAAGTCGAGGTCAGCCACAGCCGCCCCGGCGACCAAACCATCGTACGCGTGGAAGGTAATGGCCGCCTGACTTGCCAGCCGCTGCGTTTGAACAATCCGGAACGGTTGGTGCTGGATTTTTCCGGAGCGCGCTTGGCTGTACGCCGGACCTTTCGCCGCGGCGAACCAAGCGCTCTGAAACCGGTTCGTGGAGTTCGCTTGAGCCAGTTCAAGCCCCATGTGGCGCGCGTGGTGATTGATCTCGAGTCCGCCGCGGCGGATGCCCCGTACAGCGTTCAATCAGAAGGCAACACCCTCACGGTGGTGTTTGCGATCTCAACCCCGCCAGGCGGCGGGACCCGCAACCCGGCGGCTCCACGAACGCCCGCCGAGCAGGAGCAGAAACCAGTTCATGCCCGCCAACTGGAGACGGACCAACAGGCTCCAGCGCCACGGGCAGCCACAGGCATCTCCGTTGAGTTCCAACACTCCCGCCAAGCGCGCGACCTGCCGCCCATCCAGGGGCTTACATTGCGGTATTGCACCGTCCAACAGACCACGGAGGACGAGGACAAGTGGACGCTGAAGCTTAGTGCCGCCCACGGCAGAAACGATGAGGACGGCACCCCCAAGGTGGATTGGCGCATGACCTATGGACACTACGACTCTCGCAAGAAAGCGTTAGATGAGTGTGACAAATGGCTGGGCAGAATCGACAAAGCCATCAAGCAAGGGCTTACAGAAAGAAGCAAGCCAGAAGAAAAAAACCAACCTGCACATGACCAACACTGATTCCTTATTCCTTGCGTCGCTGTTGGTCGGCTTCCGAGTTTGCCGCAACGCAACTGCGTTGAATCCTTTTCAAAGCGGCAGTGGGGCATGGGCGCTGGCGGGTACGTGTGAGTGTTTGGGTTGCGTGGCCGTCGTTCTATCGTCAGTCTGTATCGGAAAGCGGTGTTTGTGGGCAGCAAGATTAGAGAGTGTCAGGGCCAACGAACGAAGACCTGTTGTGTCGCTAGCGCTAAGCGGGCTTATCGGGGGACTACGCTGTCGAGCGACGCCTCGGTGATTGCCAGAACGTTCGGTCTCGCGTCTTCTTTCCAATGTCGAAAAGGCCGTTTATTCTAGAAAAGCAATAAGAAGCTGCAAACGCTATGCGTGAATTGCCTGAATGTGTTGATGGGCTGCCCAACATCTGCGGGGCTGAAGAAAAAGTTTCCCTGGCCACTAGGATGACGCGCCAAATCCATCCCTCAGCGAGTGCTGCCGATTTCGGTCGCATCAAGAGCGCATTCGCAATCGCACTGCACATGCACCAGCCGTTGATCCCGGCGGGCGGAGGCAATCTCTCTACCGCTCCGGTGATCAGCAACCTCAAGCACATGATGGACAATCAGCACACCGGCGACAACCACAATGCGCCGGTGTTTCACTGGTGCTACAAACGGATAGGCGAGTTTGTCCCCGCGCTCGTACAGGAGGGCAAACAGCCGCGAGTCATGCTTGATTACTCCGGTTGCCTATTCCACGGGCTGCGGCAGATGGGATCGCATGACGTATTCGACGCCCTTGAGTGCGTAACCTGCGATCCGGCCTATCGGCATTGCGTCGAGTGGCTGGGGACGAGCTGGGGCCATGCGGTGGCTCCCAGCACCCCCGTGCAGGATTTCCATCTCCATGTGAAGGCATGGCAGCATCACTTTGCCGCGATCTTCGGCCTCGATTCACTCAGCCGCGTGAGGGGCTTTTCACCGCCCGAGATGGCGCTTCCGAACCATCCCGATGTCGCCTACGAATTCGTCAAAACCCTGAAGGAATGCGGCTACTGGTGGCTGCTGGTGCAGGAACACTCGGTTGAGCAGGTGGAGGATGGCAACGGGTTGCAACATCGCCATATTCCCCATCATCTGATTGCGCGGAACTCGCGCGGGGAGAGTACGAGCATCATTGCCATCATTAAGACTCAGGGCAGCGACACTAAGCTCGTTGCGCAGATGCAGCCGTACTACGAAGCGAAAGGACTGACGCGGGTGAGTCTTGCTGGCAGGCAGATTCATCCGCTCGCGACTCAGATTGGGGATGGCGAGAATGGCGGTGTGATGATGAATGACTTTCCCGGAAAATTCTTTGAGGTCGTGCGAGAAGCCTCGGGAAGCGACACGCCGCCGATGAACGTTAGCGAGTATCTTGAGTACCTCGCGGGGCTCGGTGTCACGGAGGCCGATCTCCCTTCCATCCAGCCCATCCATCAGAGACGTATATGGGAACGTTTCCATCCAGGAGATGGACCAGAACGGCTGTTGAGGGTCATTGAGGAACTAAAGCGGGAAGATCCCCGTTTTCACATGGAGGGTGGAAGCTGGACGAACAATGTCTCGTGGGTCAGGGGCTATGAGAACGTGCTCCGACCTATGGAAGAGGTTAGCGCACTGTTTGCAGAAAGGGCGCTCGGGAAAGTGCCGACTTGCGAATACCGCTACCGCAACGCCCTCTACCATCTACTCCTAACTCAGATCAGCTGCTATCGCTACTGGGGCCAAGGTGTCTGGACCGAATACGCGCAAGAACTCTGCCGCCGTGCGTCCGATATCCTCGTCTCTGACTTCTGACCTCTTATTAATGATGTTTCACAAGAATCCCTGCATTCTTGGGTGGCTGAAACTCTAAGAGCAAAGCTGCTTCGCGTTCGGCTCTGTGCTGCTCTGAAGCAAGGACCTCAGCGAAGAATTGAGTAGCAGCAGCAACTGGCGGATTACTAAGGTGCTCGGCCAAGCGCCTCCGCAGGTTGTCGGTCTTGCCTACGTAAAGGCAATCAGACCATCCCGCTCTCGCTGAGGGCTTGAACAGTCCATAGACTGCGCCCACCTCGTAAACGGTCGCGATGGTTGCCTGGTCGAACGCATAGCCGGAACCCGTGAATGGCATCTCTTGTACCTCCCCCTTCTAGCGTTATTTCCAACGGACAGCAATTGCTCTACCGGCACGTTCTCTTGCAAGTTCGTTCCAGAGCGACCTTTGGATCGAGAACAAAGTGCCTGTGCTCATGCTCTGTGCTGGTGGCAGATGGACCTCGGGTGGTACTTCATTCATGCGCCGGAATCGGTCCGCCTCGCCAGCCACATAAAACGACATAGACCGAGACGCTTTGAGCCGGCGTTGGAGTGGAGCCCCAAATCTTCCAACCGCTGTTTGATCACGAGACAGAGATCCATGGGGCGCTTCCCCTCAATTGACTACAGCGGATTAACCTCGCAAAATACTCCCAGATTTAGCTTGACACGTAAAGTGAATTAACTTAGTCTAGCTAACAGACTGAGGGAGTAACAAGGTAATCTAAACTAATCACGGTTATCTAGAAGCAGCCCTTGGCCACGACAACCAAGGAGGTTGCCATGTTTGCACGCAAAGTTTCTATGCACCTGAAGCCCAATAGCGTTGCGGAGTTTACCCAGAGGCTGGATAAGGAAATCATTCCTCTGCTCCGAAAACAGAAAGGGTTCCAGGACGAAATCACGTTTGTAGGCCCGAGCGGAACGCAAGCGTTCGGAATCAGTTTGTGGGACAGAGCAGAGAACGCGGAAGCTTACAACCGCGGGACCTATCCAG
>QHYU01000137.1 GCA_003224235.1 Acidobacteriota bacterium
CGCAACACGTGCGCCACTTCAGTTTCCTTCAGTCGCGAAGCGTCGTACTCGAATGAGATCTGCTTCTTCTCTTTGTCCAAGCGGAACCGCCGCAGCCCGTAAGTGTTGGCAAATTCTCCCAGCGCGCGGAGTTGTTCGGGCTTCAGGGGGGACTGCAACTCGTAGGTGACTTCCACCAGCGTCACGGCCCGCATTATAGCAGGACGACTCCAGCCTAGACTCCGGTTGCCGCTTTTCCCCTGACGGTTCGGCCCGCCTGCGACCGAGGCGGGCGACACGCGGCGGTAAACTGCGTTTTGCCAGCGGAAGGGCGCCACGCGAAGGGCGCGAAGCGTGGAGAAGCAACCTCGGGTTGACATAGGAGGCGGGGGTATATAATATATAGGGGTGGAGGGTATATGAGGGCGGGAGGAAACGTAGCGCCCAGCCGAAAACAATCCGACCTCGCTTTGTGCGGCTGCGAGGCCCAAGCGAGAGGGCGCAGGGCGGTGGCTGTTGACCCGGAGATCAAATCTTCCAACCTGAAGCGCTTGCGCCGGATTGAGGGCCAGATCCGGGGATTGCAGAAGATGGTGGCGGAAGACCGCAACTGCGCCGACATCATCATTCAGGTGTCTTCTGTGCAGGAGGCTTTGCGCGCGGTGGGGCGGGCGCTGATGCGCAACCACTTGCGCCACTGCGCCGCGCAGGCCATCGCCAAGGGCTCGCCGGAGGCGGAGGCCATGTACGACGAACTACTGGCGCTGATCTACAAGCACTCGCGCTGACGCCCAGTGACGCCAGCCCGCCGCCGCTTTGCTGTTTGGGAAGGACCGGGAGGCGCTGCTGAGAGGAGCAAACGTAGGCAACATGGAAAAGGATCCAGTTTGTGGGATGAAGGTTGATCCGGAGCGCGCGGCCGGGGTCTACGAGCACGCCGGGCACACATACTTCTTCTGCAGCTCGCATTGCCTGGAGAAGTTCCGTTCTCAGCCGGAGGCCTATCTCCACCGTCCGGTGCCGCTCGCAATGCCGGTTGCAACGGCGCAGATTGCGAGGAACAAGCCAGCGGCGGCACCTCCTCTCAGGGTAAGCGAACCCGCAGCGCTCCAGGTTGAAAGCAAAGTCGAGTACACGTGCCCAATGCACCCCGAAGTGCGTGAGACGGTGCGCCAGCCAAAGCAGGCGCCTGGATCTTGCCCCGAGTGCGGTATGGCGCTCGAGCCGCGGGAGATTGCTGCGCTGGCGGCGAAAACTGAATTTGTCTGCCCCATGCACCCGGAGGTTGTGCGCGACAAGCCGGGCGCATGCCCCATCTGCGGCATGGCACTTGAACCGCGCACGGTGACCGTGGAGGAAGAAACTAATCCCGAATTAATCGCTATGACGCGCCGGCTTTGGTGGAGCGCCATCCTGACGGCCCCGATCCTGTTGTTGGAGATGGCGGGAATGGTGCCGGGGCAGCCGGTGCAAAAGTTGCTTTCCCCGCGCGTGCAAGTCTGGGTCGAGCTGTTGCTGGCGACGCCGGTAGTGCTATGGGGCGGCTGGCCATTCTTCGAGCGCGGCTGGGCCTCCATCGTCCGCCGCCGGCTGAATATGTTCACGCTGATCGCAATCGGCACCGGCACGGCGTATTTCTACAGCGTCGTTGCCACACTGCTTCCCGGCATTTTTCCCGCCGGGTTCCGCGGTCACCAGGGAGAAGTGGCGGTCTATTTCGAGGCCGCCGCAGTTATCACCACCCTGGTGTTGGTAGGCCAGGTGCTGGAGCTGCGCGCGCGCAGCCAGACGAGCGGGGCGATTCGCGCGCTGCTGGGGCTTGCCCCAAAGACAGCGCGCATCGTTCGCGAGGACGGCTCAGAGCAGGACGTGCCGCTCGAGCATGTCCGGCGCGGCGACCGGCCGCGCGTGCGTCCCGGCGAAAAGGTTCCGGTGGATGGCGTGGTGCTGGAAGGATCGAGCGCTGTGGACGAAGCGATGGTCACCGGCGAACCGCTCCCGGTGGAGAAGAAGCCTGGCGACCGTGTGATCGGGGGCACGGTGAACGCGACTGGCAGCTTTGTGATGCTTGCCGAACGGGTGGGGAGCGAGACGCTTTTGGCGCAGATCGTGCGCATGGTGTCAGAGGCGCAGCGGAGCCGCGCGCCAATCCAACGGCTGGCGGATGTGGTCTCCGGGTATTTCGTGCCGGCTGTGGTTTTGGCCGCCGCGGCGACCTTTGTGGTCTGGGCGATGGCGGGTCCCGAACCGCGCCTGGCCTACGCCCTGGTGAACGCGGTAGCCGTGCTGATCATTGCGTGCCCCTGCGCGCTGGGCTTGGCCACGCCGATGTCTATCATGGTGGCAACCGGCCGAGGAGCCACTGCCGGCGTGCTGATCAAAAACGCCGAGGCCTTAGAAATGCTCGAGAAGGTAGACACTCTAGTGGTGGATAAGACCGGGACGCTTACCGAGGGGAAGCCCCGGCTGATGACAGTGGTGGCGCTTCGCGATCGGGGTGCCACGGTGGCGGATGAGTCGGAGCTGCTGCGGCTGGCAGCGACTCTCGAGCGCGCGAGCGAGCATCCCCTGGCCGCAGCCATTCTCGCCGCGGCTTGTGAGAGAGGGCTCGCACTTGGTGATGTTGCAGACTTCCATTCCGTGACCGGGAAAGGGGTCGTGGGTCGTGTAGACGGCCGCGAAGTCGCTCTCGGCAACCCCAAGCTCTTTGCGGAACTCGGTTTAGACATCAGCCCTGCTAGCGAACAAGCCGAAACCCTGCGCCGCGACGGCCAGACGGTGATTTTTGTTGCCGTGGACGGGCGACCGGCGGGCCTGCTGGGAGTCGCGGACCCGATCAAGGATTCGACCTACGAAGCCATTCGAATGCTGAACCGAGACGGCGTACGCATCGTTATGCTTACCGGCGACAGCCGGACCACGGCTGAGGCCGTGGCGCGCAAGCTGGGCATTGACGAGATCGAAGCTGAGGTTCTTCCAGAGAGAAAGGTTGAGGTGGTGAAGCGCCTGCAGAACGAAGGCCGCGTCGTGGCTATGGCTGGCGATGGCATCAACGACGCGCCGGCACTGGCGGCGGCGCACGTGGGCATCGCCATGGGCACCGGCACCGACGTGGCCATCGAGAGCGCCGCGATCACCCTGGTAAAAGGGGACCTGCGTGGAATCGCGCGCGCCCGCCGCCTGAGCCGCGAGACTATGCGCAATATCCGCCAGAATCTGCTCTTCGCGTTCCTCTACAACGTCCTGGGAATCCCGCTCGCCGCCGGGGCGCTCTACCCCACCCTTCACTTGCTGCTCAATCCGATGATTGCCAGCGCGGCGATGAGCTTCAGTTCCGTCTCGGTTATCGCCAACGCATTGCGCCTGCGCAAAGTTACCCTGTAGCAGCGCACCTCGACTCGACGGCTCGGCCGGGAATGATCCTGTCCGGGCGAGGAGTCTTCAGGTAGCGCTGGCGTCCCGGGAGGCGGTCTGCAGGAATGCCTGTCCTACGGAGATGCTGACGCGACTTTGTGCATTCCACGGCGTCTAACTGGGCAGGGTGGGGCCCTGTGCAGATGGGAGACTCATTTCGGGGGTCAAAGTGATTCGGGAAGCCTCTGGGCGGAGGCGCGCGCGGAGAGTGGAAATGCCTTTGCAAGTGAGTGCGTCAAACAGGATGGCAGGCGGACAGGCAAGAGTGCATACGGATCCCAGATGAAGGCAGCTCCCAGCGGGGAACAAATTGCCAGGCGGGTTGCGTATATGAGGTTAGGGAAATCAGCCAGGTGACGGTACGGGGGCGTGGCCATGACAAATAATGGCAAGAACGGCCGCAAACGGCGTCGCCGGATCATCCTCGGCATAATCATTCTGTTGGTGTTGATCGGGGCGGGAATCGGCGTCACCGCCGCCCTGCGCCCGAACCATCAAATCGACCCAGCGAAGCTGGCGACAGTGGAACGCGGCGACATCGCGCGGTCGGTGGTGGCCACAGGCAAGGTCCAGCCGCTCGCGAAAGTCGAAGTCAAGTCCAAGGCCAGCGGCATCGTGAAGCAGATTTTTGTGGACTATGGAGACCGCGTAAAAGCGGGCCAGGTGCTGGTGGAGCTCGACAAGGAAGCGTTGCGAGCGAGCGTGCGCGAAGCGCGCGCCACACTCCAGGCCACTCAGGCTGCGCAGGAGGCTGCGGAGGCTACGTACGAGCGTAACGTGGTGGAAGCCGAAGGGCCCGACATGCCCTTTCTAAAAGCCAGCATGGGGCGCGCGCACCAGCTTCACAAAGATGGTTTGATTGCCCAGTCCGTGCTGGAAGACGCGGAGAAGGCCTATCAGATGGGGCTGAACAAGCAGATGACCGCGCTGCGCAACACGGCTGTTTCGCGCGCCGAAGTGGCCCGCGCCAAGGCCCAGGTGGCGCAGGCGCAGGCGACTTTGGAGCGCGTCGAAGAAGACTTGCGCAACTCCACCATCGCCAGCCCGATTAACGGGCTGGTTCTTTCCCGCGATGTACAGGTGGGAGACGCGGTCAGCTCGATCCTGGTGCTCGGCTCGCAGGCCTCCCTGATCATGACTCTGGGCGACGTCAGCGACGTTTATGTGCTCGGCAAGGTAGATGAGGCCGATATCGGAAAGGTGTATCTGGACCAGCCGGCGCGCATCGTTGTCGAATCGTTCAAGGATAAAAAGTACGAGGGCAAGGTCACCAAAATCTCGCCGCTAGGCAAGGAGAAGGACAACGTCACCACCTTCGAGGTGCGCGTCTCGATCCACAACCCTTCTTTCGAACTCAAGGCCAACATGAGCGCTAACGCCGAGATTATTCTCGAGGAGAAAAAAGGCGTGCTGCTGATTCCCGAGGCGGCGGTCATCTATGACAAGGATCGCAACGCCTCAGTCGAGATGCCTGACCCAAAGGGGGAAAAGGGCCGGCGCAAGGTAACCGTCAAGCTCGGCATCAGTAACGGCGTGAAGACCGAGCTGGTCTCGGGCCTCAACGAGAAGCAGAAAGTCATCTTGCAGTGAAGAAGCGGGCCGCTCGCGGTGGCGGCTAAAAGGTGCGGTCTGACGCGCTAAGCCCAAGGGATTTGCTCCATGGTATTTCGCGATCTATTTGCCGATACGGTGCGCACGCTCTGGTCGCATAAACTGCGCACCTTTCTCTCCATGTTCGGCATCGCTTGGGGAATCGTATCCATCACTCTGATGGTAGCGGCGGGCGAGGGCCTGCGGGTGGGTCTCCAGAAGCAGGGGGAATTGTTCGGCAAGGACATCATGATCGTCTTCGCCGGGCGCACCAGCCTGCAAGCGGGCGGAATGCGATCCGGCCGCCGGGTGATTTGGCTCGATCGCGATGCGGTGGCCGTCCAGCAGGAAGCCACCGCGTGCAAGTATGTGATGCCCGAGCTGGGCAATAACTCCCCGGTGCGCAGTCTCTATAACAGCGGCAACATCCTAATCACCGGCTCGCTGCCCCCTTTTGCGGAAGTGCGCACGCTTCCCGTGGCCGAAGGGCGTTTCTACGACTGGCAGGACGAAGCGGAGGGCCGCCGCGTAGTCTTCCTGGGGAGCGACACCAAAAAGCAGCTCTTCGGCACGCGCAATGCTCTCGGCGAAACCATCGAAATCCGGGGCATCCCTTACGTCGTCATCGGGGTGATGCGCGAGAAGGAGCAGAGTTCCAGCTACGACGGCTTCGACGTGCGTAAAGTCTTCATTCCCTTCAGCTCCATGATGCGTGACCTCCCCAATGCGCCGCCCAAACCGGCCAATAGCGTAGACCGCCTACTGGTGGTCCCAAAATCCTGGGAAGAGCATGAGGCCTGCAAGCTACAGGTGCGGCGGACGCTTGCCCGCCTGCACGATTTCGATCCCCGCGACAAAGAGGCGGCCGGCATCTGGGACACGGTGCTAGAAGCCAAGGCCAACGAGATGATCGTGGGCGGGATGAAGTATTTTCTCGGCGCCGTCGGCGTTACTACGCTGTTTCTTGGCGGCATCGGGGTGATGAACGTCATGCTGGTGGCTGTGCGCGAGCGCACCCGTGAGATCGGGGTCCGCAAGGCCGTCGGCGCCACACGCCGCGCCATCCTCGGTCAATTTTTCGTGGAGACTCTAATCGTCGTGTTTTTGAGCGGCGGGGTGGGCATGGGCATTGGCTATGGGTTCTGCGCCCTGGTCAACAACATCATTCCCATGCCGCCGTTTTTCGCCGGCCTCCTGGCCGACTGGAAGACCGGGCTGCTGGTTTCTGTCCTGCTAGGCAGTGTGGCGATTCTGTCGGCGATGTATCCGGCCCAGCGGGCCGCCGCGGTCGATCCGATCGAAGCGCTTCGCTACGAGGCGGGAGGATAGTTGTCAGTTGTCAGCAGGGAGTAGGTAGTTGAGAGATGTTTAGAGAAATTCTTCGACAAGCGTACGATGCATTGCGGCGCAACAAGGTGCGCAGCTTCCTGACCATGCTGGGCATCGTCTGGGGCATCGTGTCGGTCACGATCCTGATTGCCTACGGCTCTTCGTTTCGCAGCGTCCTGGTCTATTCGTTCGAGGTCTTCGGCAAAGGCGCGGTGGTTTGCTGGCCGGGCACCACCAGCGAGCAAGCGGGCGGCGAACGCGCCGGCAAGCCGGTGCGCTTTGAAAAGGAGGACCTCGAAGCGGTCCTGCAGGAGGTGCCGATCGTCCGGCAGGCGTGTCGCGAAACCGTGCGATTCCTGGGGATTTCTCATGACGCCGGTTTTGCCAACACGGCAATCCGCGGCGTCTGCCCCGAATATGGCGAGATGCGAAGTGAAGTTCCCAGCCAAGGCAGGTGGATAACTCCTGAAGATCAGGTCGAACGCCGCCGCGTGGTCTTTCTCGGCGCGCGCCTGCGCGAGAAGCTGTTCGGCGGACATCCCCCGGTCGGCGAGACTGTACAGATCAATGGCATGCGCTTCACCGTGATTGGGGCGATGGATCGCAAGTTTCAGGACAGCAATTATTTCACCAGCGACGACGAGTCCGCCTTTATTCCCTACAGTGCCGCGGGTGATCTCTGGAACACGCGCTACGCCAGCGTGCTGGTGTTTGTCCCGGTAGCCCCGCGCTTCGAAAAGCAGGCCATGGACGCGGTGCGCGCGACGATCGCCAAGCGCCAGCGCTTCTCGCCTACCGACAAGCGCGCCATTCAGATGTTTGGCCGCGAGGAGTTCCGCCCCGTCATCGACGGCATCACCATCGGACTGGAGGTGCTGCTGATGTTTATCGGCGCGCTCACGCTTGGCATCGGCGGCGTGGGAGTGATGAACATCATGCTGGTGTCGGTGGACGAGCGCATCCGCGAGATTGGGCTGCGCCGCGCCCTGGGCGCGCGACGCCACCACATCCGCATGCAGTTCCTGGCCGAAGCCCTGGTGCTGACGCTGCTGGGCGGCCTGATCGGGATCGCACTGGCCCAGGGGATTGCTGCGGCCGTTGGCACGCTGCCGTTCCTGGGGCCCGCCTACGAAGACACGTCCGGCAAGGTGGACATCCACTTGAATATTTCCCTTGCTACCGTTGGGCTTTCGACCGGCATCCTGGTTCTGGTCGGTGTGCTGAGCGGGCTGGTGCCGGCCATTCGCGCTGCGCGGTTGCACCCAGTCGAAGCACTGCGGTACGAATGAGGGAAGCTGTGCTTTTTCCCCATCCAGGTGTCCCACGTCCCAGAAGCGCCGAGCTTTCCTATTCGCTTATAGCGCCCTGTCTAGCCGGTGAGTCCCCAGAGAGATTCGTCGCCCCGCCGCGGTCGGAATGAGGAAAATGCCATAGTTGTAGCTTGTCTCCTACGTGGGTGGGCTGTCGCCGGCCTCAAAAGCCTCGAATTCTTTCTCCCACTCCGAGCCGAGGCGGCTTTGCAGCAGCCGCACACAACGATTCCATCGCAGGATGGCGTCGTCGTTGTCCGGCGGGCGGATCTTCTCGGCCTCCGCGAAGTAGTGCATCGCTTTCTCAAAAAGCACCAGGAGGGTGTGAGGTAGGTGGCCGGCTCGGAGCTGCGCCTTGGCGCGGCGTTCGTGCAGCAGGCCGGTGTAGTAAAGTCGTTCGTACGGATCAGTAAGGCTGTCAAAAATTTTCTCGACCTCGGCGTAGCGGTCCCCAGATCCTCCCGTGAACTGATCGGTCAGAGCGAGGCCGAGCAGGCGCAGGCCCAACTGGTTTTGGGGATCGACCGCCAGGATATCGCGGCAGATCGACTCCGCCTCTTCCGGCTCATTCAGCGAGCGATAGAGCTCGACCTTCGAGATGGCCTCGGGGATGCCGCTCTTGGAAATGGGTTTCAGCTTAAAATCCACAGGGCCTCCTTAGGCCTTTTACCTTTGCCCTATCGCAAGCCCCAGAGCAGGTAGCCGGCAGCAGCCGTGCCGGCCAGCGCGCCGCCGTAGCAGAAGACCGTGATGACCTCGTTGAGGTGTTTGATCTGCAGCCCGTCGTAGAGCGTGTAACGGAAGCGATGCGCCCAATGGAAAAGCGAGAACGAGCAGAGCACGAACAAGTAGATGCGCGCCAGGGGATGCGAGGCCAGGGCGCGGAGCGATTCGTAGCCGGGGGGCGTCAGCCAACCCAGCGGGAAGGCCAGGCCGAACAGGAAGAGATGGACGGGAATCAAAAGCGCGGCGACGACACCGCCTGCGCTGAACAGTCCCCACAAGAACGGCTCAATCGGTTTCTTCGCCATTTAGCTCCTCAAGATGAGCCAAGCCACCGCAGCCGAAATCACCAGCCACGCGGCATAGTTCGAGCCCGCGATCAAAAACTCTGGAACCCGCTTGCCGCGCAGGCGCACGACGATCGCCCGCGGCGCGAGGTTGAACCAGGTGACGGTGTGAAACAGCACAAAGAGAAAACTGATCGCATTCAGCGTGAGGAACACGGGGTGGGTCATCCATCGCTGGAAATCAGCGTAGGCCTGCGGTCCATCGCTCAGGGCGTGGACCTGCACCAGAGTGAGAGTCACAAAATAGGCGACAGGGACGCTGCTGAGCTCGCGCAGGACAAATTTCAGGTAGCGCCACTTCCACAGCCACCAGTAGGTGGAAACGCGCTCGCGGTACCACCTCGGATGGTAGGCGGTGTGGCTCGGTGTGCCGCTCAATCCGCCAGGCTTCACTTGGCACCCCAGGGCATCAGCAGCGATTTGAACCATTCCTTTGCTGCCGTAAGCTTGTACTGCTGGATGGCGCCCGCAGGGTCCACGTGCTTGGGGCAGACGCGCGTGCATTCGCCGACGAAGGTGCAGCCCCAGATGCCCGCGTGCTGCGAGAGAATGCCCATGCGCTCCTCGGCTCCCTGGTCGCGCGAGTCGAGGTTGTAGCGTTGCGCCAGGGCAATAGCCGCAGGGCCGCTGAAGAGCGGATCAAGGCCGTAGACGGGGCAGGCGGCATAGCACAGCATGCAGTTGATGCACATGCTGAACTGCTTGTAGGTGTCGAGCTGCTCCGGTGTCTGCAGGTATTCGCCTTCGCTCAGCGGCTTTTCCTCCTCGCGGATGATCCAGGGCTTCACGCTTCTCAGCTTGGCCATGAAATCGGTCATCTCGATAATCAGGTCGCGCACCACGGGGAAGTAGCGCAGCGGCTCGACGCGCACCGGGCCCGGGGCGTACTTGGAGAGGAAGGTGGCGCAGGTCAGCTTGGGTTCGCCGTTAACCATCATCCCGCAGCTCCCGCAGATGCCCATGCGGCACGACCAGCGGTACGAGAGCGACCCGTCGAGGTTGTCCTTGATATAGTTCAGGGCATCCAGCACCACCCAGTCCTTGCGATAGGGCACTTCGAAGCTCTGCGACGTGGGCGCCTGGTGGCGTTCCGGCGCGTAGCGCGTCACTTCGAGCTTGATCGTTTCCGCCATGTCTGGCTACCCTCCCTTTGCCTGCGCGGCCTGTGCCGGCTGGCCGTAAACTCGCTCGCCAGGCGGCCAGCGGGTGATTGTCACCGGGAGGTAGTCGCCGTGGGTCGAGCCGTCTGCGTTTCGATAGATCAAAGTATGCGCCAGAAATTTTTCATCATCGCGCTTCGGGTAATCCGTTCGCTGGTGGGCGCCGCGGGACTCCGTGCGGTGGAGCGCGCTCTGGACGATGGCTTCGCCGACGTCGAGCATGAAGCCCAGCTCGACTGCAGCGGTTAATTCCGTGTTGAACGTGCGGCTGCGGTCGTCGAGGGTGATGCTCGGAAATCGCTCCTGAAGCTCGCGAAGTTTTGCGGCGGCCTCAGCCAGCGAGGAGTGTGTGCGGTAAATCCCCGCGCCATTCTCCATGGCCTTCTGCATCTCTTCCCGCAGGGTGGCAATGCGCTCGCGCCCGCCGGTCTTTTCCAGGAACTGAGCCTCCACTCTTTTCGTCTCATCGAGGGCCTGCGAGAGGATGATGCCGTTCGATTCCTTCTGCGTGGAGGCAAACTCAGCGGCGGCGCGACCGGCGCGCGCCCCGAAAACAAGGAGCTCGGGCAGGGAATTTGATCCCAAGCGGTTCGCGCCATTAATGCTGACGCAGGCCACCTCGCCTGCGGCATATAAACCTGCCAGCGGCGTGGCGCCATGAATGTTGGTGCTGACGCCGCCCATCATGTAGTGGACCACCGGGCGGACCGGAATCAGCTCTTTGACGGGATCAATGTTCTGGTACTTCAAGCACAGCTCCCGGACGAATGGCAGCTTCGTGTTGATCAACTTCTCGCCGAGGTGCCTCACATCCAGATGGACGACATCTCCGTACGGCCCTTTAATCGTGCGGCCTTTTTCCATTTCCTTGACAAAAGCCTGGCAGAGACGGTCGCGCGGGCCCAGTTCCATCGAGCGCAGCACCGGTTTGGGTTGGGGCGTCCCGAGGTTGTAATCTTGCAGGTAGCGATAACCGTCCTTGTTGAGCATGTAGCCGCCCTCGGCGCGCGCAGCCTCGGTAATCAGAATGCCGGTAAAGGGCAGCCCGGTGGGATGGTACTGAACGAACTCCATATCCTTCAGGGGCGCGCCGGCGCGATAGGCCAGCGCCATGCCGTCTCCATTCTTGATGTTGGCGTTGGTGGTGAACGGGAACACGCGGCCGCAGCCGCCGGTGCAGAGGATCACGGCCTTGGCCGTGATCGCCTGAATCTTTCCCGACATGATTTCAATGGCCACCACGCCTTGCACGCGGTTGTCATCGACAAGCAGCTTGGTGACGAACCATTCGTCGTACCGGGCGATGGCGGTGTACTTGAGCGTGGTCTGAAACAGGGTATGCAACATATGGAAGCCGGTCTTGTCCGCGGCGAACCACGTGCGCTCTTTCTTCATTCCGCCGAACGCGCGGACGGCGATGTGTCCGTCCGGATCGCGGCTCCAGGGACAGCCCCAGTGCTCTAGCCGCAGCAGCTCTTCGGGGGCTTCCTGCACGAAGGCTTCCACGGCATCCTGATCGCACAGCCAGTCCCCACCGGAAATCGTGTCGTAGGCATGATCGTCCAGGGTGTCGCCGGTTTTGATTACCGCAGCAGCGCCGCCCTCGGCGGAAACGGTGTGGCTGCGCATCGGGTAAACCTTGGAGATCACAGCGACATTGAGGCGGGGATTCACCTCCGCGACAGCAATCGCGGCGCGGAGACCGGCCCCGCCGCCACCGATGATGAGAACGTCGTGGGAAGAAATGTCCATTATTTTGCCTCATCCGGTTCGGCCGGAATCGAGCCCGACGAACTCATCTTGGCCACCCTGGGGAGAGAAATTCCATTCGGGCGCGTATCTTAGGCCGCCGCCGCAGGCAAGTCAAACTCGTGCTGGAGAAGAGAGAACTTAACGCAGAGGCGCGGAGAGCGCAGAGAAGACACAGGAACGCAAGGACCGGAAGCAGACGAGGAAAGCGGAAGAACGAAACGAGGAATGGAAGACATCAAAATGAAAATCTCCAGACTGGAGGGAACCGAGCGGACGAAGACTGCGTATCTCAAGTAGAATCGGCGGGAACGCAGGTCTATCTAGTGGAATGGTTGGCCCGCCGCATCCCACCGTATGGGGATGCGCGGGAGCTAAGCCGCAAGGC
The DNA here is from genome assembly GCA_003224235.1 of Acidobacteriota bacterium. Taxonomy (GTDB): domain Bacteria; phylum Acidobacteriota; class Terriglobia; order Acidiferrales; family UBA7541; genus QHYU01. The sequence goes on from QHYU01000137.1 coordinate 11,990, forward strand.
CATCGCATGGCCGTTCATTTTTACGTCCGCGACGTCTTCCGCCAGACCGTGCAGACACTCTGGTCACACAAACTGCGCAGTTTTCTGACTATGTTTGGGATCACCTGGGGTGTGATGTCGCTGCTGCTTCTGGGCTCGGTGGGGGAAGGATTTCGCATCGGGCAGCGGCGGCGGCTATCGCAGCTCGGCACGGATCTGGTCTTCGTTTTCGGCGGGCGCGTTTCCTCGACCTCGGGGGCCGGGCAGACCGAACGCCAAGTGCAGCTCACCGAGGAAGACTGCCGGCTGATCGTGAGCGAATGCCCGCTGGTGCGCGCCTGCTCGCCAGTACTCAGCCGGGGCAACATCCGCGCCGAGTCGGAAAGCAACAACGTTTCGTTTCAAGTGGTCGGCATTTGGCCCAACTACCAGGGGATGCGCTTCACACCGCTGGGTGACGGCCGCTTGGTCAACGCCCAGGACCTTGCGGAAGCGCGCCGGGTGGTCGTGCTAGGCGAAGAGGTGCGCAAACAACTCTTCCCGCACGAGCGCGCCGTCGGTAAGCAGGTGCGGCTTAACCAGGTGCCGTTTGAGGTGGTGGGCACCATTGCGCGCATCGGTCGCGAAGGCCAATCCGGCACCAACGCCCGCCTTTTGATTCCACTGGAGACCATGCGGCGCTATTTCCCGCACTCCCGCGCCGACACCAATCCCGGCGCGGTCAGCAACCTGATCGTGCAGCCGCGCACCGCCGGCGAGCACAAGGCGGCCATCGCGCAGTACCATACGCTGCTCGCGCGCCGCTACGGCTTTGCTCCCGATGACCCCTCCGCACTCGACGAGTGGGACACCATTGAAAGTTTCAACCGCATCAACGCGATCTTCGATGCCATGGACGTGTTTCTGGGCGGAGTGGGCATTGTAACGCTGGGACTGGGCGCGATCGGCGTGATGAACATCATGCTTGTCTGTGTGAGCGAGCGGACGCGCGAAATCGGTGTGCGCAAGGCTTTGGGCGCCACGCATCGCGACATCCTGCTGCAGTTTCTGCTCGAGGGGTTGGTGCTCGCCGCGCTGAGCGGCGGCGCCGGCTTGCTGCTCGGCTGGGGAATTTCGCAAGGGCTGCAAGGCTTGCCCTTTCCCGATGGTTTTGCGCCGCCCACGGTTACCTGGCGTGTGGGCCTGGTTGCCTTTGCCGTACTGACGCTGGTGGCGCTTGGAGCGGCACTGCTTCCGGCGCGTCGCGCAGCGCTTCTGCCGCCTGTCGAAGCCATCCGGGAAGAGGTCTGACGGCATGAATACTTTCCCCGCACTGTTCACCGAAGCCTGGAAGTCGCTGCGCTTCCATGCCCGCCGCTCGATCCTGACCATGCTGGGCATCGCCTGGGGAATTGCCACGGTTGTGCTGCTGCTGGCTTACGGCACGGGGTTCGAGCGCACGGTACTGATGGCTCTGGAATCTTTCGGCACGAAAGTCATCTACGTGTTTCCCGGGCGCACCTCGCAGCAAACCGGCGGCGAAAAAGCCGGGAGACGGATCCAAGTGCAATTGGCGGACATGGAGGCAATCGCGTCGAGCGTCCCGCTGGTCAAGGCCGTCAGCCCGCAAGTCGAAGCGAACTTCAAGGTTAGCTATGGCGTGCGTTCGCAGGAATTCAAGGCGAATGGCGTTTATCCGGTCTTGGCGCGCATCCGCAAGATGGAGATCAGCGAGGGCCGGTGGCTCGACGAGACTGACGAGCTCGAGCACGCGCGGGTCGCCGTGCTCGGCTCGGAGGTGAAGCACCGGTTATTCTCCGGGCGCCCGGCGGTCGGGGAATCGATTCGCATCGGGGGTATGAGTTTCGATGTGATCGGCGTGCTGCTAAAAAAAGTGCAGGATACCGACGAGCCGGACAGTCGCCAGGTCTACATTCCTTTCAGCGCAATGGGGCAGCTGCACGATACCCGCTACCTGAGCATGATCGCGGTGGAAGCGGAAAGCGCCGGCGCGCACGCGCAGGTCGTCCAGCAGATTCGCGAGCGGCTGGGCGAGCGGCTGAGGTTCCGGCCGTCGGACAAGCGTGCGCTTTGGGTTTGGGACGTGGTCAACACGCTCGAGGAGGTGGGGATCATCACCGGCTCGCTCAAGGTGTTGTTTGCGTTTATTGGCGCGTTGACTCTGGCAATCGGTGGCGTGGGAGTGATGAACATCATGCTGGTTTCGGTGATGCAGCGCACGCGTGAAATTGGCACGCAGAAGTCGCTCGGAGCGCGTCGCAGGCACATCCTGTTGCAATTTCTGGCCGAAGCGCTGCTGATCACGTTTGCCGGCGGCCTGATGGGCATGGCCATCGCTTACGGGATCACCGCGGTGCTCGGGCCGCTGCCGCTATGGAGCGCCATTTATGGCGAGGAGGCCCGCGAAGGGGACCTCGTGCTGCGCATCGCCGGCTCCACCCTGGCCATTTCTACCACTATTCTCACCTTCGTTGGGCTGGCCGCGGGGTTGTGGCCGGCGGTGCGCGCCTCCCGACTCGATCCCGTTGAGGCTCTCCGTTACGAGTGAAATGGCAAGGCCGGAACGAACCGCCGGCCAGAGGCCTGCGCTACAAAAGCCAGCAGGAGACGGGAGCGCAGCGAACGAGACGCGGATATGAATCATGAAGGAGTGGCCGCGCCGCTCACTGGCCGCGGGGCAGGGATTGGAGGTAGGCGAGGAGTTCGGGACTGTCCCAGTTCTGCGGGCCAATGATTTTGCGGGCGATACGGCCATTGCGACCGATGATGTAGGTTTCCGGGTACATCGAGGTGCCGTACTTCAGGGCGATCTTTTTCGAGGGATCGCGGTAGGTAGGGAAGTGGATCCCTTGCGCCCGGAGGAATCTGTCGTAGGCGGCGCCGTCATCGTCCACGCTGACGCCCAGCACGGTGACTCCCTGTGGCGCAAGGTGCTGTTGCAGGCGGTTCAGCGAAGGCATCTCTTCGACGCAGGGCGGGCACCAGGTGGCCCAGAAATTGAGCACCACGACCTTGCCGCGCAGGTCAGCGAGCTTGGCAGGCTTGCCGTCAAGGTCGAAGTTGAAATCATGCGGGGCGCTGCCGGCGACGCTGGGCTCGCCCTGGCGATAGGTAGGCGAGGCGAAAATCAGCACCACGGCGGCCGCAGCCGCCAGCCCAAATCCGCCAAACAGTTTCCTCTTCAACGATGCCGCTCCACAACCTATAATATCGCGTTGTTCCAGTTCCGCGCGAGCCGATTTGCCTATTCGGTTTCCCTCAGTTGGCTATAAGACAATGACCCTTGCCGGCAGCGTTTCGGCGATCGTTCCGGCCCGCGACGAGCAGGCCACGATTGCGCGCGCGGTCCTCTCGCTCGCGGCGCAACCGGAAATCGGCGAGATCATTGTGATCAACGACCAGTCCACCGACGGCACGCGGGCGATTCTGGAGGAGCTGGCCGCCAGTGTGCCAAAGCTCCGAGTGCTCGAAACGCAGCAGTTGCCCGCCGGTTGGGTGGGGAAGAACTACGCGGTCTCGCTGGGTGCCGCCCAGGCTCGGGGCGACTGGCTGCTGTTTACCGACGCGGATGCGGTGCACCTGGAGGGCTCGACGGCGCGGGCGCTGCGGGATGCGGCGACATCCGGCGCCGCGCTCGTGTCGTATTCACCAGAGCAGGAGATGCGCACCTGGTGGGAACGCGCCGTGATTCCGATTGTTTATGCCCGCTTAGCGCGGAAGTTTTCTTATGACGCGGTGAACGACCCGAGCTCGCCCGCCGCGGCGGCTAACGGCCAATACCTGTTGATCCGCCGCGACGTGTACGAAGCCATCGGTGGTCACCGCAGTGTTGCCGGCGAAGTGCTCGAGGACGTGGCGCTGGCGCGCCGCGCCAAGCAGGCCGGTTATGCGCTGCATTTCGCGCCGGGGCAGGGGATCGCGCGCGTGCGGATGTACCGCTCGTTCGCTGGGATGTGGCAGGGCTGGACGAAGAACCTCTATCCGCTGGTTGGCGGCTCCGCTGGCGCGGTGGCGTGGGAGCTCGTCGCGGTCATCCCCTGGATTCCTCTGGGGCTGCTCCTGTTCGGATGGCTGCATTGGACCTTTCCGGCGCTCGGACTGGCGCTGCTCTGTGGACGGCTCGCGGCCTACGCCGCAGCGCTGCGCCGGAATCATTTTCCCCTCTCTAGCATCTTATATTACGTACTGGCAGTGTGCCTGTACTCGTCGGTGTTGCTGGCTTCTGCCTGGCGCTACGCCCGTGGGACAGTGACCTGGAAGGGTCGCGAGTATCCGGTGGAGACGCCTGGCAGGTGATACTCTTCTAAAAATAATGATCTATCTCACCCGCAAAATCGAGTTTTCAGCATCGCACCTCTACCACAACCCCGCGTTTTCAGCGGAGGAGAACCGGCGCGTCTTCGGGAAGTGCAATAACCCTCACGGTCATGGGCACAACTACGTGCTCGAGGTCACTGTCGCGGGCACGCCCGACCCAAACACCGGGATGGTGCTGGACCTGAAAGAGCTAAAGGAGATCCTGCAGCGCGAGATCATCGAGCGCATGGACCATCGCTTCCTGAATTACGAAGTGCCCGAACTCGCTGGACAGATCCCCACCTGCGAGAATATTGCCGCGGTGATCTGGAAGCTGCTCGACCCGAAGATCACCGAGGGCACGCTGCACCGCGTGCGACTCTACGAGACACCTGACTTGTTTGTGGATTGCTACGGTGATTCGGAAAGCGGTCTAGAAAACGCCCAGGAAAGTGTCTGGGAAAACGAAGGAGGGGCGCGATGAAGATTCACCTGTCGCGCCGGTATTCCTTTGCCGCCTCGCACCGGCTGCACAACCCGCGGCTCAGCGCAGAACAGAACCAGCGACTCTACGGGAAGTGCAATAACCCGTACGGGCACGGGCATAACTACGTGGTTGAGGTGACGGTCTCGGGCCGGGTGGACCCGGCCACGGGGATGGTTGCGCACCTGGGGAAACTAGATGAGTTCGTCGCACGCGAAGTGCTGGAGACGTTTGATCACAAGAATCTGAACGAAGAGATCGCGACGTTTCGCGAGCGCGTACCGACCACTGAGAATCTATGCATCGAGATTTACAACCGCCTGCGCGACTTTCCGGGCGCGCGCCTCGAGCGCGTGCGGCTGGAAGAGACGAGTTTGAATACTTTTGAATATTCCGGGGAACGCCAAGGGAGCCGCTGATGACCAAGCCAAGCGAAGAACTGCTGATCGAATCTGGCAAGACGCAAACAGGCGGCGAGTCCATCACGGAAATGATGCGTCGCATGCTCGCCATGATCGGCGAGGATCCCAACCGCGAAGGGCTCCGCAAGACGCCGGAGCGCTTTGAGAAGGCGCTGCGCTACCTGACTAGCGGCTATCACCAGGACCCGGAGAGGATTCTGAACGGGGCGATGTTCAGCGTCTGCTACGACGAGATGGTGGTGGTGAAGGACATTGAGCTGTTCAGCCTGTGCGAGCACCATCTCCTGCCTTTCTTCGGCAAGTGCCACGTGGCCTATATTCCCAGTAAGAAGGTTATCGGGCTGAGCAAAATCCCCCGGCTAGTCAATATGTTTGCGCGCCGCCTACAGATCCAGGAGCGGCTGACCAGCCAGATCGCCGAGACCATTCAGCAGAGGATCAGCCCAGAGGGAGTAGGCGTGATCATTGAGGCGCGCCACCTGTGCATGGTGATGCGCGGCGTGGAGAAGCAGCACTCGCAAGCGGTCACCAGCGCCATGCTGGGCGTCTTCCGCGAGTCCAAGCAAACGCGCGACGAATTCCTGGCGCTGATCCGGCCCAGCAAATCCTGGTAGGAGGGGCACTCTTGCCTGTCCTGGCACCGGGTGGCGCCAGGAGGGAGATTCGTGGTCCAAATCCTTTACACGCGCCTGGCCCTGTGCTAGCATTTTAATGTTGAAGAGGAGACGAAGAAAGGGCTGAAGAGGGCACGACTGAGGGGGCGACTTGAGAGAAGCCAAGTCAGGGTTGATCGAGCAATATCGCACGCACGCCAAGGACACCGGCTCGCCAGAGGTACAGATTGCACTGCTCAGCGAGCGAATCAACTATCTGACCTCACATCTGAAGTCGCACATGAAGGATCACGCCTCGCGGCGAGGATTGATCATGATGGTCAATAAGCGCCGGCGGCTGCTGGATTACCTCAATCGTCGTGACCCGGATCGGTATCGCGAGATTGTTGAACGCCTTAGCTTGCGCAAATAGCCCGGAAGCCCGGGAGGCTTCGCGGCGCGCAATCGAAAGCTCCGAACCCCTGCGGGGGTCGTACGAGAGTCCAGCGACCGTGTGGCGCGATCGCCCGGTCGCTTTTTTTGTGACTTTTTCGGGTTCCGCCTCGCCGAAACCTTCGCTCTCTTTCACACGAGAATTGGAACTTCCAACTCGCATTTGACTTGCTTCCGGCCCCTCCTCGAACCTTCGGGGCCGGGAAGCGAAAGGAATTGTAATTATGTCGCAGCCAGCACCCCATAGCGTAAGCGTTGAAATCGGCGGACGTACACTCGCCCTCGAAACAGGAAAAATCGCTAAGCAGGCCAATGGCGCCGTGGTAGCGCGTTATGGCGATACGGTTGTGCTAGCCACCGCCTGCATGGAGAATAAGCCCAACGAAAAAGATTTTCTTCCCCTTACCGTGGACTATCGCGAGTACACCTATTCGGCGGGAAAAATTCCCGGCGGTTTCTTCAAGCGTGAGGGCCGCCCCTCGGAGCGCGAAATCCTGACCTCACGGCTGATTGACCGGCCGCTCCGGCCGCTTTTCCCGGAGTCCTGGCGCAATGAGACGCAGGTCGTGGGCATGGTGCTCTCAGCCGACAGCGAGAACGACCCCGACGTGATCGCGGTCACCGCGGCTTCCGCTGCGGTCTATTGCTCGGACCTCCCATTTACCAAACCCATCGCCGCGGTGCGCGTTGGCTTGCTCAATGGGCAGCTCGTGGCCAACCCCACTGTCGCCGAGCAGAAGACCAGCCTGCTGAACATCGTCGTCGCAGGCAGCGAAGATGCCATCGTGATGGTCGAGGCAGGTTCGCTCGAGGTTTCGGAGGAGACGGTGGCAGACGCGTTGCAGTTCGGCCACGATCAGGTGCGCAAGATCATCGCCGTCATCCGCGAGCTCCACTCCAAGATCAATCCCAGCAAGGTGGAGGTGGCGCCGCTGCCGTTCGATCAGGAGCTGGCCAAACAAATTGAACGGCAGTACGGCGAGCGCTTGCACGACGCGCTCGACACCGCGAAGTATCCCAAGAAGGAAAGCTACCGCCGCGTGGGCGCGCTTCGGGAGGAGCTGCTGGCTACCATTCCGGAAGAGGAAGAGGAGCGTCGGCAGCTTGCTGACCGCGCCTTCGAGCGCCTGCGGGAGAAATATTTCCGCGAAGACATCCTGCATCGCCATCGCCGGCCGGACGGGCGCGCATTCGACCAAGTTCGCACGATCACCTGCGAAGTGGGCCTGCTGCCGCGCGTACACGGCTCGGCGCTGTTTACCAGGGGCGAAACCCAGGCGCTCGCCACGGTCACGCTTGGCACCAAGGAAGACATGCAGCGCCTTGACCTGCTCTTCGAGGAAGAGGCTTTCAAGCGCTTCATGCTGCACTACAACTTCCCGCCATTTTCGGTCGGCGAGGTGAAGTTCTTGCGGGGGCCGGGGCGCCGTGAAATCGGCCACGGGGCGCTGGCCGAACGCGCGTTGTTGAACTTGCTGCCGCCGGAAGCCGACTTTCCCTACGCCATGCGCCTGGTATCAGACATCCTGGAGTCGAACGGATCCTCATCGATGGCGACGGTGTGCGGTGGCTCGCTGGCGTTAATGGACGCCGGTGTGCCCATCCGCTCGGCCTGCGCCGGGATCGCCATGGGCCTGGTGGTGGAAGGAGACAACGCCGCGATCCTCACCGACATCGCCGGCGCAGAAGACCACTACGGCGACATGGACTTCAAGGTTGCCGGGACGCGCACCGGCATTACCGCGCTGCAGATGGATATCAAGGTCGGCGGGATCACCATCGCCCTGATGCGCCAGGCGCTCGAGCAGGCCCGCAAGGCGCGTTTGCAGATTCTGGACATCATGGACCAGACGCTCAGCTCGGCCCGCGCGACGATTTCCAGCTTCGCCCCGCGCCTCTTCCAGCTTACGATCCCCACCGACAAGATCCGCGACCTGATCGGTCCCGGCGGCAAGAAGATTCGCTCGATCATCGAAGCCACCGGCGTCAAAATCGACGTGATGGATGACGGTAAAGTGCACGTCTTCGCCACCAACGGCGACTCCGCCGAGGCAGCGCTACAGATGATCCGCGAGGTCACCGCCACCGCCGAGGTCGGCAAGACTTACCTCGGCAAGGTCGTGCGCCTGGCCGAATTCGGCGCCTTTGTCGAGATCTTTCCCGGCACGGATGGGCTGCTTCACATCAGCGAGATTGCTGAGCAGCGCATCCGCGACGTCCGCGACGAACTCAAGCTGGGCGATCAAGTGCTGGTGAAGGTGCTTTCGATCGAGGGCAATAAGATTCGCCTCTCCCGCAAGGCGCTGCTCCGCGAGCAGCGGGATAAACAGCGCCGCGAAACCGGCGGCAGGCAATAGCCGTTGGCAGCACCCGGGCCCTATCCCACGCGCTACTCATAGCGCTGGCCCGGGCCGTGGGGTCATTCGAATGCCGAGGGCGCCGCGTTTGCCTCGGCCTTACACGCTCAAGTCTAGAGGGAACAAGAAAGCGGCCCAGTGATTGGCGCTGGGCCGCTTTTCTTCTGGTATAGAGAAAATCCCTCGCCGAACTGGATTGCAGTCTACCAACGACGCGGAGCGGCAAGAAAGCCTATCCTGCGTGCCATTCTAACCCCGCGGAGTGTACATCGCGTCCAGAGCTCCCCACAGAGCCAGCAGCGCCTCGTCTGCGGTTCGAAGCACGCCTTCGAACGAAGCGGTGCCGTCTTGGGCCAACCAGTTGCGCCAGGCGGCGCGGTGACGCACATCGGCCTCCTCGTGCACGGCGAAGTAGGCCAGACCTCCCGGGTCAGTGACGCCGTAGAAATGCCGCAAGCCTGCGATCTTCTGCGTGGCGATCTCGGGCACCTGGGCTTCATAGACGTATAGCGCCGCCACCACTTCTGCCAGCGGGCATTCTCCGCAAATCACGCGGTAGGTATCCACCAGCACCTGCACGCCGGGAAGCGCCGGCGAGTGGTCTAGCGATTCGGCAGTGGTTCCCACCGCGGCAGCGAAGTCGCGCCAGAGTTGGGGGTGCGTGCGGCGCGGGTTTTCTTCTTCGGCCAGGTTTTCTTGGATGAGCTCGCGCAGTTCGCCGTGGGCTCGTTCGGCGAGCCTGCGCAGGTGCTTGGGAAAGGCTTCGACGTGCCGGTAATACTGCCCGGCATAGAGCTGCAGCGCGGCGCGGTCGAGCCGCCCGGCTTGCCAGTCTTGGTAGAACGGATGCTTGAGCAGGTGTCGCCGGGTCACCTGTTCATCGATCTGTAGCAATAGCGCATTCCCGTGGTTTTCCATTGCGATTTCTCCTCCCTGTAACTGAGGCGGACCCGTGCGCCTTCGCCTGGAAAAAAGAAGGCGCCTAATTCTAGCAGAGTCATGGGTGGGTAGCACCGCTGGCCAACGCCGGCACAAGAAGAGGGAGGCGATTTCTCGCCTCCCGTTTGATACGCGCTTGAGATTAGAAGGTGAGTTTCAACCCGAACTGGATGACCCGGTTGGACTCACCAATCGCGATCACCGTGGCAGAGCTCGGCAACGACGCCGCCACGCAGCAGGTCTGGCCGAACGCGGTACTTGTCAGGCTTGGTGAGCCGGACGTCGCGTTGCGCGGGTTCTCGAAGTTGGCGTGGTTGAGGATGTTGAAAAACTCCGACCGGAACTGCAGGTTGAAGCGTTCCGCCAGCCTGAAGTTCTTTATCAGGCCCGAGTCCAGGTTCCAGAAACTCGGACCCTGTACAAGGTTGCGGCCGCTCCCGTTCTGTCCTGGCAGTGGGATACAGAAGAAGGTCTCCGTCCCGGTGACCTTGCGGCAGTTGAAGTGCGAGTCGCCTGGATCGCTGATCAGGTCGCCAGTCTGGTACATCACCGGCCCTTCGATACCTGGCACGAACTGCAAGTGGCCCTGGTCGAGCGGACCAACCACTAGGGCGGAGCTCACGTGACCGCCGTTGGCGGTGCGGGATCCGCTGGTAATGGTGTAGGGTTCACCGCTTTGGTAATTCAAGATCCCGGTGAATGACCAGCCGCCGATAATGTGGTTCAGAAAACCCGGCACGTTGGCACCGAACCTCTTTCCCTTTCCGAACGGGAGTTCGTACAGCAGGTTGGCCAGCAAAACGTGCGTGTTGTTGAAGTCGGAGAGTGCCCGGTCGAGCCGGAAGTTGTGGATGTCGGTGGGAGTGCGGCTGTTGGTGGTGCTCAGTCCGCCGCCGGTGGCGGCACCCGTCGGGTCCACCGACATGTCATCGATCGACTTGCTGTAGGTGTAGGAGAACCCGAAGTCCAGGCCGCCCTCGAACCGGCGCCGCGCGGCGATAAACAGCCCGTGGTAATAGGAATCGCCGCCGGAGTCTTGATAGAAGATTTGGGTGAACTGCGCGTTGGGACGGAAGTAGTTAGCCGGGAATTTCTTGGCCGTTATGGCGTTGGCGCCTGTCAGTTGGTCGATTCGCGTGGCGAAGTTGCCTATATTGCCCAACTGAAGGTCAGAGATGGAACTACTGCTGTTCAGGAAGCCGGGGGAAACCATCTGCAGCAGCAGGGCCGGATTTTGAGGCGTAACGCCTGCGGGGCATTTGGTGCCATCGGGATTGCATCCAGCCAATGCATTGGCCCGCGCAGCGTTGAAGGAGCCTAAGAAGCCCGGCTGGTTAGTACTGATCTGGTTGAGGTCGTAGGCGCGATACAGATGGGTGCCACGCTTGCCCACATAGCCCACCTCGGCCACGATTCTCCAGGGCAGTTCGCGCTGAATCGTGAGGTCCCATTCATGCACTGAGGGGTTCTTGAGGTTGGGATCGAATGCACCCACGTTGGGCGCAAGCCCGTTGGCCTGGGCTGGTTGCAGCAATGCCGCCGAAGGAGTGGTGGTCGGAGCCGGCACAGTGAGCGGGAATCCCTGGGAAATGCGTTTCTCGGTTCCGCTGGGCGCAACGCACCCAGCCGTGGCCGAGGGTTTGCCACTCGTATCCAGGTTGTTTACACATTCCAAGATGAACCCGGGCACTTTGCCCTTCATGGCAGTTACCTGGAAGGTGGAGATGGTGTCAAACAGCCATCCATACCCGGCCCGGACGGAGGTCTTGCCGTCCGGTGCCCAGGCGAGACCCACGCGAGGAGCAAATGCGCCCCGGTTGGAGTTCTTGAACCAGCCGTTGGATTTGACAAAGGTTACAGACCCTTGCGAGCCATCAATGGGTTTGTCGGGGGCCAGCGTGGTCTGGGCGTCGAACGGAGGTGGATTGTACTCCCAGCGCAGTCCGGCGTTCACGGTCAGTTTCTTAGTGATGTGCCACTCATCCTGCACGTAGAAGTCGTACTGGTGCGCGCGTGTGTATACGGTGGCGAACCGGGTGGCTGCGTACGTGTCCTTGTTGAAATCGGCGTAGAAGCCCTGCTCGATGGTCGACGGCGTGCCGGCCAGCGTAATGATTGCCTCCTGCAGCGCATTAATGTCGGTCGAGTTAGGCGCGGTGCCGGGGATCACGTTTCCGCTCGAGTCTTTGAGTGCGGCTGGAATGTTGCTCAAACCGCTCAACCGTACGGAACGCCGGAACAGGATGCCCGGGGCCAGGATCTGGCTGCCAAAGAAGCCACGACCGTCATTGTGAACGTAGAAGCGGAAGTTAATCCCGGTGCGGACGGTGTGCGCACCATGCGACCAGCTCAGGTTGTCAATGAACTGGGGCGTGGTGATCGCGCGCTGGGTGTGGGGAGAAGCACAAAACGGCGCATCAATTCCTTCGGAAGGAGTGGCACTGGTCCCCATCGAACCAAAGATGCAATCATCGAACCACGGCGGACTCTTTGCTAAGTCGCCAAAGTTCGGATTGGATTCGCCAAACGTGAAATTGAACACGAAGCGGTTAAATCCCGAGGTGAACTCGTTCACCATCGTGGGCGAGAAGGCGTGCCGCCAACTGACGGCCAGGTTCTTGCCCAGACGCCCGACTTCGCCCAGTGGCGGGAAGCCCGGGTAGACCTGGGGACGGGCGTTCAGGAAGTCACCTTCTTGGGTGTTGTAGTAGCTCTGGAGATAGCGAACGAAAATGTTGTCGTTGGCGGTGAAGGTGTGGTCCACGCGGGCCATGTAGCCCGGCCCGATGAACTTGGAGGGCGGATTCCAGTTGAATACGGCGCGGTTGAAGCCGTCGCCCAAGCCGTAGTTGTTGGGCGTCGGGAGGGTCTTCAGCGCGGCGATGATCTGAGGATCGGGTGCGGTAGTGTTGGCGAAGATGTTGTAGCTGTCCACACAGTTGGCCACCACGCTGCCGCCGCAGACCGGCACGCTCGATTTCAGGGCGCCCGTAACGGGGTCGACAAGCGACGGCGAATTGCGCGATACGCCGTTTATCTTGCCGCGAACGAAACGGAAGATCCCGTTCTGCAATAGCGTCGGGCTGTACAGGACGGGCGCGCCCAGCACACCCACGTTGGTGGCCGCTACAGGCTCGGTCTGGAAGATCTGGCTCCGCTGGTAGCTGAAGAAGAAGAAGGTTTTGTCCTTAATGATGGGACCGCCGACATCGCCGCCGAACTGGTGCAGCCGCAGGGTGGGTTTCGGTTGGCGCGAGTAGTTGTTGAACCACTCGTTGGCGTTCAGCACGGTGTTGCGGTGGAACCAATAGGCATCGCCGTGGTAGGCGTTAGCGCCGGGCCTTGTGGCCAGGATGACGTTGGCGCCGCTGTTACGGCCCAGCTCGGCGGTGGCATCCAAAGTTACAACACGGAACTCCTGGACGTTGTCGGGGGTGAGACGTTGGATGTTGCTCTGCGGGTTGGGCACGGTGGACTCGTTGGCGTCGATGCCGTCGATGGTGACGTTATGCGCCCGGTCGCGGGAGCCGAACACGTGCGTGTCCGAGCCTGCGCCGTTGGTGGTGCGCTGCACGACGCCCGGTTCCAGCGTTAGCAGGGTCAGCGGGTTACGCCCGTTCAGCGGCAGATTCCGCACCTGCTTTTCCGTCATGACATCGCTGACGGCGGCGCTGGTGGTTTCAATGCGCTCGTAGCTCGATTCCACCTGCACGGTCTGGGTCACTGCGCCCACATCGAGTTTGGCGTCCACCACCAGAGGTGCGCCGACCGTCAGTACGTTGTTCACGCTGTTGAAAGTTCGGAAGCCAGTCTGGGTGACCGTGATCGTGTAGAGTCCGGGCGGGAGCGCGCTGAGCGTGTAGTCGCCGGCGCTGGTGGTTTTAGTCTCGTGCGTGACTCCCGTGCCCTCATTTTTGGCCACCACCTTGGCACCCGGCACAGCCGCCCCTGAAGAGTCCTGCACCGAGCCCGTAATCGTCGAGGTTGAGACCTGTGCCAGAGACAGGCTCGCCGCGAGCAACACCACTCCGAAAACAAGGCTGAAAGCCTGCAACGTCTTCATGCTTTTCATTTGTTCCCCCGAGCGCAAGATCGCGCGGGCTCCGGCGTGTGCGATAACCCTATGTTGCGCAAATTCACTGCGAGGGTCCACCGCCTACACCCACCCACGGCCCCTAAGTGATTGCTGGATATCAAAAAGCGCAGGTGGTGTCAAGCTGAAGAAGGGTGCCGGGAAGGGTGCTCGAAGAGTGAGCTGTGGGCGATTCGCTTTCAGCTCTCAGGCATTTGTTCTCAAAAGAGGCTGGGCTCCACTGCGGCAGCATGCGTATTTGCGCCTGTCTTCCAATTTCTGGCCAGTATCAGTTGAGGGCCGACAGGGGATAGCTGCTTGCTGTTGGCTGACGCCGGACCCTGCACCTAAAACCTAGCTCCTACCCTGCCGGACGCGCTCGATGAGGGCGCCCACGGCCGAGAGTTTCTCTTCGATGCGCTCGTATCCGCGGTCGATGTGATAGACGCGGTCGATGAGCGTTGAGCCGTTCGCCACCAGGCCCGCCAGAACTAGCGAGGCGCTGGCGCGCAGGTCGGAGGCAATCACTTCGCTGCCACTGAGGGGCGTCGGCCCGCGCACGACGGCTTGTCGGCCTTCGACCGAGATATTGGCGCCCATGCGGTCCATCTCGCTGGCATGCATGAAGCGGTTCTCGAAGATAGTCTCGGTGATCACCGAAGCGCCCGTGGCCTGGGTCGCCAGCACCATGTACTGCGCCTGCATGTCAGTGGCGAAGCCGGGATACTCCTCAGTGGTCACGTCGGCAGCAGCCAGCTTGCCGCCACTCCGCACGCGCAGCCGGTCGGCCGCCTCCTGACGGATTTCGACGCCCACCTCGGCGAGCTTCCAGAGCACGGCGGTGAGGTGCTGCGGCGCGCAGCCTTCGAGCACCAGCTCTCCTCCAGTGATGGGGGCGGCCACGAGGAAGGTGCCCGCCTCGATGCGGTCGGGGATGACTGCGTGGGTGGCCCCGTGAAGCGAGCTTACTCCGCGGATGCGCAGCGTGGACGTGCCAGCGCCCTCGATCTGCGCGCCCATCTTGATCAGCAGATCAGCAAGGTCAGCTACCTCAGGCTCGCGCGCGGCGTTCTCGATGAGGGTTTCGCCCTCGGCAAGGGTGGCGGCCATGAGCACGTTTTCGGTCCCGGTTACGGTGATCTTCTCAAAGACGATATGCCCGCCGCGCAGGCGTTTGTCCGCCGGCACGCGCGCCTCGACGTAACCGTGGGTCGTGATGATCTGCGCGCCCATCCTCTCCAGCGCCTTCAGGTGCAAGTCGATCGGGCGCGCGCCGATCGCGCAACCCCCGGGCAGCGAGACTCGCGCGTAACCCAGCCGGCCCATTAGCGGCCCGAGTGTCAGAATGGAGGCGCGCATCGTGCGCACCAGCTCGTAAGGCGCTTCGGCGTCAGAAATCTTCTCGGCCTGGATGGTAATGTCTGTGGGAGGCATGGCGCCCAACTCCACGCGTGCGTCCATGTGCGCAAGCAGCTTGCCCATCGTGATGATGTCGCGCACGCGCGGGATGTTCCGAAGGCACACCGGCTTGGAGGTCAGCAGGGCCGCGGCCATCGCAGGAAGAGCCGCGTTCTTGGCCCCGCTGATGCGGAGCGTGCCCTCGAGCCGTCGGCCACCTTCGATGCGGAATTTGTCCATGCGCTTGCCGGCGAAATCCAGCGGTCAGCTTTCAGCTCTTAGCATCCAGTCCTCGGCCATCAGTTTGCCACTTTCAACTATCAACTTACGAACCTGGCTTTCGTTCAGGGCGAGGCGTCGCAGTCATTCCGAGCCCCGAGCGAAGGCGTCGGGGTAAACTCCGCGAGGAATCTCTCTGAAGGTTTTCCGCTGCGGCGGGAGCGAAAGGGCTGGAGAGATCCCTCGGCCGCCGCGCGGCGGTTCGGGATGACATCTATCAGGCACGCAGCCTCCACCCAGTAGCACCTCAACACGAATTCCGAACCCTGTTCCCTGATCCCTGGTTCGTCTCCCCCAGAGCTGTTCGCAAATTGCCGCCGGCCTGTTCGAGCCGTCGGCGCGCCTTTACTGGATCCGCGCCCGTCCTCAGCATCACCAGTGCTACGCGAAGATCGTGTTTCGCCTGACGCAGCGCGCGTTCCGCATCTGACACACTCGCGCCCGAGGCTTGCTCGAGGATGCGCCGCCCCCGCCGTCGCAATTTTTGGTTAGTCAGGGCCACGTCGATCATCCAGTTGTCGTAGACGTGGCCTAACCGCGCCATCGCCGCAGTAGAAAGCATGTTGAGTACCATCTTCTGCGCCGTCCCCGCCTTCATCCGCGTGGACCCGGCGATTACTTCCGGGCCCACCCGCGGAGCAATGTTGATCGCCGCGATACGCGCCAGCGGCGACTTGGGATTCGACGTCACGCCCACGGTGAACGCGCGCCGGCGCCGGGCGTGGGCGAGCGCGCCGACCACGTAGGGTGTCGAACCGCTGGCGGCCAGTCCCACAACGACGTCGTTCGCCGTAATTTTTATCGCCCCCAAGTCTCGCGCGCCTTGCGCCGCAGAATCCTCCGCGCCCTCGACGGCGTGCGTCAGCGCCCGCCGGCCCCCTGCAACCACCGCCTGCACCAGCCGAGAAGGGACACCAAACGTCGGCGGACATTCCGCCGCATCGAGCGTGGCCAGCCGGCCGCTGGTGCCGGCGCCCACGTAGATGAGCCTGCCGCCGCTGCGGATGGCGCGAACGATCGCGTCCACGGCGCGTGCGATCCGGGGCAGCTCACGGGCAACCGCCGCCGCCACCGTGGCGTCCTCGCGATTGATGATGCGTAGGATCTCGCGGGCGGGGAGAAGGTCGAGCCCCTGCGAGCGCGCGTTGCGCCGCTCGGTGATATTAGTTCTTGCAAGTTTCGCCCGGCCGCTCTTCACCCGCGGGATTATAACTGCTAAAAATGGTTCGCAGGAGCCGAGAATCGAACTTGCCAACAGTGTGGGAAAGGCATTCTTGCCTGTTCCGCCTGCGCCAGCTTGGGTACCCAGCAGCAATTGCCCTCGGAACTGCCAGCTTTTCCGGGTTTACCTATCTGCGTTCAAGTCTCCATGCTCTCGTTGTGGAACGATGATAGTTGACTGCGCGCTGAAGCTGACGGGCAAGAGCCCCGTCTTACCGCGCGGTCTGGCGCGCGGGCACTAGGCCGAGCGCTTCGACGACGGCGTCGTGCACCGCCGGGCGCAATTGCGCGATCTTTTCGTTTTCGCGTGTGGGATAGACGCGGTTGGTCAGCAGGACGACGAATAGCTCCTTCTCCGGGTCGATCCAGATCGAGGTGCCGCTGAAGCCGGTGTGGCCGTAACTGCGCGCGGAGAAGTATCTCCCGCTCGAAGAATCTTCGGTGGGTACGGTCCAGCCGAGCGCCCGAGTGCCGCCCGCGAGCGCCTGCCGCGAGGTGAACAGCTCGATGGTGTTTCTGGGCAGGATGCGCTGGTGAGTGTAAAGGCCCCCATTCAGCAGCATCTGGCAGAACGCCGCCAGGTCCGCCGCAGTCGAAAACAGGCCCGCGTGGCCGGCCACACCGCCCATGGCCCAGGCATTCTCGTCGTGGACTTCGCCGAGAACTAGCCGCTTGCGAAACGCCGCGTCGTTTTCCGTGGGAGCAATGCGCGCGCGCAGGCTCTTGGGCGGGTTGTAGAGCGAGTCCCGCATCCCCAGCGGCGTAAAGATGCGCTCGCGCGCCAGCCTGTCCAGCGATTCGCCCGTCATCCGCTCGACGATTTCGCCGAGGAGGATAAAGCCGAGGTCAGAGTACGAGGACTGCTTTCCCGGCTCAGAGGTGAGCGGCTCAGAGAAAATCTTTGCGAGCACTTCGCGTCTAGCCTGAGGCGAACCCAACTTCCCCTTCGACGTTTCGTAATAGGGCTTATGCGGGGGCAGTCCCGAGGTATGTGTGAGCAGGTGACGCAGTGTCACGTTGCGCCGCCACTCGGGGTTGGGTCCGGCGGCCCATTCAGGAAGGTAGGTTGCGATCGGAGCATCGAGTTGCAGGCGCCCTGCTGCGACCTGCATGGCAACCAGCGTAGTCGTCACCACCGGCTTGGAGAGAGACGCCACATCGTAAATCGTCTGGGGGGTGACCGAGGGTGCGTTTGCCTGGTAAGTTTGCCGGCCAAAGGCGCGCAGAGTTAACTCCCCGCGGTAGCCTACCGCCAGCACGCCGCCGGGAAACGCGCCATCAGCGACAGCGCGATCCAAAACACCGAACGCCGGTTTCAGACTCGCCTCGATATCCGCGGATGCCGCGCGAAGCGTCATCGGGTTCGCCGCGACAGAGAGTCCATCGCCAATCTTTAACCCCACCGGCGCAACGCCCGGCACGCTCACCGGCAGCCGCCCGCTAACGGCCACTTGGCCGAAGAGCGCACGAGCTGCGGCGCGCTGCGCGACGTCAAACGTGCTGAACACGGCGAGCCAGGTCTTTGCCGCAGGGAAGCGCTCGATCAGGTAGGGGCTGCCGAAAGCCGCCACCACGACAGGTTTGCGCGCGGCGAGTAATTCATTCACCAGAGCGGCCTGATCTTCTGGCAGCCCGACGGTGCCTTTGCGGTCCGCCACGCGCACAAACAGCGCCGCAATCGCCACGTCGTAGCTGTCCGGCGGTGGCAGCTTGACCGTTTCAACTTTGGTGAACTTCGTGTCCGTGCGCACCACTTCCAGCGAATCCACCCGCCAGCGGCTCTCGCGCTCGAGGTCTTCGCCGGGATAGGGATCTGAGTCGCCGGAGATCACCACCAGAAGAACCCGCATGGGCCGGGTGGCATCGAGCGGAAGCATATGGGGCGCGTCGCGCAGCAGAGTCACGCCGCGATCGGCGATGTCCTGCGCCTGGCGGAGAAACTCCGGCCGGCCGAACTGCGTGGCGATCGCGTTCAGGTCCACGAGCTTCTGCTTGTGCAGGCCAAGACGCGCCTTGGCGCGAAGCACGCGCGTCACCGCTTCGTCGATGCGCGACTTCGGAATGCGGCCCGAAGCGATCGCATCGGCGAGCGCCGCAAGCGCCGCCTCTGGTGCGGGAGGCACTAGCAGCACGTCGACGCCAGCCAGGATTGACCGCACCGCGACCTCGGCGGGCGGATAGCGCACCGTGACCCCGCCCATGTCCAGCGCGTCAGTCACCACGACGCCTTCGAAGCCCATCTGCCGGTGCAGCAGCTCGGTGAGAATCTTGGGCGAAAGCGTCGCCGGAACATCCGGATCGGGCTCGATCGCCGGCACCGCGAGGTGCCCGGTCATGATCGTGCTCACCCCGGCGGCAATGGCCGCCCGGAAGGGCGCCAACTCGACCTGCTCGAGGCGGGCGCGATCTCCGCGGACAGTGGGCAGATCGAGGTGTGAATCCGTGCTGGTATCTCCGTGGCCGGGGAAATGCTTCGCGGTGGCCAGCGCGCCATTTTCTTCCACGCCGCGCACAAACGCAGCGACAAACTCGGCCACGCGCCGGGGATCTTCGCCAAACGACCGCGTATTGATAATCGGGTTATCGGAGTTACTGTTGACGTCGGCCACCGGAGCGAACACCCAATGAACTCCCGCGGCGCGCGCTTCGATCGCGGTGATTCGTCCCACCGTGTAGGCATCTTGCGGCGAGCCGGTCGCCGCTACAGCCATCGCGAGGGGAAAAGACGTGCCTTCGTCCAAGCGCATGGCGGTGCCGCGCTCGAAATCCGCTCCGATCAGCAGCGGAATCTTGGCGTGACTCTGCAGGTGATTCGCCAGCACCGCGGTGGGGTAGACCTGGCTGCGCTCGATCCCCAGCGGCGCCCCGCGCGTCTGCACGACAAAGCCGCCGAGGTGGTTTTGCTCCACCTGCCGCAGCAGATCCTTGTATCCCGGGCTCTCGGCGGCGAGAAATCCTCCGTAGTAGAACACCATCACGAGTTGCCCGAGTTTTTCCTCGAGCGTCATACTCTTCAGCGTTTGCGCGACCCATTTCTCGCCGTCGGCAGAAAGTTTCGTCGGGGAAAGCGCGGCTCCCGCAGTGGAAGTTTTCGCGGTGCGGCTGGTTTGCGCCATCAATAGGAGAGCGGTCAGCAGGAGGAGCCAGCGGTTAGCCATCAGGGTCGGCTTCGGCTGCCGAGGTTGACGCCTGCATGCCGTGGCTGTATATAGCACACGGCTTGCGGCGACACAACCAACTGATCAGCACGACGGTAACCACAGATAAACACGGATGAATACAACCACAGATAGATGCTGATGAACACGGATAAAAGGAGAATCCAAGAGCTTTTTTCCTGTGGTTTGTTTCTCTTATCTGTGTTGATCTGCGTTCATCTGTGGTTCTTTTCGGTTTCTGTTTCTGCGCAGCAGGCTCCCCACAAATCGCCGCCTGCAGCCGCGTCGTCGATCCCTGGCCTGAGCCCTACACTCGATGCCCTGGTCGAGAAAGCCGTGGCTGCCGGTGAAATCCCGGGCGCCGTGTTGCTGGTGAGCCATCGCGGACGCGTTCTCCATCGCAAGGCTTATGGCTCGCGGGCGCTGTTGCCAAAGCGTGAACCGATGACTGTGGACACGATTTTTGACCTAGCCTCGCTCACCAAGGTCGTTGCCACCACCTCCGCGGTGATGAAGCTGGTCGAGCAGGGCAAAATTCGCCTCAACGATCCAGTGGCGCGGTACATTCCTGAATTCGCGGGGCCGGGTGATCAGGGGGAAACCCACGGCGGCAAGAAGGAGGGCAAGGACCAGGTCACCATTCGCCACCTGCTGACGCATACTGCGGGCCTGGCGCCGGTCCCGCGTGTGCCAGAGGTAACCACCGGCGCAGAGCCAGTGCTCAACGCGATTTACGAGGAACCACTGGTTTCGCCCCCGGGCGCGCGGTTTCTGTATAGCGATAGCGGCTTCATCCTGCTCGGCGGCCTGGTCCGCCGGGTAAGCGGCGTTCCGCTCGACGAGTTCGTCACGCGAGAAACTTTCGCGCCACTCGGTATGGGCCGGACCCGCTTCCGCCCGCCGGCCGAATGGATTCCCCGGATCGCTCCGACTGAAGAATTGGACTTGCCCGAAGCAGCGAAGACCGGCTCGGCCAAAGGGCAGGTCTTGCGCGGAGTGGTGCACGACCCGCGCTCTCGCATGATGGGCGGCGTCGCCGGTCACGCCGGCTTGTTTTCCACCGCCGATGACTTGACCATCTTCTGCCGCATGATATTGGCCGGAGGCGTGGGGCCGAATGGCAAACGCATCTTCGCCGCCGCCATTGTGCAAAAGATGACCACGCCGCAGAGCCCGCCGTGGAGCCCCACGGTGCGCGGTCTGGGTTGGGACATTGACTCAATATATTCGGCGCCGCGTGGAGAGCTCTTTCCGCTGGGGTCATTTGGCCACACTGGCTTCACCGGTACCTCAGTCTGGATCGATCCTTCGAGCCAGACGTTCATCATCCTGCTGACCAATAGCGTTCATCCCTACGTGCGTTCCCCCATCTCGAGCCTGCGCTCGCGAGTGGCTACGGCAGTTGCTGCCGGCCTGAATGTAGCGGCGCGCTTCAGCCGGCAACCTCCGGTTTCACCCGATGGCGGGCCAAAGCCTGCCGCCATGCAAACGGATACCTCAATGATCGAGCGCAGCGTCGGCGTTGGGCGTGAGCCGGCGCGCAACGCGCACACCAAGACTGGCATCGACGTGCTGGCGGAAGAAGACTTCGCGCCGCTGCGAGGCAAGCGGGTGGCGCTGATCACCAATCAAACAGGGCTTGACCGGGATGGCCGCGGCACCATTCAGCTACTGGCCCATGCGGATCGAGTCAAGCTCGTCGCGTTGTTCAGCCCCGAGCACGGGATTGCTGGCCGCGCGGAGGATAAGGTCTCCTCCTCGACGGATCCCGCGACCGGCCTGCCCATCTACAGCCTCTACGGCGACACTCGCCGGCCCGCCGACGAAATGCTGCGGGGTATCGACGCGCTCGTTTTCGATATTCAAGATGCCGGCGTGCGCTTCTATACCTATATCACCACGATGGGCTATGCAATGGAGGAATCCGCGAAGCACAAGATCACCTTCTATGTGCTCGACCGGCCGAACCCATTGGGCGGCCAGACCATCGAAGGCCCGATGCTCGACCGCGACCGGCTGAATTTCGTCGGGTATTTCCCCATGCCGGTGCGTTACGCGATGACGTTGGGAGAGCTGGCGCGAATGTTCAATGCCGAAAACAAGATCGGATGCGACCTGCATGTGATCGCAATGAAGGGCTGGCGCCGCAGCGACTGGTATGAGGCCACCGGCCTGCTTTGGGTGGCGCCATCGCCCAATCTGCGCTCGCTCAATGCAGCTCTGCTCTATCCCGGCATCGAGATCCTGCAAAGCGCCGACATTTCGGTCGGCCGCGGAACTGACACACCCTTTGAGCTGTTGGGCGCCCCGTGGATCCATGCCACCCAGCTTGCCGATTACCTGAATAGCCGCTTTGTCCCCGGCGTGCGCTTTGTCCCTACGCGGTTCACGCCCCGCGCGGGCCCGCACAAGGACCTGCTCTGCCAAGGCATTGCGCTGATCATTACCGATCGTGCCTCGCTGCACTCCATGTTGATGGGTTTGGAGATTGCTGCAGCGCTGGCGAAACTGTATCCCGATAAGTTCGATCTCCAGGGTACCATCGCGCTGGTGGGTTCCGCGGCCACGATTGCCCGGTTAAAAAAGGGTGACGAGCCCTCCGTCATTGTCGCGGACTGGACGGAAGAGATCGAGGCCTTCAAGAGGATTCGCGCCAAATACCTGCTGTACCCCTGAGCCAGAACTCCGTGACGCGGCCCGCCCCGGCCAAGCCGGGACGCACAAACCGCGTATCAGCCTGCCAGCTTAGAGCCTGTGTCTCGCCGCCGGTTTGCAGGACGCTGCGACGCCCTGGGGAGCCGCCAATGTCGGACCGCAGCCCGGCGCTACGCCACCCTTGCTGTCGTGGTAGATTTGCGGGCTATGCGGATCTGCTCGCTGCTGCCTTCGGCCACAGAGATTCTCTTCGCTTTGGGTCTGGGCGGGGAAGTGGTCGGCGTTACTCACGAGTGTGATTTCCCGGCCGAGGCGCGCTCAAAACGAATTCTGGTCCGCTCGCGCCTGGCCCACGCCGCCACCGCGGCGGAAATTGATCGCCAGGTGCGTGACTTCCTCACCCGCGGCGAGAGCCTTTACAGCGTGGATGTCGAGGCGCTTCGCGTCATCGAGCCGGATCTCATCATCACCCAAGACCTCTGCCAGGTCTGCGCAGCTTCGCCGGACGACCTGGCTGCGGCGCTTGCGAGCTTGCCGCGGCGGCCGGGCGTGCTTTCGCTCAACCCGCGCAGCCTTGCCGACGTTTGGCGCGACATCATCGTCGTGGGCGAAGCCACCGGCCGCGCCGACCAGGCGCATGAGCTTGTCATCGATCTGAGGCGCCGGGTGGCGGCGGTTGAGCGAGCGACGGCCGGTGTGAGTGCGCGACCCCGGGTGGTGTGTCTCGAGTGGCTCGATCCACTCTACGTCGCGGGGCATTGGGTGCCGGAGATGGTTGCCATCGCCGGTGGGAGCGACGTTTTGGGCCAGCCGGGCGAGCGGGCGTTCCGCGTCAGTTGGGAGCAACTCCTCGCGGTGCAGGCCGAGGTGGTACTGGTCATGCCGTGTGGCTATGGCCTGGAACAGGGCACCGCAGAGTTTGCTCGTACGCCGCTTCCCCGCGGCTGGGAGGACCTGCCCGCGGCGCAGCAACCCCGGATCTTCGCCGTGGATGCTTCGAGTTATTTCTCGCGGCCCGGGCCGCGCTTGTCGACCGGCGTGGAAATCCTCGCCCAGGTGTTTCATCCAAAGCGCGCACCGGTCGCAGCTCCGCACGATGCTCTCTGCGCAGTTGCGGGCGGAGTGCGCTGCTAGCAGATGGCTACGGAAAAGGTCAGTGTAGGGGCAAGGCATGCCTTGCCCTACCAAGTCAATCCTCTACGCTCTTAGCGGATGACTGGACGCTGGCTACCAGTCGCCCCTCTCCGCCAATGGCGGTAAAAGACCAGTCCGAAGAGGATCAAGGCGAGGCCGAGTGACGACCGGATCGGCCGCGCGAGCCACAGGTTGACTGTCAACGCCATGGCGCCGATCACGAAAGCAGCCGGGACCCATGGGTAGCCCCAGCAGCGGTACGGTCTCGGTAAATCTGGTTCGCTGTGACGCATCCGAAACATCGCCACCACAGCCAAGCCGTAGAAGATCCAGGCGGCGAAAATGAACAGCGAGGTAAGCTCCTCGAACGTGCCGGTGAGCACCATTAGACTGGTCAAAATCCCCTGGAAGATCAATGCACCGCCGGGCGTGCGAAACTTTGGGTGGATGGTCGCGGCCACGTTGAAGAAGATGCCGTCGCGCGCCATGGCATAAGGCACGCGCGCCCCGCTGAGGAGGGAGGAATTAAGCGAACCGAGCGCCGCGATGACCATGGCCAGAGTCATCCATTGTGCCGCGCTGCTTCCGGCGAACCTTTCAACCACGTCTGAGGCCACATGCGTGGAACGTGCCAAGGTATCAAAGGGCAGCACGTAGAAGCATGCCGCGCTGAAAAGCAGATAGATCGCGCCCACCAGCACCACACCGCCCACCAACGCGCGCGGGAAGTTCCGCTGCGGCTCCTGCACTTCGGAGCCGACGAGGTTCAAGTCTTCCCAGCCGTCATAAGCCCACAGCCCAGCGGCCAGCGCTGCCAGGAAGGCGCCGATGGTTCCCAGTCCCAGCGCGGGCGGGACCATGGGCTGGAAATTGGCTTTGTCTCCGTGCCCGAGCGCAAATCCGAAAATCACTACGGCGAGCACCGAGGCGATCTTGATCAGCGTCAGCGCCACCTGCACTTGTCCGCCCAGCCGCACGCCCAAGTAGTTGATGAACGTGATCACAGCAATGGCGACCACGGCCAACGGCTGCGCCCACGTAAACGCAAGATCGTAGGGCTTGCCCATCCAGGGCAGGGAGACATGCCAGGTGAAAAATGGCACGGCCACCGCTGGGAAGAGAAATCCCCAGAACCGCAGCAGTCCGGCAGCGATCGATGCGGCTGAAGCGGGACGTCCCACGATCGAATGCATCCAGCCGAAGAGAAAACCCCACGCCGGGCCGAAGCCGCGTCGCAAGTAGGCATACTCCCCGCCGGCTTCGGGAATCGAGGCGCCCAACTCGGCGAAGGAAAGCGCGCCGAACAGAGAGAGCACGCCGCCCACAACCCAAGCGGCAAACACCACGGCGACCGAGCCGCCGCTACTGGCCATTTCGGCAGGCTTCAGAAAAATACCGGTGCCGATCATCGTGCCGACGACAATGGCTGCCGCCGCCCACGGTCCCAGACCGCGCACCAGTTCCAGTCGTTTGGCCGGCATCACTCCGTTGATCGTTTTCTGTGTCAGCTTCTCTGCCCTCTCCGATGCGAGTTGAAAGTCGAAAGTGGAGAGTCGAAACTCTAGATCTCGAGTTTAGACTTTAAGATCTGAAGCTGAATACCCACAGTCCGATAGCTGAAATCTAGAATCTGAAATTTGAGATCTAAAATCCAAGATTTTATCAGTGTTCATCAGTGTTCATCTGTGGTTGCATTTTCTTTCCACCATTGAGCAGGCTGGCGAGAGAGCCGGCCAAGAAGGTCGTCGTCGCGCCCACCAGCACGTACCAGGTCCATGCCAGGTGCGTCCCGAATTTCGCATAGAGCAGAACGCCGAGACCCGCGAGCATGCCCGCCAGCGCTCCATTCGGCGTGGCGCGTGGGTTCAGAAAGCCCAGCAAAAATAGACCCAGCAGGCTACCGAAAGTAATCGAAGCAATCGTCAGACCAGTCTCGAGTACCGGACCCCAGCGCACCATCCCGAGCCCGAGCACGACGAAGCCCCAGGCCAGCGTCATCCAGCGGGAAAGCCGCAGGGTGCGCGCGGGGTGTTCCTCGCGCCCGCGCAGGCGATAGAAATCGACCACACTCGAGGCGGCCATTGAGTTCAGTGAGCCGCTGGCATTGGACATGGCCACGGCGGCGATGGCAGCGAGCACGAGGCCTTTCAAGCCTGCAGGCATCTCGCGGACCACAAATTCGGGGAAGATACGGTCCGGGTCGCCGCCGGGGCCGATGAGGGGAGTGTGCTGGTGAAACGTGTAGAGCATCACGCCCAGCACCAGGAAGAGTGAGAACTGCACCAGGATGATGCCTCCGCTGGCGAGCAGCGCCATCTTGCCCTGGAGTTCGGAGCGCGCCGCCAGGATACGCTGCACGATGGACTGGTCGGTGCCGTGGCTGGCCATGGTCAGAAATGTTCCCCCGATCAGACCAGACCAGAAGGTGTACGTCTGGGTGAGCGTCCGCGGGTAGCTGAACGTGAAGTCGAAGACGCGGAATTTGTGGCCGGAGGCTGCAGCCACCTGCGTCACTTCAGCCCAGCCGCCGGGGATGCGGCCGAGCAGCAGCACAAATGCTGCAGCCGAGCCGATGAGATAGAGCACAAGCTGGATCACGTCGGTCCAGATGACTGCTTTCATCCCGCCCTCGAAGGTGTAGAGCAGCGTCAACCCCATCACCAGCACCACCGAGAGACGCGTATCGGTGCCAAACGCCACGCTGACGACCTTCGCGATCGCCGCGATGCGAACGCCTTCGGCCAGCGCGCGGGTTATTAGAAACGTCGTCGCGGCGATTGACTTCATCCGAGGGCCAAATCGCTTTTCGATGAGCTGGTAGGCCGTGTAGAATTCTCCACGGAAATAGTGGGGCAGAAACACCAGCGTGAGAACTACGCGGCCCACGAGGTAGCCGAACACCAGTTGTAGGAAGCCGAGGTTGCCGGAAAAGGCCAGCGCCGGCGTGCCGATGATCGTCAGGGTGGAGGTTTCGGTGGCCACAATGGAGAAAGCGAGCGCCCACCACGGCGCGGAGCGGCCGCCGAGGAAATAGTCACGGATGTCCTGCTGCCCCCGGCGGAAGTGGATGCCGAACAGGGTGATGCCAATCAGGTAGGCCGCCAGGATGGCGAGATCCAGTGGACCGAGTCGCATCGCTCCGCGCTTGGGAAAGTCGCGTGATAGTAGTCAGGGCGGCGCGCCGGCGTCAAGCGCGCTTGTGCCAGGATTTAGACTGAGGGCAGAGAGCTGGCACTTTAGCTCCAGTTTTCAGCCGTCAGCAAACGTTCGCGAGAGGAGTCCGCAATTTGAGCCGAGGCTAAGACCTGCTCGCGAACGCCTGATAGTATTCGACCCAAAGCAAACAAACGATGACTTATTCCCTCGGTTTGGACGGCGGCGGCACCAAGACCGAATGCGTTGTGCTCGATGCCAACGGCCAAGTGGCAGGCCAAGGCGTGGCCGGGCCATCGAATCCGCTGCGCGTCGGATTCGCCGCCGCTGCCGGTGCGCTTACGCTGGCCGCGAGGGCGGCGCTCACTAGTGCAGGCGCGCAGATGACGCAGGTTACCGCAGTCTGCGCGGGCTTGGCCGGCGCGGGGCGGCCGAGTGTCGCGAACCGCGTCTTGGCTTTCCTCGCCGCGGAATTTCCGCAGGCTTTTGTGCATGCCACCACCGATCTGGAAATCGCTCTCGAGGCTGCTGTGGGCGGGGGTCCTGGGGTGGTGCTGATCGCGGGCACCGGCTCTTCCGCCTATGGGCGCAATGCGGAGGGAAAAACTGCCCGCGCTGGGGGCTACGGCCCGTGGCTGGGCGACGAGGGCAGCGCGTTTGACGTTGGGCGACGAGCCCTGGCTGCCGCAGCCCTCGCGCGGGACGAGGGCGAGCCCCCAACGCGGCTAGAGGAGAGAATCTTTGCGGCCCTCGGATGTTCCGACTGGGACGACCTAACCGAGCGCATCGCGCGGAGCACCGACGAGGTATTCCCGGCCGTTTTTCCGGTGGTCATCGAGGCGGCGGAGATCGGTGACCGCGTCGCGCGCGATATCCTTCTGGACGCGGCCACTGCGCTCGCCAGCCTCGCCGATATCGTCATCCGCCGGCTCGGGCTCGCGCACGGCGAGTTCGCTCTAGCTACCTCCGGCGGCGCTCTGGGACGTACCGCGCTGCTTGACTGGCCCCTCGAGCGGTCTCTCTTGCGCTTCGCTCCCCGGGCCAGGATTGGGCCGCTTCGTGTCTCACCCGCCATCGGCGCTGCCCGGCTGGCCAAACGTCTCGCAGCGTCCCACCCGGCCAGTGACTCACGCAGCACTCCTGCGTATGGCACGGAAGACTGAGCTCGATTCGGAGTACGCGCGGTCCGCCGCGCGCGACGCGATCCCGTCTCTACTCGGCGACGCGAGCGAACAGGTCCTTACGGCCTTGCTCGAAAATCCGCATCTGGACGAGACCCACCTCTGCCTGCTCCTCGAGCGCGAGGATCTGCCGCAGACCATTCTCGAGCGCATCGCGCGGCGCAGACAGTGGTTGTCCCACTACCCGGTCAAGCGTCGCGTGGCATTTCATCCCCACACCCCGCGGCTGTTGGCCATGCGCCTGGCGCGCGAGCTTTTCCTGATGGATCTGGTGCAGCTCAGCCTGTTCCCGTCGGTTCCGGCGGAGCTGCGGCGGCTAGCCGAAGAGTTGATCTTGGGGCGGCTGCCACAACTGCCGCTGGGACAGAAGCTGACCCTGGCTCGCCGCGGCTCGGCGCGAGTAGCTGGTGGCCTGGTAGCCGAAGGGCACCCTCAGGTCGTGCGCATCGCGCTCGATAACCCGCTGCTGACGGAGTCGCAGGTGCTCAAGGTGCTCTCGCAAGAAAAATTGTCCGCTACAGTGGTGGCCGCGATTGCCAGTCACCGGAAGTGGTCGTACCTTTACAATGTTCGCGTGGCTCTGGTGCGCCATCCGCAGACTCCGCTACAACGGGCGCTCGCGTTCTTGCCGGACTTGACCCTGCGCGATCTGAGCGAACTCTGCGAGGCCTCCACGCTGACCGAGAACCTCCGGCAGTATCTCCGCCATGAGATTACCCGGCGCGCGGGAACGCGGAGCGCGAGGAACACCACCAAGGGAAGTCATCTGGGGTAAGCTACAATAAGCACTGGGCTGAGCGTGGGGACTTGAATGCCTAAGAAATGGAAATGGATCGTTGGGTTGAGCGTAGCGTTCTTGTTTGGCGTGATCGCCTACTCTTTATTCCAGACAAGCCAATACCGCTATGAAGTTTGCGTCACCTTCCGCGGGCGCAGCCATTGCGCCACCGCCGCGGGACGCACAGCGGAAGAAGCCATTCACAGCGCGCACGAGATCGACTGCGCCATGCTCTCGGTGGACCGGGACGATAACATCATTTGCATGGATGTTCGGCCCTCCAGTGTCCGCGCCCTCTCCGGCAAATAGCCATCTTTCGACGGGAATCTGCAGCAGCCTGGAAATCTATCTTCGAGCCACGGCTTCGGGTACGGGCGTGCCGAGGATTCGCAGGTAGGTCATCAGTTGGGCGCGATGATGGATCTCGTGTTCATTGATGCCGAGCAGGATCACTGCCACCTTGCGGCGGAACCCCAACTCCTCGCGGACGCGCACTTCGTCCCAGAGTTCAGGAGGAAAGTTCGCCACTGCGGCGAGTGTTTCGCTGTGTACGCGCTCCAGTTGGTTGAGCTCTTCCTCGAGTGGGCCGGGAGTGCCGAACACCGCTCGCAGTCCGAGCGGAATGCGCTTCTCGTAGTAGCTAAAGTCGCCCTTGAGCGCCACTCGCCGGACTCCTTCCTCGGAGTGCCACAGGTGTCGCAGCATCTCGCCTACGCTGAGTGCGTCTTTCTCCGGCCGCCAGTTCATATGTTCAGTGCGGATCAGCTGGGTCACCTGACGTGTGCGCCCGCGAATGGCTTCTTTCTGCTTGAGGAAGAATTCTTTGAGGTCCATGGCGGCATTATACGCCTCCGGCGCCGACCGGTTGTCAGCTCGTCTACATCTCAGCTGGAGGTTGGAAAGGTTTGAAGTTCGCGCACCACTCTTGTAACGCCGGCCTCTGGCCAGCGGTTTCTAAACTCGCCAGCGAAACGCCAGCGCTAGCCGATGATGGCTGGACGCGGTTGCAAGAGACTAGACGCTGGGAGTTAAAGGCGAAGCCAGCGGCCCGCAGGTGGACTTGCTGATGAATTTCGCAGGCTGATCAGTACAGGAGCTTTGTGCCCTGACCTCATCTGTCATATCTGTGTTCATCAGTGTTCATCTGTGGTTGCAAGTGGTTTTGGGAGGTGAGTATCGCTGCGGCGCCGCTAGTCACTGCGCACGCTGTGCCGCAGCGTTCTTGACAGGGGCAGCAGCGCCGCATAGCATCGCCCAGAGACGCGACGAGCATGTCCAAACTGCAGGAATCGGGGTCAGCCACGCAGACCGAGCGGCGCAGGTCGACCCGGTATCCGTTCGGTGCGGTCTTGGAGATGGAGTGGGGATCCGCCGTCCTCCTGGGCAGGGTCCTCGACATCAGTGCCGAAGGGATGCGCATCGAGATAGCCGACCCGCTGTGGGTCGGCGCCAAATTCTCGGCCGTGCTGGCGCTGGAGCCCCCGCTGCGTATGGAATGCGTGGTGCGGCGGGTCGAGCCGGGGAGGGGAATGGGGGTTTCTCTGGTCACGCCGGAAGCCGAGGATCGTGCCCGGCTTGCGGCACTCCTCGACGCGTTGGGAAAGAAATGACGCGCTGCCTGGACTGCGGAGCCGAGCGCTCGGCTGACCAGTGTTCCGCATGTGGCTTGACTTCGGCCGCGGCGGAAGTCCTGCTGCGCAGGCGCCTGATGCTGCGCACGGCCTGGTTCCTGGTAGGCGCGGTGCTGTTCCTTCCCGCCAGCCAACTCTTTCCACC
Organism: Acidobacteriota bacterium; assembly: GCA_003224235.1. Lineage (GTDB taxonomy): Bacteria > Acidobacteriota > Terriglobia > Acidiferrales > UBA7541 > QHYU01. The sequence goes on from QHYU01000137.1 coordinate 42,318, forward strand.
ACTCGAGCTGGATGCCATCCTCATCTTCATCGGCGTGATGTTCTTTCTGGTGCTGGGGCTGGGAGTCTGGGTTGAACGCCGTGCGCGTCATCACCTGGAGGTCGAAGCGCTCAAACGCGTCTATTTCGGTTTCGTGCCGGTTCCCTGGCTGCTCGCCGCGCTGCTGTTTGCCAACGGAAAATTTGACACCGCGCCGCCCACCCGGCAAGTAACTAGGGTGGTCGGCAAGTTCAGTATGCCTGGCGTGCTGCGGAGCAACCGCTTGGTGGTGACCTCATGGCGCGAAGGCCAGCGATTCGAACGTGTGCCGGTTGACCGGAACGACTACGACCGGTTCCAGCCCGGCGACAGCGTCCTCGTTCAGGTGCAGCATGGATTGGCGGGCATCCCCTGGATTTACGGCGTCTACCGGCAATGACGCTGGCGAGCCCCGGCGTTGATCCGCGGTGCGTCAGGAGAGCGCAACCAAGGCGGTCGCGTGGAGGGACGCCGTGCGCTAGCGACGTGGGCCGGCCTTCTTCAGGTAGTTTCCCGGAGGCAAGACGAGGATGCCCTGGATTGTCTTGCCGAAGTAGGGCCCAAAGTGGCGCAGGTCGCCGGTAATGAGATGCGTCGCTCTTACTTCGATTGCGGCAAGAAGGATGGGAACGTCTTTGTCAGGCAACAACACCCCCCCGGGAAGCTCTTTTGGGGGCGCGTCGAATAAATGTATGTTTCTGGACAGCCGCGCCAACCGACTCCGCTGAACTTCGTGGGTGAGGTTGATTCTTGCTTCTTCTAAGGCGTGACGCGAGGAGCAAAGGATGACGTTCTTCAGCTTCCAGAGCTTGAGCAGCTCTGGATTCGGTCGGTAGGCTGCGGAGAAGACCACATTGGCGTCGAGGAACAGGCGGTCCATTTATTTCGGGCGCCGATGCGGGATCGAATCCGGATCAATGCCGAGCTTCTTCACTTCTTTGCGGGCCCGGCGGTAGTCCTCCGCGGTCGTGGCGGTGGAGAGAAGAAATTCCGCTTTGCGCTCGGGGCTGTACTTTTCCACCGGAAGGATCACCGCGGGCCGAATCAAAATGCCGTCCTCGCGGGCTTCAGCGGTAACAACAGAACCCTCTTCGATCCCGAAACGCTTACGCAGTTTTGCGGGCACAACAATCGCCCCGCGCTTCCCGACTTTTGCCGATTCCATGGGTGCCTCCAAATGTCCGTATTTCAGAATGCCTGATATTCTGGCAAATGTCAAAAAAAGCTGAGCGGCATTGCTGCCTGACTAGGATGAAGAAGTGGCACCGTTCTCAGCCGGCGAGGGGAGAATGCGAAGCCGCTGGGCGCAGGAATTACCCCGAAGCCGTGCCCGGTGGAAAGGGCGGAACGGAGAGTTCCGCAGTCGATGGGCTCAAGAGAAAAAGCGTTACAGCTTGAGAGGCACCCATTTGGTGGCGCCAGCTATGCCCCGGAGTAACCTTGCCTCCGGACAAACTGCCCGGCTCCGGGCCGCCCAACGAACTTGCCGTTCTCGATGATTGCACGGCCCCGCGAAAGCACCGTCTTCGCCGCACCCTTGACGCGAATACCCTCAAACATCGAATAGTCCACGCGCATGTGGTGCGTCTTGGCGCTGATGACTTGCTCCTCATTCGCGTCGAAAAGAACCAGGTCGGCGTCCGAGCCCACCGCGACTGTGCCCTTGTGAGGATACAGGCCGAAGAGTTTGGCCGGCGCGGTCGAAACCAGCTGCACGAAGCGGTTCGCGGAGAAGCGTTTACCGTGCACGCCGCCGGTATAGACCAGACTCAGGCGGTGCTCGATCCCCGGCCCGCCATTGGGGATTTTCGTGAAGTCGTCTTTGCCCAGCTCCTTTTGCTCTTTGTAGCAGAATGGGCAGTGGTCGGTGGAAACCACTTGCAGAGTGTCCTTCGCCAGCCCCTGCCAGAGTTTTTCCTGGTGCCACTTCTCCCGGAGTGGCGGGGTGAAGACGTATTTGGCGCCCTCGAAGCCCGGCACGTCGAAATTGTCGATCGAGAGAAATAGATATTGCGGGCATGTCTCCGCATAGGCTGGCAGGCCGCGGTCGCGCGCTTCGCGGACCTTCTCCAGCGCGTCGTTGCACGAAAGGTGCACGATGTACACCGGGGCGCCGGCCATTTCCGCCAGGGCAATGGCTCGGGCGGTGGCTTCGGCTTCAGCAGTCGTGGGCCGCGTCAGAGCGTGGTATTTCGGCGCGCGTTTGCCCTCCGCCAGCGCCCGCTGCACGATCACGTCAATCACGCCGCCGTTTTCCGCGTGCATGCAGATCAGGCCGCCATACTTGGCCGCTTGCGACATGGCGCGGAAAATCGTTGCGTCGTCCAGCATGAACACTCCCGGATAGGCCATGAACAGCTTAAAGCTCGAGACTCCCTCGCGCACCAGTTGTCCCATCTCCTCGAGGTGCGCGTCGCCCAGTTCGGTGATGATGCAGTGGAAGGCGTAGTCGGTTACCGCCTTGCCCTCGGCCTTCTTCATCCAGCCCTCAAAAGCCTGCCGGAGCGTCTGGCCCTTGTACTGGATGGCGAAGTCGATCAGTGTGGTCGTGCCGCCGTGGGCGGCGGCAATCGTGCCGGTCTGGAAATCGTCAGAGCTGGTAGTTCCGCCGAAGGGCATGTCCAAATGTGTGTGGACGTCGATCCCGCCTGGCATCACCAGGAGGCCCGCCGCGTCAATCACTTTGCCGGCGTTTTCGGCGGCAAGCGACTGCGCAATGGCCGCGATTTTGCCGCCGGCGATTCCGATGTCGCTTGCGTAGGTGTCGGTCGCGGTGACAACCGTGCCGTTCTTGATCACCGTGTCGAATCGCATCTGGCCCCTCCGGCTATGTAGATTCTCTCTTGGAGTTCAAGAGGAATTTTCTTTTGTATGAGACGTCGGGCCCGCCTGGGCGCGGCATCGCAGTGTCTCGCCATGTGAGGTGCGCATCTTAGGCCAGCCCGCGAATCGCGCGCAAGACGCCTTCTGCTATGTAAGCGCCGCCCTTCATGTCAAGCATATGGGTTAACGCCGCTGCTGCCCGGCGGTGCTAGAATGGCGCCTCAATGGACTGAGGCCGGGTGGACATCCCGCACGCCCCGCCGGTTTGCGAATCTCAAGGAGCCGGAAATGCCTCTTCGTGAGACCGCTCCGAAGCTTCCACCTGAGCAGTACGAGAGAAACTTCGCGGACATCGCGCCCCGGATGACCCGTGGCCAGGCTGTTGTTGAGGCGGCCCGATGTCTTTACTGCTTTGACGCGCCGTGCACCCTCGCTTGCCCCACGCGCATTGATGTTCCCGCATTTATCAAGAAGATTCTCACCGGCAACCTGCGCGGTTCGGCGCGTGTGATCCTCGAGGCCAATATCCTGGGTGAGAGCTGCGGCCGTGTCTGCCCAACTGAGGCGCTGTGCGAGGGCGCCTGCGTGATGCACGAGAAGGGCGAGCAGGCCATCGAGATCGGGCGGTTGCAGCGGTACGCGGTGGACTACGTGCTCGACAACAACATTCACCTCTTTCACGCGGGCGCGTCCAACGGCAAGCGGGTTGCCTGCATCGGTTCGGGGCCTGCGTCGCTGGCGTGCGCGGCGGAGCTCGCGAAGTGGGGCTATGCGGTCGCCATCTTCGACCGCAACGAAATTCCCGGCGGGCTCAACACCTACGGGATTGCCGCGTACAAGACCCGTGCCGCCGATTCCTTGCGCGAAGTCGAGCTGGTGCGCCAGTTGGGCGTCGAAATTCGTCAGAAGACCGAAGTCGGCCGCGGCATCTCCTTTGCCGAAATCGAAAAGCAGTTCGACGCCATCTTCATCGGTGTGGGGCTCGGCGAGACCTGGACGCTGGGACTGCCCGGCGAAGACCTCTACGGTGTTTACGGCGCGATGGAGTTCATCGAGCAGACCAAGGTGAAGGCTTTCCAGGACGTTGAAGTCGGCCGGCGCGTCGCCTGCATCGGCGCAGGCAACACCGCGATCGACGTCGTCACCGCGGCGCGGCGCCTGGGCGCCGAGATGGTCTATCTGATTTATCGGCGCAGCGAACAGGAAATGCCCGCGTTCAAGTACGAATATGAGCTGGCGAAAAACGACGGTGTCGTTTTCCTCTGGCAGACGCAGCCGGTTCGCGTGCTGGGCCGTGAAGCGGCGGTCACCGGGCTGGAGTGCGTGCGCACAAAACTGGGTGCGCCTGACGCGCGCGGCCGGCGCTCGCCGGTGCCCGTCCCCGACAGCGAGTTCACGGTCGAGGTGGACATGGTTGTCAGCGCGGTGGGCCAGGGGCCAGTTACCGACTTTCTGCGCGTGGTGCAGGGCATTGAGCTGCGCAAAGATGGCACCGTGGTGATCAACGATCGGCATCAAACCGGCAACCCGAAATACTTCGCTGCTGGCGATTGTGCAAACGGCGGGAAGGAGGTCGTGGATGCCGTCGCTGAAGGCATGGCCGCCGCGCGCGGCCTGGACGCCTGGCTCGGTTCCCCCCGCGACCGATTGAAACCACAGATGAACACGGATAAACAGAGACAGATATGAAGCACCGAAAGAGATTGAACTTGAGTACGGTAGGTTTGTGTCCTGAAGTTGTCTCTCGCATCAGTGTTCATCTGTGGTTGCAAATGGTTTTGTGAGGTGACATATGGCGGACCTGCGCGTAAAGTTTTGCGGCCTTGAGTCGCCCAACCCGTTCTGGCTGGCCAGCGGGCCGCCGGCGAATACGGCCGGGCAGGTAATGCGCGCGTTTGACGCCGGCTGGGGCGGCGCGGTGTGGAAGACGATCGGCGAGCCAATCGTCAACACCACGTCGCGGTACGGCGCGATTGACTTGAATGGCGTCAAGGTGATGGGGTTCAACAACATCGAGCTGATCAGCGACCGGCCGGTTGAAGACAACCTCCGCGAAATCTACGAGGTGAAGAAACGCTACCCAAAGCATCTGGTGGTCGCTTCGCTGATGGTGGAATCGAAGCGCGAATCCTGGCACGAGATGGTGCGTCGCGCCGAAGACGCCGGCTCGGACGCGCTGGAACTCAACTTTGGCTGCCCTCACGGTATGAGCGAGCGCGGCATGGGCTCGGCTGTCGGCCAGGTGCCCGAGTACACGGAGATGATCACTGCGTGGGTGAAGGAGGCGGCGCGGACGCCGGTGATCGTCAAGCTGACGCCCAACGTTACCGACATCGCGCGCATTGCCGCGGCTGCCGAAAAAGGCGGCGCCGACGCTGTGAGCCTGATCAATACGATTAACTCGCTTATGGGTTTGGACCTCGACACTTTCGCGCCGCGCCCGGTTGTGCGGGGCAAGTCCTCCCACGGAGGCTATTGCGGCCCGGCGGTTAAGCCGATCGCCCTGCACCTGGTGTCGAGCGTAGCGAAAAAAGTGCGCATTCCCATCAGCGGCATAGGCGGAGTTGGCTATTGGAACGATGCCGCGGAGCATATCGCGTTGGGTGCCGCAACCGTGCAGGTCTGCACCGCCGTCATGCACTACGGCTTCCGCATCGTCGAAGACATGGTTGACGGCCTCTCGCAGTACATGGACGACCACGGTTTCCGCTCGATTGAGGATTTTCGCGGGCGCGCGCTGCCCAACGTTCTGGATTGGGGCGACCTTGACCTGAACTACAAAATCATCGCCGAGATCAACTCTGACCTCTGCATCGGCTGCCAGCTTTGTTATGTCGCGTGCGAAGACGGGGCGCACCAGTGCATCGCGCCACATTCTGCGGCGGGCAATGGCAAAAGAAACGTGAACGGAAAAGGTGTGCACGTGCCGCGCATCATTGAAGAGGAGTGCGTCGGCTGCAACCTCTGCGCCTTGGTCTGCCCGGTCGAGAATTGCATCACAATGAAGGAGGTCGAGACCGGCCTCCCGCCTATGAGCTGGAACGATCGGATGCGCCAACTCGCCGCAGGACACGGCCGCGCCCTTCCGCCCACTCCTGGCGAACACTAGCGCGTTGCTCTGGAGCGCGGCAGCTTGCCGCCACTTGCCTCGGTCTGCCGCCTGACTCCTCAGAACCACGAGAACGCCCCCGTCCTTACTCTCCTCCCTGTTCTCTGTGCTTCGTCTTTTCTCCGTGCTGCTGACCGCTGAGAGCCATCGTGCTACATTGATCGCCCCATGAAACGCATCGTCGTGCTCGGCGCGGGCTTCGGCGGTCTGGAGGCGACGCTCGAGCTTGAGCGCGCCTTCCGGCATCAGCCCGGCAGTGAGATCCTGTTGGTGAGCGAACAAAACTATTTCCTCTTTACCCCGTTGCTGCCTCAAATCGCCTCCAGTTACATCAATCCGCGGCACATCGTGCAACCGGTGCGCGATATCCGCGGGCGGCGCCGCTTCGATTTCCGGCGCGACGACGTCCGCGCGATTGACGCTGCCGGCCGCCGGGTCGCACTGGCTTCCGGCGCGCTCGAATACGACCACCTGGTCGTCGCGCTGGGCAGTCGCACTGACTATTTCGGCATTCCCGGCGCGCGCGAGCATACCTGGGACTTCAAGTCCCTGGAAGACGCGGTGGTGCTGCGCGAGCGTATTCTGGACATCTGCGAACATGCTGACCACGTCGCCGACCCCGCTGTGCGGCGGCAGATGCTGACGTTTGTTGTCGTTGGTGGCGGATACACGGGCGTCGAACTTGTCTCCGAGATGCACGATTTTCTGTTTCACTACGTCGCCGAACGCTATCGCGGCATCCCTCGGGCTGACATCCGTCTGGTTGTGCTCGAGGCCGCGCCGGAAATCCTCCGCGGCGTGCACCCGAAACTCGCCCAGCACGCGGCGAAGCGCCTGCGCGTCGAGGGCATCGAAATCCGCCTGGGCGCGAAAGTCACACGATGTTTCCCCGATGGCATTGAGATCAATGGCAGCGAAATCATTTCTGCCGAGACGCTGATCTGGACCGCTGGCGTGCGCGCGCACCCGCTGGTTGAGGCGCTGCCCGGACCGCACGACCGCATCGGCCGCGTGCTGGTGAACGAGCGCCTGCAGCTCGAGGGACATCCCGAAATCTTTGTAGTGGGCGATTCCGCAGCCGCGGCGTCGGCCAAGGACGCGCCGCGCGTCGCGCCCGTGGCCATCGCGCAGGGAAAGCTGGCGGCGCGCAACATCGCGCATCGGGAGCGCGGCGAGCCGCTCGAAGGCTACCAGTACATCTCGCAGGGGGCTCTGGTCTCGTTGGGAATGAACTATGCCGTGGTGGATCTTGCAGGGCTGAAGTTCAGCGGCTACTTTGCGTGGTTGTTCTGGAACGCGGTGCACCTGTACAAGCTGGTGGGACTGAAAAAGCAGTTGCAGGTGGCCATGGATTGGTCGCTCGCGGCGATATTCCCCCGCGACGCCTCGATTGTGCGCCGCCCGCGCCGCTGCAAACTCTGCGGCACCGATGAAGCATCGTAGCCCGCCTCTCTCAGATCCTATGAGCGCCAAATGGCCCTAATCCCCGCTGAGTGCCGGCGGCTGAACGCGGACAGCTCTTCTCTGCCGCGCGGACATCAGCGCGTAATACACCGTGAAGCTGACCGCGAAGCCCAGGAACCAGGCGTAGTCATAGAGCACCCGCAGCGGCGGATAGACGAGACCGATGAAGGCCACGGCGCAGCCGGTCGCCAGCGCGGCAATCGCGTTCCAGTTGAACCCGCCGGAGAATTCGTAGAAGCTTCCGCGGCGGTAGAGGTCTTCCACCAGGATGATTTTTTTGCGCAGCACGAAGTAGTCGCAGATCAGCACGCCGGCGATGGGGCCGAGAAAGCCCGAGTAGCCCACCAGCCAGCCAAAAATGTAGCTGCCATAGTTGGCAAGCAGCTTCCACGGCTGCATCAGGATGCCTATCGCGCAGGTCATCAGACCCCCCATGCGGAAGCTGATGCGCCGCGGGTAGAGATTGGAGAAATCGTTTGCGGGCGAGACAACGTTCGCGGCCACATTGACGTTGAGCGTGGCCATCAACAGCGCGATCATCGCCACAACCACCGCCAGCGGATTTCCCAGCCGGCTGAGCACGGCAACCGGATCCCAGATGGCTTCGCCGAACACAACGATGGTGGCTGAAGTGACCGCGATGCCGATAAACGAGTAAAACGTCATCGTTGTGGGCAAGCCCAGCGCCTGGCCGAGCATCTGCGCGCGCTGGCTGCGCGCGTACCGCGTGAAGTCGGGGATGTTCAGCGCCACCGTGGCCCAGAATCCCACGACGCCGGTAAGCGACGGAATGAAAAAACGGAAGAATTCGCCGAAGGTGCGGAATTTGGACGGTGTCGCGAGCATGGGCCCGAATCCGCCCGCCTTGCCGCGCGCCCAGAGCAGAAGCGCTAGACCGATTAGAAGCAGGAACGGCGCCGAGATGCCTTGGAGGAAGCGGATGGTCTTGATGCCGCGAACGATCACCAGCACGTTCAGCAGCCAGAAAAAGGCGAAGCACACGGGCACGGCCAGCGAAAACGTTTTCCAGGCCGGGACGAGCGCGGTGATCATGGCGTTGATGGCCTCGCCGCCGATCCAGGTCTGAATGCCGAACCAGCCGCACGCCACCAGCGCGCGCAGGATCGCCGGCACGTTCGCGCCCAGCACGCCGAACGACGCGCGCGCAAACACAGGGAAGGGAATGCCGTAGCGCGCGCCGGCATGCGCGTTGAGCAGCATGGGGATGAGCACCAGCACGTTGCCCAAGAACACGGTGAAAATCGCCTGCTTCCAGTTCATCCCTCCGGCGATCATGCCGCTGGCCAGCATGTACGTGGGAATATTCACGCTCATCGCGATCCACAGCGCAGCGTAGTTGTAGGTGCTCCAGCTCCGGCGCTCGGACGCCACTGGGGCCAGGTCTTCGTTGTAGAGGAAGCTGCCTTGAACGGTTTCCGGGCTGAGGCCGCTCCCCTGCGAGAGCCCTTGCGAGGCTCTTTGTGCGCCGGCGATTGGGCCGCCTTCGGAATTGTCAGGCGCTGCAGTCATTTGGTTTGTGATGGCGCGGGCTAATCAACCGATCCCCCAACTCGTGGTGCTCTCTGTGGCCTTCCGTGCCCTCTGCGGTGCGATCTCTTGCTGACGGCCAATGCAGCCTTTAATAGAACCTTCGCAAATCCGGCTGGATCGGCACCTGCACTTCGAGCACGCGTCCTTCGTCCGAAAGCTTGGCTCGAATCCTTCGCACGCGTCCTGCGTCGCGCACCAGCCAGTCGGTGGTAGCCATGGGCTTGGAGGGTTTGTCGGCCGCGTTCCAGAGCAGCTCTTTATCTTTGCGCTCGAGTTTTTCCGGCGCCAGCTCGTAAATCTCCCGTTCGTGATAGTCCACCATCAGGAAGCGGCGCCCGAGCTGCACCAGCACCAGATGATCTTTTTTCTCCGCGCGGTAGACGTTCCAGATTCGCGCCGGCCGGTCGTCCAGTTTCAGAATGGCCTGCTCCACCGGCCTCCAGACGATCTTCTCCGCCGCGGTGCCCACAAGCACGCCCATAGTCGCGATCCCTAGTGCCAATAGGGTTGCGCTGCCTCTGGTAGACATGGCTTTCATCACTTTTGCGCGCCCTGGCGTGGCGCAGGATCTACATGGCTTCGCCACCGGTGTGCGATTGTGGGCGCGATCTGGGCTGGCCGATTCTGCCACTTTCAGTAGATAGTTGATTCGCGTTTGCGGCCGGTATAGTCGATATATACCGTCTTCAGCTCGGTGTAGAAATCGATCGCCACACGGCCCATCTCGCGCAGGCCGACGCCGGTGGCCTTCATCCCGCCGAAGGGGAGCTGCGCCTCGCCGCCAACCGTCGGCGAGTTGATGTGGGTTATGCCGGTTTCGATGCGGTCGATGAACTCAAAGATTTTCGCGGCGTCGTTGGTATAGAGCGAGCTGGAAAGGCCGTAGCGCACGGAATTAGCGACGCGCAGGGCCTCGTCGAAGTCACGCACGCGGATCACCGAGAGCACCGGCCCGAAAATCTCCTCCTGCGCGATGGTGCTGTCCGCCGCGACGTGATCAAAAATCGTTGGCGCGACGTAATAGCCGCGGTCGAAGGCCGGCCCGCTCAGCCGCTCGCCGCCGAGCAGCAGCTTGGCTTGCTTTTTGCCGATTTCGATGTATTTCATGTCCGTCTTCAGTTGAGCTTCGTCTACTGCCGGGCCTACGTCCACTCCGGGGTCGAGGCCGTTCCCGACTTTGAGTTTGCGGGTGCGCTCGACCAGCATCGCGACAAACGTGTCCGCGACCTTTTCCTCAACCACCACGCGGCTGGTGGCGGTGCAGCGCTGCCCGGTCGAGGCGAACGCGCCGAACACCGATGACTCGACTGCCAGCGGCAAATCCGCGTCGGCCAGGATCACCAGCGGATTTTTTCCGCCCATTTCGCACTGGCACTTCTTCATCCGCCGCGCGCCCTGCGCATAAAGCTCGCTGCCGACTTCATTCGATCCCGTGAACGACACCGCGCGCACGTCGGGATGCTGGAGCAGCTCATCGCCCACTTCGCCGCCGGAGCCCACAACCATGTTCAGCACGCCCGCGGGAACGCCGGCCTGCTCGAAAATCTCCACCACTTTGGCTCCCGTAAACGGGGTCAGCGTGGCCGGCTTGAAGACGACGGTATTGCCGGCTACCAGCGCCGGAGAGATTTTCCAGACGGGAATGGACACGGGAAAATTCCACGGCGTGATGGCTGCGACCACGCCCAGAGGCTGCTTCATCGTGTAGGCGAAGTTCTTGGGCAGCTCGCTGGGCAGCGTCTCCCCGCCAATGCGCCGCGCCTCCCCGGCCATGAACTCCAGGATGTTGATGGATTTCAGGACCTCGCCGAGCGAGTCTTTGAGTGTCTTGCCCTCTTCGCGCGTCAAGATCCGCGCCAGCTCTTCTTTCTGCTGTTCCATCACCAGCGCGGCTTTGGCAATTACGCGCCCGCGCACCGGCGCCGGCGTGTCGCGCCACCCCGCAAACGCATTGCGGGCCGCGGCGATGGCTTCGCGAGTCTCCTCGCGCGTCGAAAGCGGCGCCAGACCGATGATTTCGTCAAGATTGGCAGGATTACGCCGCTCGACCGTGCGGCCAGAGCGTGACTCCACCCAGCGCCCATTAATGAAGTTGCGGCAGACTTGAGCTGTAGTCGTCGCGGTGGCCATGGTGTGTTCCTCTCCTCCCGTCGCCCGCGGCGCGGACGACAGCAATGAGTGATTTCGGTGATGATGCGGAAATGGTGCAGGCATCCCGCCAAAACGTCAAGGGAAAGCTCGGTAGCGCCCGCGTCCCGCCGGCGGTTTTCTCGGACGCCGTACGAAATCTGTGGACGGGGGGGAACCCCCCCATATTCTTGCAAGTGTTGATTCCAGGCGGTTTTAAGTCCAATGATTTTGCAAGTGCGGATTCCAAAAGGTTTGCAGTGGCGTTTTTCGCAAGTGCGGAGTCTAAAGGGTTTGCCAGCGCGGGGCCTGTGCGCGAGCGTCATATTGTAAGAGTCCATCGCTTCGGCAAAGCTCTTGGCGGGCTTTGCAATTCATGTTCGCTTGTCGGTGCTAGCGTGTCAACCGGAAATTGACCCCAGGCCTGCGCTGGCGCAAAGAAAGTGCGCAAAACTCGCAATGCCAGGGCGAAACGACTGATAAAGTGATGAGGGTCTTTGGAGATGGTAGAAAGCGCCGGTGTTGATTGTCTTAGGGTGGTAGGTGGGTCACCCCGCCACGCGTCGCAGCAAACCGGTTATAGCTGCGAGGCCAATACCTACAAGAATGGCACCAGCGATGCGGAGGACCGTTGCATATACGGATGGCCAAACGGAAATGCTGACGTTCCACTTCCCAAACTGTGCCGGGACGGAGATTCTTCGGGAAGCAGGCACCCAATCTGCACCGACAGGAACGTCAATGGGCAGAAACTGGTGCACGCTCACTCCCAGAGCCCGCGTAAAGCTGTTGCTCGAAGGGTCCGTTGCGCTGGCAGCCTGGAGCAGCCTCTTTTCTTTCTCCCTGGTGTCCAGAGCCCCCCGTTCGGCTGCGCCGGGAGTCTGTGCCAGCCTCTTTTCTTTATCCTTCAGCTCCAGGGCCCCGGGTCGGGAAAAGAGTGCAGCCCCAAAGACGACGAAGATGAAAGTGTATAAGAGAAGACGGTAGGGACGAATCCCGTAGTTTGCCACTGCCATGTATAGCCAATCCGGCCCCCATCTCAAGAGCCGCCGGCCGGAAAACAAGCGTTTGCGTTCGACGCGACGCCTCTCGAGATACACCTCGTTGGCCCTTGCGTCAGCCCCGACTTTGCGCAAGGCGTCTTCTAGCTGGGTGTAAGGCTGGCGGTCAGTTGTTTCAAGCTTGCGGAACAGTTCGTCGAGATTCACGTAAATGCGGTCGTAGGTAAAGCCGCGCAGGTCCACCGGAGCTTCAAATCGTGTCGGGTTCAACAGCTTAGGCCTCTTGTTCATCAGCCATCGCTTGGAAGCCGCGAGAGATTGCGCTGGTTGGCCGAAGTGAACCACTTGGAAGCGAGCTTCGCGGAAGCTCACCGGGCCGCGGAACTCGGTGCCAAGAAAATACGCGTCGCGGGCGCCGCTGGCTGCGGTGAAATCTGCCTCGCCCCCGAATTTGGCTGAATTGAATCCGGTGCCGCGCTCGAACTTTGCCCCAATAAGAGTTGTTTTTGCAGCGAACTCGGCTGATTCGAACTCGGCCGCGCCATAGAAATGTGCGTTGTCGAAGTCGGTATCTCCCTTGAATTCTGTCTCAATAAACTGGACATCGGAGTTGAACACCGCTGACGGAAAGCCTGCTGCGCCCCGGAATGTGACGCGCTGGCCTTTAGTATCACTGCGGAAGAAGGCGTCACCGTCAATGTGAATACCGTCGAATGCCGCTCCTGCCTGGAACTCCGCGCCGCAGAAGTCGGCATCGCCCTGGATGTGGGCGCCGAGGAAACGCGCCTCGCCACCGAATGTGACGCGCTGGCCTTTAGTATCACTGCGGAAGAAGGCGTTCCCGTCAATCTGACTACCGTAGAAGGCCGCTCCTGCCTTGAACTCCGCGCCGCCGAAGTCGGCATCGCCCTGGATGTGGGCGCCGAGGAAACGCGCCTCGCTACCGAATGTGACGCGCTGGCCTTTGTCATCACTGCGTTGCCCTGGATGTGGGCGCCGTGGAAACGCGCCTCGCCACCAAATGTGACGTTCTGGCCTTTGTCATCGTCATCGTTGCGGAAGAAGGCGCTACCGCCAACCTGAATACCGTCGAAGGCCGCTTCTGCCTTGAACTCCGCGCCGCGGAAGTCAGCATAGCCTTGGATGTGGGCGCCGAGGAAACTCGCCTCGCCCCCGAATGTGATGCGCTGGCCTTTGTCATCGCTGCGGAAGAAGGCGCTACCGCCAACCTGAATACCGTCGAAGGCCGCTCCTGCCTTGAACTCCGCGCCACTGAAGTCAGCATAGCCGTGGATGTGGGCGCCGAGGAAACTCGCCTCGCCCCCGAATGTGATGCGCTGGCCTTGGTCATCACTACGGAAGAAGGCGCCCTTATTGACCTCGATGCGTTCGAAATTCACTGCTCCAAATTTGGCACCACCAGCATCAAGCACCTCTTTCACATGAAGATCCTGGAAGCTGCTCCCATCCGCAAAGGAAGTGCCCGCAATTGTAAAGTCCGCTTCGGCGTGGGCCGCTCGGAAATTCGCACGCCTGGCGAACCGCGACCCCTGGAACGTGGCGGTGCGCTTGAAGGTCGCAAAGGAGAAGTCGGTCTCATCCAGGAAGTTGGTGCCTGTGATGGACAGTTCGTATTCAAACCTGGCGTATTGGAGATCAAGGGGACCTGCAATGATCGCGTTGGAGATCAGGACGGGTTTGCCGACGGCGCGTGCGGGCCTCGCAGCCAGGTCTTCCAGCCACTTCGCAGGAATGGTCCGAGCGGCTATTTCTTCGGGCGTTTCTTCCCTATCGGTAGGCCGGGCAGAGAACTTCAACGGTTCACCCGCCAGTAGTTTTGCAAGCCTGGGATCGCCGGGCACGAAGGCTGGGGAAGTCATAATTAAGGAATTATCTTCCTCTAATAATAATCGCCGCATCGCAAGAGTCAAGCGCTAGAACGCATCGGGCCTTGGCCTTTCATATCACCTACAGGGGTGACATGTCATGTCGAGCGGAGCGAGACATCTCTCTGAGGGATTCCTCGCCCGCCGCGGCGGGCTCGGAATGACAACTTTACTTCTCCGCAGGCTAAAGGCGGACTTCGGAGAAAGATTTATCGAGCAAGTGGATGGCTTCGTCCACATAAGCCCTGGAGATATTGAGCATGGGGAGAGGCGAATGACGTTGCCGTAGAGGCCGCAAGCAGGGAGCCCGCCCACTACGAGTCTTTGCTGTCTAACTTCACTTCTTGGGCGGCCGAGCAACCTTCGAGAGGACAAACATACTTCAGAGATTCTGGCAAAGTTTCGCGGACACTCATCCAGTACTTGTGCTCTTTGCAATAAGGATCCAGGGGACCGTGACTGGACAAGCCGGAATCTTTTCGCAATTCGTGGTAACCCCCAAGCAGCGTATAGATCCGACCGCAAGACTCGTCTGGGCACTGAAACGCGCGATATGAGTCTTGAGATTCGATTACAATTTGGGGAATCTTGATTTCGACGAGTTTCATTGCCCCGTGTCCCCGGTCACAATGTGGTACCACGCCGGGTTTTCCCTTGGGCCTCACAATTTGACCTCCCCGAGTGACTTATCGAGCAGGCGGGTGGCTTCGTCCACGTCGGCTTTGGAGATATTGAGCATGGGCGAGAGGCGGATCACATTGCCGTAGAGGCCGCCCTTGCCGATCAGCAGGCCGTTGTCGCGGGCGCGCTCCATCAACTGCAGCGTGGCCTCGGGCGCGGGCTCTTTCGTTTGGCGGTCTTTGACCAGCTCGAGGGCTTGCATCAGGCCCATCCCGCGGACGTCGCCAATCAGCGGATACTTCTGCTGCAATTCTTCGAGTTTGCCGCGGAAGTAGGCGCCGACGGTGTGCGCGTTCTCGCGCAGGTTTTCTTCCTCGATCACTTCGATGGTGGCCCGCGCGGCCACCGACGTAACCGGATTGCCGCCAAAGGTGGAAATCGTCAGGCCCTGGAACGAGTCGGCCAGCTCGGCGGTGGTAATCGTGGCCCCGGCGGGCGAGCCATTGGCCATGCCCTTGGCGCAGGTGATGATGTCGGGCGTGACTTCCCACTGCTCGATGCCGAACCATTTCTTGCCGGTGCGGCCGAAGCCGGTCTGCACTTCGTCGGCGATAAACAAGCCGCCATACTTCTTGACGATCTTGAACACGATCTTGAAGTATTCCGGCGGGGGCGTGATGAAGCCTCCGACGCCCTGGATGGGCTCGGCGATGAAGGCGGCAATCGAGCCGCTGGTTCCGGTCTGGATCAAGTTTTCGACATCGTTAGCGCAGGCCACGCCGCAATCGGGATACTTCAGCCCGAGCGGGCAGCGGTAGCAGTAAGGGTTGATGGCGTGGGCGATGCCCACGCTGATCACTGCGGCTTTGCGCCACGGCGCCTGGGCCGTAACAGCTTTGGCGAGCTGCGAGCTGCCCGAATAGGCGTGCCGCAGCGCGACCACGTCATAGCTTCCCGTGGCCATGCGCGCCAGCAGGATGGCTGCTTCGTTGGCTTCGGTGCCGGAGTTGGTGAAGAAGCTCTTCTGCAGCTTGCCGGGTGTGATCTGCGCCAATTTCTCGGCCAGCGCGACGATAGCTTCGTTGGGATAGAGCGTCGAAGTGTGCTGCAAGCGGTCCATCTGGGCTTTGATTTTGCCCGTGACCTTCGGATTGGCGTGGCCCACCGAGACCGTCAGGATGCCTCCGAAGAAGTCGAGATACCTTTTCCCTTCGAGGTCCCACACGTACTGCATCTGGCCGCGATCGGCCACCAGCGGCTGCTGGTAGTAGTTTGTGACCGCGGGCCAGAGGTACTCCTTGTGCTTGCGCACGACTTCTTCGCTGCGGCCGGCGGTGGGTTTTGGCTGCGTCGTCATGGGGTCACATCCTTTTGGAACCACAGATGAACCCAGATAAATACAGATGGAATCCGAAAGAGCCGAAAAGCTGACTGGAGAGAAAGAGGGGGGTTTTTATCCGTGTTCATCTGTGTTTATCTGTGGTTTCGATCCGGTTCAGTTTGCTGCTGCGACCTGTCCGGCGGCTTGCGTGCGGGTGATTTCGCCATAGGTTTCCGGGCGCCGGTCGCGATAGAACTGCCAGGCGGTGCGCACCTGGTCGATTTCGTCCAAGTTCAGCTCAGCAACGAGCAGCTCGTCTTTATCGCGGCTGGCCTGCGCGATAATCTTCCCGCGCGGGTTGCAGAAGTAGCTCTTGCCGTAGAACTCGCCGATTTTCCACGGCCGCTCGTACCCGACGCGGTTGATGGCGGCGATGAAATAGCCATTGGCCACCGCGTGCGCGGGCTGCTCGAGCTCCCACAGATGTTCGGAGAGGCCCGCGACGGTTGCGGAAGGGTTATAAACAATCTCCGCGCCGTTCAGTCCCAGAATCCGCGCGCCCTCGGGGAAATGGCGGTCGTAGCAGATATAAACTCCGACGCGCGCGTAACGGGTCGCAAAGACGGGATAGCCCGAATTGCCCGGCGTGAAATAGAATTTTTCCCAGAAGCCGGGATGGCAGTGCGGGATGTGGTGCTTGCGGTACTTGCCGAGGTAGCGCCCGTCGGCGTCGATCACCGCGGCGGTGTTGAAGAATACGCCGGTCATCTCGACTTCGTAGACGGGCACGATCAGCACCATGTGGTAGCGCCGCGCGAGCTTTTGCATGCGCGCAATTGTGGGCCCGCCAGGAACGCGCTCGGTCATCTCGTACCACCGCGCTTGCTGCTCGGCGCAGAAGTAAGGGCCATAAAACAGCTCCTGCAGCCCGAGGATCTGCACCTTGCGTTTCGCCGCAGCGGCAATCATCTTTTCGTGCTTGGCGATCATCTTTTGTTTGATTTGCGCGAGAGAAAATTTCTCCGCCGACCATTCGCAAGTCGCCTGGATCAAAGCGCACCGAACCATGCGCGCCATGCCACACCTCCCGCCTTAATTTCCAGTTTCCGCAAGGATACTCCGCCGCTCTGCTCCGTACAAGAGCCGCAGCAGCAGCGATAAAGCTCCGGATCAAAGCATGGTTCGGAGGACGGCGTGCAGGCAACCTGTCCCATCCTTGAACCCGACAAGTAGCCCTTGTGTGCCGGTGGCTGGATGAGGTGCGCCCGTTAAAATCGCACCGCGGGGCGCTCTGCGCGCCTGTATAATTCCTCCGTCATCCATGCGAGCTGTCCTGCGAAGCTTTCTCCGTTCGGTGCCCCGCATATATCCTGGCTGCATCATGCTGGCCCAAGCTGTGGCGTTCAACATGTTTCTGGCGTTTTTCCCGATGCTGCTGATCGCGGCGGGCGTGCTCACCAGCTCGGCGGGGCTCCGCGCGGGAGTGCAGGAAATGGTCGCGCGGCTGCGCGCTGTCCTCCCGCCCGGCAGCCAGCAGTTGGCGGTGGACCTCCTGGCGCGGAGCGGAGAGCATTCGTGGAGCTGGGTGCTGCTCGGCCTGGGAGGGACGCTGCTCGGCGGCGCGCAGGTAATGAAGCTGATGATGGATGGGTTTCGGGTCGTCCATGGCGATTCCGAGCGTCAGAGCTTCTGGAGCCGCCAGGCCCGAGCGCTGCTGCTGCTTCTGGCGACGATTGCGCCGTGGCTCGCCTCAGTGGTGCTCACCGTGTTTGGCAAGCAGTTGCGCGGCTGGCTGATTCGCCAGTTTGGACTGCGGGCTCTATTCCGCGCGCTCTGGGAGATTACTTACGTCGGCGCGGCGCTGGCCATCGCGATGTTTGTCCTGGCGGTGGTGTATCGCGTGGGCCGGCCGCGCTCGCGGGGCTGGAACGAAGTGCTCCCTGGCGCGGCGACGGCCACGCTGCTGTGGTGGGTGGTGAACTCGGCCTTCGGACTCTACGTGCGGCACGTGCCGTACAGCCTGGTGTACGGCGGTTTGGCCGCGGCTATCGGCTTGCTGGTGTGGATGCAATTGAGTGCGATGGTCGTTTTCCTTGGCGCTGCCTTCAACGCCGAGATGGCCGCGCGCCGCTAGGACGGGCATTCCTGCCTGTCTGTCTGAGTGTTCACCACTGAATGCCGGGCCCGCATCATTACGCGTTCCGACACGCAGTTTCCCCCTGCCTCATTCAAAAGAGTACAATAGGGATTAGCCCCTGCCCCCGAAGAGGAGGCCGCGATGAACGAGATTCGCGTGGAGTGCTATGCGGGCTACCGCGCTGACCAGCGCCCGCAGCGTTTCTCCCTGCGCGGGCGGATGTTCCAAGTCGAGCTGGTCGAGGACCAGTGGTATGCTCCCGCGGCCATTTATTTTCGCGTGCGCGCCGACGACGGCAACTTCTATGTGCTTCGCCACGACGAGGTGCAAGACGCCTGGACGCTCGACGCCTTTCGCGCCGCGCGCAGCGCTACTCCAGGTGAGCCGTGAAACCAGACCGCCGGCGTGTCGAGCGCGTCGTCATCCCGGAAGATCAATTACTCCCTTGCGAGGGAATCAGCCGCCCGCTGGCCGGCAAAGTCTCTGTGCTAGGCGTCGGCGGGATGTATATCCGCACTCGTGACACTTATCCCTCCGGCACCGAACTCGAGCTCCGCATAAGGGCCGACGACCAGACACTGCAAACCCCGTGCGTCGTACGGGACGTCCTCCCAGGCGGCTTGGGCGTCGAATTCACCTGGCTTCGCGGCCCCCTCGAGGCCAAGCTGCAAAAGATTCTTTTCGTATTGAAGCGCAAAGCGCAAGGTCGAGAGTCGAAAGTCGAGAGTTGAAAGACTTTAAAGCAGATCCCCAGGATGTGCACCTACCATCGTCTCAGGGTTGTATTCATGAGGGATTTCATTATTAATTTTCGATCTCGAACTTTGGAATTACTGAGCGTTTAACCATGTGTTGGAGCTGGCGAGTTTGACCGCCACGTCCGTGAAAAAGACGCGGATCGGCTTGCCGTCCTTCGTCCCGGGGTGGTCAAGCGAGATAAGCAGCGGACCGGCCTTCTTGTAGTTCTCCCAGTTCGCAGCGAGCGTGCGTTTCTGGCTGCCTCCGCGGTGGTAACTCCATTCACGTATGTGGTTGTCTCGGTCGACAAAGAGTTCATACATGTCCGCCGGCGTATAGCCGCCCTGCGAAGGATAGGCCACAACGACGCGGCGAGCTGTTCCCTTCCCGCTCGGCATCTTCTGCATCCCTTTGTCTTCGACCTTGGCGTCCTTGTCCCAAGAAAGGTGCAGCGGAAAGAGCAGCCAGTACTGATCATTGATGAATGCGGGGTCAATCTCCTTCCCAACCTCTGTGGGCTGGCTGCTGACCTGCGAGCGGAGATAAACGTATTTGACCGTTTTTCCGTTCTTGTCCTTGCTTTCGTACGAAACGCGGTCGGTCTTGGTCTCCCATACCCAGGAGCGGCTCAGCTTGATCTGGCCGAGGTCCACGTTAAAGGTGTAACGAATCTGTTCGACCTGCGGGAATGACGACAGGCCGTAAGTCTCGGCGATTTGCTCACAGATCGGCGGCCGTTCCTGCGCCGCGACAAGGCAGCCAAGCCCGAGCACTCCTACCAGCAGCAACCTTACTACCGGGGAGCGACTCGAGAACGACATAGCGTGCTCCTTTCGAGGTGATCCGTGCGATGACTGGTTAGCCGATATTTCCATTTTGACTCCTGGCTGACCGGGAACATACACCTGGCCACCTCGAAAGGCAACAGTGCATGCGGGTTTTCAGCGCTCGGGTCGGCCTGCTTCTTTATCCCCGCCCCCGCAGCGACTCCGCCGCAAGGCTCCGCAAGACGAACCAGCAGTTCGCCGGACGCTCCGCGAGGCGCCGCATGAAGTAAGGACACCACTCCGTGCCGAACGGCACGTAGATCCGCAGCGGGTGCCCTTGCTCGCGCAACTGCTGTTGGAGATCGCGCCGCACCCCGTAAATCATCTGGAATTCGTAGCGGTCTGGCGCCAGCCCGCGCTGGCGCAAAAGCTCCCGGGCGTGGTCGAGCATGGCCGGGTCGTGCGTGGCGATGGCAGGGAAAAAGCGCCCGTCGAGGAGGCGTCCGAGCAGGCGGCGATAGCTGGCATCGACATCGCTTTTCTTCTGGTACGCGAGGTGGGGAGGCTCGCGGTACGCGCCTTTTACCAGCCGGAGCTTGGGTGCGAGCGGTGCCAGGCGTTCGATGTCTTTCTCAATGCGGTAAAGATAGGCCTGGATGGCCAGGCCGACGTTGTCAAACCGCCGGCGTGTGGCCTCGAAGATGTCCAGCGTCAAGTCGGTGTAGGCTGTGCCTTCCATATCCATTTCGATGGTGCGGCCCAGACTCGCTGCCGCGGCGGCGATTTCGATGGTGAGCCTCTGGCATAGGTCGCGATCGAGATCGAGCCCCAATTGCGTAAGCTTGATGGAAACATTGCCGTCTAGGCCCTGGGCGTTGAGCTGGCGTGTCATCTCGATGTAGCTTTCCCGCGCGCGCTCGGCCTCCCCGGCCGTGCGGACATTCTCGCCGAGGTGATTCAGGCTGACGCGCCGCCCGGCGCGGCCGAGTTCCGCGCTGGCGGCGAGCGCTTCCTGGAGCGTCTCGCCGGCGATAAATCGCCGGGCGAAGCCGTAGCGCATCCCGCGCCGCGCAATGGCGTCGGTGACTCCCTTCTTTGTCGAGAGCCAGAATATGAAGTTGCGTACCAGCATCGTTGTCTCAAGCTGGCTCCGGCGTCTGCCCCAAGTCAGACCTGCCGGTGCTAGGCGAAAACCTGTGAGAGATTCCTCGCCCGCCCCGGCGGGCTCGGAATGACAAAGAGCGGCTTGGCGGCGTCACCCCGCTTCTGCTGGTGTTCGCAATGACACCAGCGCATCCGCTTGCTTGGCGAGAAACGACAGCAACCGGGCTTTGCTGATTGTTGACGCCTACTTCCTCTGCTCCAGTTTCACATCCGCCGTGACCCGCTCGGCGCCGCGCTGCACGGTGACGCGGACAACTTCTCCGGGCTTGTGGGTCCGGAGGGCGTAGGTGAAATCGTAGAGGTTCTTGATCTCCTTGCCGGCAAACTCCACCAGGATGTCGCCGCCCTTGAGCCCGGCCTTTGCCGCGGGCGAGCCATCGCGCACATCAGCGAACTTCACGCCGGCGACCTCTTCGCCCATATCCGGGATCGACCCGAAGTACGCGCCGTAGCCTCCGCCGCCTCCGCCTACGGGCCGCGGTTCAGCCACGCGGACAAACTGCGGCCGTTCAGGTAGTGCGGAGAGCGCCATCGCCGCGCGCAGAGCGAGGTCGGCGACGCGCGCTTCCTCAGCCGGCAGGATGCGGTCGGCGGTATCCGACGGTTTGTGGTAATCGGCGTGCAGGCCGGAGAAGAAGAAAAGGACGGGAATATTCTTGACGTAAAACGAGGTGTGGTCGCTGGAGCCGTAGCCGCCAGCCGAGTAGGTAAGTTGCAGGCCGGTGCGGTTCGCCTGCTCAAGGATCTGCTTGAATACCGGCGAGGTGCCGACACCGCCGACGTTGAGTTTAGCGTCGCGCGCCCGGCCCACCATGTCGAGATTAAGCATGGCCACGGTGCGCTCGAGCGGCCAGAGAGGGTTCCTGGTGTAGTAGGCCGAGCCCAGGAGCCCCAACTCCTCGCCCGAAAATGCGATGAAGACAATGCTGCGCTGCAAGTCGCGCCGCCGTGCCGCGAGCGCCGCAGCCAGCTCGAGGACTGCGGCAGTGCCGGAGGCGTTGTCGTCGGCGCCGGGGTGGACCTTGCCAACCTGCGAGGGAGCGAGGGAATTGTGCTCGCCCAAGCCGAGGTGGTCGTAGTGCGCGCCGATGACGATAGCTTCGTCGGCGAGCTTCGGGTCGCGCCCGCGCAAAACGCCGACCACGTTTTGCGTCGTGGCGGTTATGCGGCGAATCTCCACGCCAAGAGCTACTCTCAGCCCGGGCGGTTCATACGATTGCGGCTCGAATTTTTCATCGATCGCTTTTTGGAGCCCGGCGAGCGCCTTCCCAGAAGCTCCGAGCATCTGGTCCACCGCAGCGGCTTTTGCTTGAATCAGCAGCAGCCCGACGTTATCCGGCCCGGTGAGCGAGCCGAACTTCACCAGCAGATCTTCTTCACTGGGATGCGGGACCGGATCGTTCACCAGGATCATCGCGCGCGCTCCGTGGTTGCGCGCATTGATGGCCTTGTTGACGATCTGAGCGTGCGGCGTAAGTTCGCGGCCCTCAAAGACGGAGTGCGGATCGTCTTCTTGCGGCTCGTGCCGCAGCACGATCACAGCTTTGCCGGCGGCGTCGAGGTGCGCGTAGTCGTCATAGTTGTATTCGGGCGCGGTGATCCCGTAGCCGGCGAAGACCACCGGCACGCTCGCCTCCCCCGAATCGGAAAAGTTCAAGGGTATGTAGTCCTCTTCGAGACGCAGCTTCCGTTCTCCAATCGCAGGGGAGCCGTTCGGGGCGATAATTGTGGCGCGGTTTTGCTTGCCCAGCTCGGCGCCGACCGTGACTGGGAACTTTTGGAAGTACGACTTGCCCGCTGCGGGTTCAAGGCCCGCCTTCTGGAACTGCTCGGCGATGTACTCCGCGGCGCGGTTGAGCTCCGGCGTGCCCGTGGCGCGTCCTTTCAGCGCCGGGCTGGCCAGGAAATTGACGTGCTGCTGGAGCCGCTCCGGCGAAATGCTGGAAGCGACTTCCGCGCCAGGGAGGAGCTGGCGAGGCGCTTGCGCCGCCAGGCCCATTGCCGCCAGGAGCAGCAGGATGACTCGAATCCTAGTGGTGCGACTCACGATTTCCTCCGCGGCCCCCGCAGCGCTGTCGATAACCAGCGCCCTCTTATACGGCATGCGCTGCGACGTGGTCAAATTGCGCGCGTACGACAGGCATTCTTGTCTGTTCCTGTAGGGAGGGCCCAACCCTAGATTCACTCTGTCTTCGTGCGCTCCGCGTCTTGGCGATAAATCCTGCTCCTAAAGTGATACCCCCAGATCTTGCCCGCGCAACTTCTAAGTCTTCGCAGGGTTAAAATTGCTGTGCGCATTCCGGCAGCCCAGCAAGACAGCAGGCTGCTCGCCTCAATGAGTGCGAGACGACGCGCGGGGGTAACCATGGCCCAAAAGCGGAGCCGTTTCAGCGAATCGCAGCCGCGACAACACTGCTCGCTCGTTAGCATAATCGCGGCGCTGCTGCTGGCCGCGCTGGTGTTTGCCGCGCCCTACCTCTCCGCGGGAAAGGACAAGCAAACCGGGAAGGACAAGCCGGCGCAGACCAGCAAGGTCTTGAAGGGCCTGCCCGTCACCGAGCTGAGCGAAGATGAGGTTATCCTGCATGCCCTCAATCGCCTTGGCTTCGGCCCGCGACCGGGCGACATCGAACGCGTCCGCCAGATAGGCCTTGAGAAATGGATCAACCAGCAGCTCAATCCCAATTCCCTCGACGACTCGGCGCTGGAGGCTCGGCTCGAGCGGTTTCCCACGCTGACCATGTCCGCTTCGCAACTGCTCGAAGAATTCCCGCAGTCGAAGCAGGCTGCCAGCCAGGCCGGCCTGACTAAAGAGGAGTACCAGCGGATGCGCCAAGGGCAGGCACAGCGGCGCGAAGAGCGACAAGGCATGCGCGACGCCGCGCAGACTTCCGAAGTCGCTGGCGCACCAGACGCTGACAAACCTTCGATCACCCCTAATGACAAGGCTTCAATGGAAGCGGAGAACAAGCCGAATCAGCCGAGCGAGGGCTTCGGCAAGCAGCAGGGTTTCGGCGGTGACCCCAATAGCCCGCGGATGAATTTTGAAGATGGCCATAGGCCCCAGCGGATCATTGCCGAGCTTGCTATGGCCAAATTGACGCGCGCGATTTACAGCGAGCGGCAGCTCAACGAGTTGATGGTGGACTTCTGGTTCAACCACTTCAACGTATTCGCGGCCAAGGGCGCCGACAAATGGCTGCTCACCTCTTACGAACGTGATGTCATCCGCCCGCACGTCATGGGCAAGTTCCGCGACCTGCTGTATGCCACGGCCGAAAGTCCGGCGATGCTCTTCTACCTCGATAACTGGCTGAGCGCGGATCCGAAATCGTTTGAGCGCCTGCAGCGCGAGTTGGCCGAGCACCGGCAGCGTTTCTACGGCCTGTACGGGATGAACGACCCGTTCGGCTCTGCGACGGGGCGTCGGTGGCCAAACAACAACCGCCGCTTCCCGCAGGATCCGGCGCGGCAGGGCCAAAACAGCCGGCCGGCGAATCAGAAGAAAGAGCGTGGACTCAACGAAAATTACGCACGCGAGCTGATGGAACTGCACACCCTGGGCGTCGACGGGGGCTACGCGCAACAGGACGTCATCGAAGTGGCCAAATGCTTTACTGGCTGGACCATGAAGGCGCCCAGACGCTATCCCGAGTTCCACTTCGACGAGCGCATCCACGACCCTGGCCCCAAGATCGTTCTGGGGCAGAAAATCCACGCCGGGGGGATCAAGGACGGGGAGCAGGTGCTGGACATGCTCGCGCGGCACCCCAACACCGCCAAGTTCATTTCCAGCAAGCTGGCGCGCCGCTTTGTTGCTGATACGCCACCGGCAGCGCTGGTCGACCGTATGACCAAGACGTTTCTCGATACTGACGGCGACATCCGCGCCGTGCTGCACACGATGATTTTCTCGCCGGGGTTCTGGTCGCGGCAGACCTACCGCGCAAAAATCAAGAAGCCGTTTGAGCTGGTGGCCTCGGCAGCCCGCGCGCTGGGTGCCGATATGGACGTTCCGCTGCCGCTGGTGTTCTGGACGGCGCGCATTGGCGAGCCGCTCTATCAGTGCCAGCCGCCAACTGGTTATTCCGATAAGGCCGAAACCTGGGTTAATACCGGCGCGCTGTTGAACCGATTGAATTTCTCCCTGGCGCTGGCGTCAAACCGCATGCGCGGCGCGCGGGTGGATGCGGCCGCGCTGCTGGGGCAGGACGCCGCGGCCGATCCCAGAGCTTCGCTCGACCGCGCTATCGAGGTCTTGCTGTCGAATCAAGCGTCGCCGCAGACCCGAGCCACACTCGAAAAACAGTTGGAGGATCCGCAGGTGGTCCGCGCCACTCTGGATGATCCGGTGAAACAGATCGACCTGAGCATGATCGTCGGCCTGGTGTTGGGCGCGCCCGAATTCCAGCGGCGGTAGTGTTTTGTGAGACAGGCTTTCCAGCCTGCTCTTTGTGGACATGCAAGCATCTCGGTGCTACGAGAAGAAAGGGAGCAACGCAGATGAGAGTCACGCGGCGGGTATTCCTGAAGTCGGGCGGCGTGGCCATGCTGGGCATGACCGCGCTGCCAGCGTTCCTGCGACGCGCAGTGGCGGCCACGCCGATGCCGAACCGCAAGAAGCTGGTGGTGCTGTTCCAACGCGGCGCGGCCGACGGGCTGAACACGGTCATCCCGTTTGCCGAGCCTAATTATTACAAGTTGCGCCCAACGATCGCCATTCCCGAGCCGCGGCGCGGCGGTGAAGCAGCCGCAATTGATCTTGATGGCTTCTTCGGCTTGCACCCTGGTCTCGCGCCGCTCGAGCCGTTGTTCAAGAAGCAGCAGCTCGCCATCGTCCACGCCGCCGGTTCGCCCGACAACACGCGTTCACACTTCGACGCGCAGGACTTCATGGAGTCGGGCACGCCCGGCGTGAAATCCACTGAAGACGGCTGGCTGAATCGCGCCTTGCAGGCACAACCGGAGCCGGGCGCGTGGCCCTTCCGCGCTGTGGGTATGGGGCCGAGCCTGCCCCGAACCCTCCGTGGCGCCGCTCCTGCTATCGCGCTGCCCGACGTGCGTCAGTTCCAGGTGATTGCGCAATCGCCGGCGGTGGAGGGCGGTTTCGAGGCTCTCTACGCGCAGACGGTGGACAGTGTTCTGCGCGGCACCGGCACAGAAACCTTTGAGGCCATCGACATGCTCCGCAAGGCCAACCCCAGCCGCTTCCAGCCCGAAAACGGCGCTGACTATCCGCGAAGCCGCTTTGGCCAGAGCCTGCAGCAGATCGCGCAGTTGATCAAAGCGGACATCGGGCTCGAGGTCGCCTTCCTCGATAGCGGCGGCTGGGACAATCACGTCAACGAAGGTGGAGTACAGGGCCAACTCGCTAACCTGCTGCGCGAGCTGGGCCAGGGCCTCGCTGCGTTCCACCGCGACCTTGGCGACCGCATGGAGAACATTGTGGTCGTCACCATGTCCGAATTCGGCCGGACCGCGCGCGAGAACGGGAATCGCGGCACCGACCACGGGCACGCCAACTGTATGTTCGTGCTGGGCGGCGAGGTCAAGGGTGGCAAAGTGTGCGGTCGCTGGCCGGGCCTGGGGCCGGAACACCTCTATGAAGGGCGCGATCTGGCTCTCACCACTGACTTTCGCTACGTGCTGGGCGAAGTCATCGAGCGCCACCTGGGGAGCAAGGATCTCAAAACCGTCTTCCCCGGCTTCGACAACGACCCGCGCAAATTCCCCGGCGTTCTCCGCGCCTAACACGGGTCCGATGCCGGATTCTCTTTCCAGCTCGTCATTCGGCTCAAATAGTTGGAATGGTAGCTAAGTGCTCCGATTCGTAATTACGGTGACGTATTCGTGAGGGGGGTTACGCGACATGGGCCAGGGCGTGGTTGCTGAGCCTCGCCAGGAGGGCTGCGAGATCCCGGCGGGTGAAAGTCCAGTGGAAAGGGACGGCGATTTGCTCATAGTGATGTTGAAAGGCAAGCAGACGTTCCTCGACCTCGGCCAGCGAAGAGAAATCATTGGGGATAAGGACCTTGCGCTGGACGATCGAGAAGTAAATCTCGA
>QHYU01000085.1 GCA_003224235.1 Acidobacteriota bacterium
TTCACCCGATCGAGCAATCCGACCATCAGCGGGTCAGGCCCTCCCACTTCTCGGTGCGGCTGGCTGCTCTCTTCGTCCGGATCGTTGGCGTTCTCCAGCGAAGTGACCGCAGGGGTTTTCTTCCTCAAACGCATCAGCACGATGTTGGAGGTCAGACGGTGCAGCCAAGTGGAGAAAGCCGATTCGCCGCGGAAGGTAGCAATCTTGCGAAACACTTGAAGGAAGGCTTCCTGCGTCAGCTCTTCGGCTTCGGCTGTGTTCGCCACCATGCGCAAGCACAGGGCATGAACACGCCGGCTGTGCGACCGGTAGAGGTGTTCAAACGCAGCCCCATCGCCCTGCCGGGCTCGCCGGATGGCTTCCGCCTCGT
This sequence comes from Acidobacteriota bacterium, assembly GCA_003224235.1. Taxonomy (GTDB): domain Bacteria; phylum Acidobacteriota; class Terriglobia; order Acidiferrales; family UBA7541; genus QHYU01. The sequence goes on from QHYU01000085.1 coordinate 371, forward strand.
TCAGTTCTTCGCCTTCGCAGCCTATCGACCGGGCCATGGAGCCTCCTTTGAGGGGCACGTGGCAATGGCTTGGGAGCCTCGTGCGCTTTAATATGGCCGTCTCTCGAATGTCCCATCCGAACCGCCAGCGGGAGCGGAAACGTCCCCCTTGGATTTATGTTCCCGGGCCATCTGTCCGCGCGGTTTTGATCTTTCATGGCTGGACTGGGTCTGCGGCTCACAAGACCACTCCGGATACGAGGTGCAAGCTGTCGCCTCGGACTCGCCGCCAAGAGCAACCAGGAGGGAATACTGGTTTGTCGCCGAAGAGCGGTGGCCTTCTGTTCTGACCGCGGGGGCCGCATAAACGAAGGTCAAGCCGAGGGCGGGCGCTTCGAGCGTCCGAACGGCGTAACCATTCCCTGTGTTAACCAAGTTCAATTGGGGGCGGTCAGAAACGACTTTCATTTCGGCCGCCGCGGCCATAATGATTGCCGCCTTGCCCTCTCCGCGGACGTAAAGAGCATAAGGGGCGGCTGTGGATGGCAAGGTGGATGCGTAGTCTCCGGCAGGTAGAACGCTGCCTCCCCATCTAGCCTCGACCGGCGTGAACTTGCCCTGATACGCCACCTGCGCGTTCCCCAAAACCGCAAAAGAACACAGTGCCAAGACCGCCAAGCCAAGGTGCTTAACTAGCTTCCAATTCCGAATCGATTTCATAGCGCTCTCCCTGTTCGATTTGGCGGCCCATCTCGATGCATCGCTTGAACCGCCCTCAGCGCTCCAGACTGTTTATTCGCGCGAATATTCCCAGCCAGTGTGATAATTTCGGTCGCGGGAATAAAATGGCGGGCGATTCAGTCTAAGGAAGTAGGGTTGGGAGAAGAAATCAAGTTCGGAAGCTTTGAACAGGTCGTATTGCCGCATCTGGATTCTGCTTACAACCTGGCGCGCTGGCTGACGCGCAATGACCAGGATGCGGAAGACGTGGTGCAAGAGGCGTACTTGCGCGCGCTCCGATTTTTTGACGGCTTCCACGGCGGAGACGCTCGCGCCTGGTTGCTCGCGATTGTGCGCAATACTTGTTACACCTGGCTGCAGAAGAACCGGCCGCAGGAACCCACGATGGTGTTCGACGAAGAAATCCATAGCGAAGAGGGCAGTTCTCTGAGCCCCGAAACGTTGCTGCTGCAAAGTGCCGACAGCCAGTTGCTCAGGCAGGCTCTGGAAGAATTGCCGCTGAAGTTTCGTGAGGTGCTTGTCCTGCGCGAGCTGGAAGGTCTCTCTTACAAGGAGATTGCCGACGTGGCTGACATGCCGATAGGCACGGTGATGTCCAGCTTGGCCCGCGCCCGCGCCCGGCTTCGGCAATGCCTGACGAATTGCCTGACCAAGGAGCCTCAAAGGTGAGCTGCAAGGATACGCAAGAATTGCTCGATGGGTATTTGGATGGTGAGCTGGACATAGTCAGAGGCATGGAGATCGAAAGCCACCTGCGCCGTTGCCCAGCCTGCTCGCAAGTCTATGAAAATCATCAGGCTTTGCGGTCTGCCATCCGTGCCCGAGCCCCCTATTTCAAGGCTCCAGCCGGTCTGCACCAGCGGGTCCGGTCCACCGTCCGCCAAGCGAGCAAAGCCGAACCCGCCTCCCGCGTGGTGACCTGGCGCGCGCCCTGGCGCCCCGCATGGAACTTGCTGGGCCTTGCCGCGGCGCTGGTTATTGCCGTACTGACCTGGAGCATCTCGGCCCGCCTGTGGAGCCCTTCTGCGGATGAACTCCTGGCACAGGAAGTTCTATCCAGTCATGTGCGCTCACTGATGGCCAACCATCTGACCGACGTGCCCTCTTCCGACCAACATACGGTCAAACCATGGTTCAACGGCAAGCTGGATTTCTCGCCACCGGTGAAAGATCTTACAAACGAGGGGTTTCCTTTGGTCGGCGGGCGCTTGGATTACGTGGGAAACAGGGCTGTGGCAGCGCTGGTTTACCAGCGGCAAAAACATTTCATTAACCTGTTTATCTGGCCAGCTTTTGAAGGCCCGGGCATTGCAGAGAAAACCGTGACGCGGCAGGGCTACAACCTGCTTCACTGGACCCAATCCGGTATGACCTACTGGGTGGTGTCTGATCTCAATCGGGGCGAGCTGCAGCAATTTGTACAGCTTGTGCGCAGCTCTGCCCCACTGCCAACCTCGCCTTGAAGCTGACTCCCGGTGCGCACCCGGTGCGGCTCTTGCTGCAAGCCTGCGCGCAGGCTTCGAATAACGAACTACTCCACCAAGTAGGGTCCGCCGCTCTGCCTCACTTCGCCGCGGCCTTCCGTAGCTCTTCGAGCTTTGCCTGTTGCTCCGGTGTCAGCTTGTTCTTGATGCGCACGAGTAGCGTCACCTGGGCCCGTTTGATCTCGCGCTCGATGGTCAAAACCTTTTCCAGTTGTGCCAGTGCCTGCTGTTCCTCCACGCGTGGCTGCTTGACAATTGCGACCATCTTTTCCATTTCGTCTTGCAGCTTCCATTGCCACTCCGTGAATCTCAATTGTGCTTGCCTGATTTCCGTCTTGAAGAAGATTTTCTGTTCATCGCTGAGCCCTATCGCCTCTTGGTGTTGCATCACCAGTTCGGGCGCGAAGAAACTCCTGCCGAACGGGTCTTCACCAGGCTTCTGCCCGCGGGCCGCGCCCACCGCGAGAAAGACCAGCGCGCAAACGCAGAGAACTCTCGCTCTCATTTCATTCCTCCTCCGTGTTGATGGGAACCTTCATGTACGACTCGCCGAGTCTCGGTGTTGTTTGCAGGATCTCTTGGCCCGGTATCTGCAGGAGCACATCGCTTGGCGCTCGCCATTCCGCCAACCTCTCGGCCGCGGGGAGTTCGGCCTCCAGCACCGTTGGCGCTGCTCGCCAGTGCAACAACAATCCCATCACCAGCGCCGCCGTAACCACCGCAGTCGCTCCCGCCAGTACCCACCCTCCCACCGACCTGGCGCGCTTCTGTTCGCTTTCCGCCTCCGCGGCGGCCACCACGCGCGCGCGAAACTCCCCCGGCAGCTCCGCCCCTCGCGCCACCAGCGGCAGCATCGTATCCATCCTTTCACGTCGCGCCTGCAGCACCTCGAACTCCGCCGCGCACGCGGCGCACGTCTTCATGTGTTCTTCGAGATCGCCCGCCGCCGTTCCCGTTAGTGCGGCCTCCAGCAACTGTTCTTTCCATTTCACGCAGGCCTTCGTCATTTCATCGCTTCCAACAGTAGTTTTCTCGCCGTGTGGAGCCTCGACCTTACTGTCCCCGCAGGTATTCCCAGCACCGCACCCACATCCGCTGCGCCCATCTCTTCCACAATCGAGAGCTGCAACACCCTCCGGAATTTCTCGGGCAAGCTCTCAATTTCGCTTCGCAATCGTTGCACCAGCACGCGTTCCTCTGCACTCCTTGCTCCGTCCACGGCGTCGCTCGTTCCTGCGACGTGCCATACCGTATCTCGCGCCAGCCGCCGCCGGTGTCCCCGCTGCCGATTGAGCGCCAGTCGGAAGGCGATTCGGTTCACCCAGGCTCGGAACTTCTCCGCCTCGCGCAGCGACGCAAACTTCTGGTACGCGCGCAGAAAAGCTTCCTGCGCCACTTCTTCTGCGTCGGCCGCGTTTCCCAACACTCCGTAGGCAATCTGGAAAACGCGTCGCTGGTTTTCCGCTACGCGCGCGCCAAACGCTGCCCCGCGCTCCTCCGCTTCCACTCTGGCAATCAAGGCTTCCACACACGCGCCTGTCACGCCGCTCCCGCTGCTACCCATCCAGACACCGCTCACCGCTCTCCCGTTCAGTGCAATACTACTCTTCGCTCCGCCAATTCATCGAGCCAGGGCCTTCTCAGCCCTGCCCGCTCGGGCTGGGGGAGCGGGCGGTTGCACCGCCCGCTGCCTATCTCCGGTGATGCTGGCGAATCAGAACAAGTAGAGCTGCTGAAACGCAGGCAGAATGGGCTGCAACACCGCCGCCAGCCGCACTGCCTCCAGCCGCTGCCTCTGCTCCGCGTCCAGCAGGCTCACCCATTTCGAAATAAAATCCTGCTGCACCTGGGCTACCTCTTGCTGCAGCGTGTGGATTTGGATCACCAACACCCCAACTTCAGCTGGGTTGCCGCCCGACTCCAGCAGTCCTTTCAGTTGTTGGACCCTCTGCCTGGATCCCTTCGAGCAGCGGCACTACCGCCGCCTGCCGTGCCTGCAGCAGTTGTTCTAGTTCCTCCACTTGCCCCTGCCGAAGCTGCAGGAACTGGACGACCACCTGAAGCGGCGACGGCGGCCCACCGCTCGCTTCGACTTTCGTCGCTTGCATCTGTTCCAGCATCTTCCCGATGTTCAGCTTGGAAAGATCTGGTGCCGAAAGGCCTGCCCCCGGTTTTTGCTGAGATTTTTGCGCGTGGAGCAGGCCGGCGCTCCCAATGAGCATAATCAGCAGCGCAACCATGGAGCCTCTGTGTTTCATGGCGATGCCTCCTTGGAAGGTGCATTTTGCGCCTTCATAGAGCAAGACACCGCGCCCACCTCACGCGTTCACAAGTCGAGCTACGGTTCCAAACCGCTTTGGGTCACAAGAGTCCCCAGTTTGGAGTGGAAACGCCGTCTCTTGAGGTGCCGCTGTTGGGAATGAATGGTCGGGGCGAGAGGATTTGAACCTCCGACCCCCTGGTCCCGAACCAGGTGCTCTACCAGGCTGAGCCACGCCCCGACCGGGGGCACTCGGACGGAAACCGCAGGCCCGAGCGAAGTCATCAGATTAGCATAGCTGGCGTGTCGCGGCTAGGCTGCGTCAGCTCTGTGAAATTTAAATGGCACAGCCTTGATTACATTTGTGAGATAAGAGCCCGCGGGTACTCTTTCCTCCCCGACCTTGATCCCTTCGGGTGCCCCATCCTCGCCTTGTGAGGGTGGGGCTGTCATTTCGAGTCCGCCATAGGGGACGGCCCCGCCTTGGCGGGGTCCGGGAGAGATTCCTCGGCCCGACCAACACCGTCGGCCCTCGTCCGAAACCAAAGGCCCCACCCTCACAAGGCGAGGATGGGGCACCCCGGACATCCCTACGACCGGTCACAGGTGTTGAGTTCACCTTCGCGGAGTTGCCGGGACTGGGCCACATCGTGCCCCCTGGCGACCTTGCTGTAGTTGGGTGAGAAGCGAGGGGCGGCTGGCCGCTCGCCTGAACGGAGGAGCCAGTGGCGCGCAGCGTTCATGCCCACGCCCTAGAACCGCCTCATCTGCCGGGCCGGGCTACGTGGGAATGTGTTAATCTCGCGCGTATAATGCAAATGCTGGCAGGTTGAAACCTGCCCACTCATCGGCAGGGCTCGTGGCCTCCCATGGCGATCGAAAAGAGCCAACTGCGCAAACTGGATGACTATCGCTGGCTAGTGCCGTGTGCGACCAAACCCGGCATGCGCACCGATGCGCTCATCTACGCCGACTCCCGGCTGCTCGAGCAGATCGTCCAGGATTTGTCGGTCGAGCAAGCGATGAACGTCGCTTTCCTGCCGGGAATTGTGGGTCGTTCATTAGCCATGCCGGACATCCACCAGGGATACGGTTTCCCGATCGGCGGTGTGGCAGCGACCCAACTGCCTAAGGGTGTTGTGTCGCCGGGCGGCGTAGGATTTGACATCAACTGCGGCGTGCGGTTGCTGGGCAGCAACCTCAGCAAGGACGATGTGCGGCCGAAGCTGCGCGAATTAGTCAATCAGCTCTTCCGCGATGTGCCGTCCGGCACCGGCTCCGAGGGCTTCGTGCAGTGTGGTTGGCAAGACCTGAACGATGTGCTCGAGCGCGGCGCCGCGTGGGTAGTGGAACGCGGCTATGGCGAAGCCGCCGACGTGGAGTTCTGCGAAGAATCCGGGCGAATGCCCGGCGCCGACGCCACGAAGGTATCCGATCGCGCCAAGCAGCGCGGGCGCACGCAGATCGGCACGCTGGGCAGCGGCAATCACTTCCTCGAAGTGCAGTACGTCGAGAAAGTGTTTGAGCCGGAGATCGCGGCCCGCTTCGGGCTGGCCGAGGAGCAGGTAGTGGTGATGATCCACTGCGGCTCGCGCGGCCTAGGCCACCAGGTTTGCACCGACTACCTGAAAGTGATGAACGAGGCCATGCGGCGCTACGGCATCTCGCTGCCCGACCGGCAACTCGCCTGCGTGCCCGCCGACACACCCGAAGGCGAGGACTATCTGGCGGCCATGGCTGCAGCGGCCAACTTCGCCTGGGCGAACCGCCAAGCCATAACGCATTTTGCTCGACGTTCTTTCGAGAAGGTTTTCGGAAGCGACTCGCGCCTGGGCGTGGTGTACGACGTGGCGCACAACATCGCCAAGCGGGAGCGGCATCGCGTCGGCGAGCGCGAAATGGAAGTGCTGGTGCACCGCAAGGGAGCCACGCGGTCGTTCCCGGCGGGCTCGAGGTTCATTCCGCCGGCGTACCGGGATGCCGGTCAGCCAGTGCTGATCCCCGGCTCGATGGGCACGGCGAGCTATGTTCTGGTGGGCACTGAACGCGCCATGGAAGAAACCTTCGGCACGGTGTGCCACGGTGCCGGCCGCGCGATGTCCCGCACGGCGGCCAAGAAGGGCCGCGACGCGCGCGTGGAAACGAAAAAACTCGAAGACCAGGGAATCATCCTTCGCGCGGAAACCCGCGACGGCATCCTCGAAGAGATCCCCGAGGCGTATAAGGACATCGACGCTGTGGTCGATGTGGTTCACAACGCTGGCCTGGCGCGCAGGGTGGCGCGCCTGCGGCCGATGGGTGTGATCAAAGGGTAGGCGCGAGCGGCCACGTCCGGAGGCGGCCATGCAGATCGCATTGAACGACGAGGAGCGGCGAGTCCTGCTGGAAGTGTTGAACGAGACGCTGCCGGACCTGCGCGAGGAAGTGTACAAGACGGAGAACTTCGACTACCGCGCGCAGCTCAAGCGGCGCGAAGCGCTGCTGAAGAGCCTCCTCGAGCGCCTCTCCGCAGCCGCTTGATTCGGGTCGCCGGTCCTAGCCCTTCTCAGCGAACGAGCCTGTGCGCGGCGTGGCCAGGCGGACAAAATCGGCGTAGCGCATGCGAACGGCATCGCGGTGCGTCCCGGCGTTGAAAACGATCTCTTCGTCGGCGGCCAGCGTTTCATCCACATACACCGGCAAGTCGTAAAGCTGGCCGAAAGGCGGCATCGCCCCCAACTCGCAATCCGGGAAGAGGTCGCTAAACTCCTGCTCCGTGGCTAGCCGTGCGGGGTTCCCCAGCAATTGGCCGAGTCTATCCAGGTTGACGTGGCACGCCGCTGGCAGCACGGCCAGCACGGTCGTGTCTCCGGCGCGCACCACAACCGTTTTAGCGACTTCCTTGCCGGAGACATGCATCACTGCCGCAGCGGCCTGGGCGGTGTAGGCCACCGCGTGGCTCATCACCGTATGAGGGGTCTTGTTTTCGTCAAGGAAGGATTTCAGGCGCGCAGACACGGTCATGACGGCTCTCCTTTCGCGCGGGCGCGAGGGCCAGATTATCTCGCTCGAAGGGCAAAAAAGAAACAGCGTCGGGAGCAGAAACTCGGCTCGCCACGCTCGGAGCTGAATTGGATGCGACTCCGCTTGCAAGCGGGTGAACCCAGGGGAGACCAAAGGCCGAAGGATTTTCTGGACGGCGTTACTCGCTGCCTATTCGCGCCGAGACGCTTTGCGAGACTGGCGTTGCCCCCGCCGCGCCAGGCAGGCGCACCAAACACGTTTCGGTTATGGCCTCGATGCTGCGGATCGGCAACACGATCGAGTCGGGCACGTCGCCATCGAGGCGGACCAGCGCGACAGCTTCCGCGCCGCGCACGGCTTCGCGCCGGCCCAATGCGAAGGTGGAAATGTTGATGCCCCGGCTGCCGAGGATGGTCCCCACCAGCCCGATCACACCCGGCACGTCGCGGTTGCGGAAGAACAGCAGCACGCCCTCCAGCGGGGCTTCGACCTCGATTCCATCGATGCTCAGGATGCGCGGCGCAGTGCCGTGAAGCACGGTCCCTTCCACTGAGAAGCCGCCGGCATCTTCGCCCGGCCCGAAGTGCATCGGGGTCATCGCCACTTCGAGCGTGTTGGGAAAGCCCTGTTCGCGGCGCCGCGTGCGCTCCTCCACCGCCAGCCCTCGCGCAGCAGCCACGGCGTCCGAGTTCACCAGGTTCACCTTTTCATCCAGCACAGTGTTCAGCACGCCGGCGAGGACGGCGCTACGCAGCAGGCGCGTGCCCAGCTCAGCCGGTTCCCCTGCATAGATGATGCGAACGCGCCCGAGCATTCCGCTGCGCCCGGCGGCGACCTGCGCCGCCAGCGACCCCAGCCGCTCTGCAAGTTCCAGATAAGGCCGCAGGCGGCGGTACTGCTCGGCCGAAAGCGTGGGCAGGTTGACCGCATTGCGCATCACTCCTTCGGCCAGGTAGTCGCGCACTTCCTGGGCGATCTGCGTGCCGACTTCTTCTTGCGCTTCCTCAGTCGAGCCGGCCACGTGGGGCGTGGCAATCACATTCGGCAGGCCCAACAGCGGCGAGTTCCGCGGGGGCTCGACGGCAAAGACGTCGAGTGCCGCCCCTGCCAGGTGTCCCGAGCGCAAGGCTTCAGCCAGCGCCGCTTCATCCACCAACTCGCCGCGCGCGGTGTTGATCAGCCTCGCGCCGCGTTTCATCTTGGCGATGCTTCCAGCGTTGATCAAATTCTCGGTGGCGGGGCTGAGCGCCGCGTGCAGGGAGACGAAATCCGAGCGCGACACCAGCTCATCGAGCGGCACCAGCTCGACGCCTGCTTCCTCGGCCACGCTTTCGCTGATGTAAGGATCGTAGGCCAGCACGCGCAGCTCGAGCGCGCGTGCCCGTCGGGCCACCTCGCTGCCCACGCGCCCAAAACCGACCAGGCCGAGCGTTTTGCCGCGCAGCTCGATTCCGGGCGCGCCGCTCTTCTCCCAACGGCCCGCGTGGATGGCGGCGTTCAGTTGCGGCACCAAGCGAGCCAGCGCCAGCAGCAGGGCCAGGGTGTGCTCGGCCACGCTGGTGGCGTTGCCGCCGGGGGTATTCATCACCAGGATGCCGCGGCGCGTGGCGGCGTTGAGGTCGATATTATCCACGCCCACTCCGGCGCGGCCGATCACGCGCAGCCGCGGCGCCTGCTCGAGCAATTCGTCGGTCACGCGGGTCGCGCTGCGCACCACTAGGGCATCAGCGTCGGCCAGTTCCGCGGCGAGCGCCCCCGCCCCCGGCAGCACTACCTCCCAGCCGGGCTCGCGGAGCAGGTCAATGCCTCGCTGGGTGATCTTGTCGGCTACAACGACTTTCACGTCGGCTCTTAGCCTAGTGGGCGCAACCCCCAAGTGTCAAATTCGGACCGCAGCCAAGATGCCCTATGCTATAGTCACACTCTTCTTGCAGGCCAAAATTTCAGCCATGCCCCTGATTGAGCGCATCCAGAGAGACCTTACGGAGGCCATGAAAACCAAGGACGAGCTGCGTCTGAGTGTGTTGCGCATGGTCAAGACCGCGCTCAAGAACAAGGAAATCGAGAAGATCCGCCCACTCGAGGATGCCGAGTCGCTCCAGGTGCTCCAGACCCTGGTCAAGCAGCGCCGAGAATCGATCGAGCAGTTCAGCCGCGGCGGGCGCACCGATCTGGCTGATAAAGAAACCAAGGAAATTACTATCATCGAAAGCTATCTGCCCGCTGCTCCCAGCGATGCGGAGCTCGAGCAGGCGATCGAAGCGGCCATCGCCGAAACGCACGCCAACTCCCCCAAGCAGATGGGCGCCGTAATCAAAGCGGCCAAGACGCGCCTGGAAGGAAAAACCGTTGACGGCAAGGTGCTCAGCGACCGCGTGCGCGAGCGGCTGAGCAAGGGATAGAGAATAGGGCAAGAGACAAAAGGCAAAAGGTCGTAGGGGCACGGCATGCCGTGCCCGTTCATGCTTTGCCTTTTTCCTTTTACCCTTTGCCTTGGTGCCTTGTGCCGCTGCCGGAGACCATCCCCGTCCGCTACACCGAAGAGGAAGCCGAATACCTGAGCGTGCGCCCGGTGGTGCGGCAAACTTTCCGCCTGCAAGAACTAATCGACATGGTGTTGTCCGTGACCGGCAAAGACCTGGCCCGCATCCAGCACATCCTGCGCACCGGAACCGTGGTGTTCCACTTCTACCGCTACCGTTGGCAGGGATTTGAGGCCGATGCCGCAGAACTCGCGGCAGCGCTGGCGTCCTTTCCCGACGACGATCCTGCGCGGGCGTTCCGGGCTGAGGAGTGCACGGCAGCGCTGCTCGAAAGCGGTGGCCAGCCGCCGCGTCATTCGGTGGAGCTGAGCCGCGAGGCAGCGGCTCGCAAACGGTGGTTTCGTTCGCGTAGCTTCTGGGATTCCCTATTGGCACTCAGCCAGGCGCGGGCGCCCGTGTATCAGGGGTATTCGTATCTGCGCCGCGCCGATCTGTATCAGCAAGCGGTTTCTGCCGAGCAAATCGCGGCGCTCGCGGGCGAGGCAGCACGCCTGGCACCGCGCGAGCTGCGGGCTGGGTTGCGCCAACTGCCCGAGATGTCCCGCATCGTTTTCATTTGCCCGCGCCGGGCCGCTTGACCGGCGCGCAATCAGCGCAGAGGGGAGAGCCACAGATGCAGAGCGCACAAGAATCAGCGGACCGGAACGCCTGGGTACTTGCCGGATTGCGCATTGCGGTCGGCGCGCTCTTCCTGATTTTCGGCGAGTACAAAGTCTTTGGCACGCAGTTCACGCTCGGCGGCGGCTTTCAATCCTGGATCAACCGCTTCCTGGCGGGCGGAACGTATCCGCTCATGGCCCCCGTGCTGCGGGGATTCATTCTGCCACACGGGACCCCAATCGCCTTCCTGGTGGCCTACGGAGAGCTGGCGATCGGCCTGGGCCTCGTGCTCGGCGTGCTGGTGCGCGCGGCGAGCCTGTTCGGGCTTCTCTTCATGCTCGCGTTGCTGTTTTCTTCGGACTACCCCGGACCGCAAGCGGCCTTCTGGCAATACTTCGGCGCTGCCCTGGATCACCTCGCGCTGGCGTTCTGCTTCGCTGCGTTTCTGTTCGGCGACGCGGATCGTGTCTGTTCGTTGCGAGGGAGTATTTTGCGCGCTCGATCCGCAAGACATTGAGTCGCGATACTGGTCGCCGATGTCACTTCTTCGGACATGCAAACCGGCTGGGCGCCTGTTGCGTCTAGTGAAGCCGCGGTGCAGGAATCGAATCCTCGCTGTCGCTCTGTTGCCTGGTGTGTAGGTTTCCGGCCCCTTGTAGCTTGCTTGGGCGCGGGCTCTAATGCTACTTTGCCCGCGCTTGCTACCGCTTCCGCTGCTCGCGGTGAATTGTGCGACGGAGCTTTGCCCCGGAGGTGATGCGTGGTTACGAAGCCCTGGAGTTCGACGGCGCCGCCGGACGAGTTCCGCCCCTACGTCGAGGCGACGACGCTGCTGCCGGAATTCACTCTGCGCGCCGTCATCCTGGGCGCGCTGTTCGGCATACTGTTCGGCGCAGTGACGGTGTACGTCGGGCTGCGCGCTGGCCTGACCGTGGCCGCGTCCATCCCCATCGCGGTACTTTCCATCAGCATCCTGCGCGCCTTTGGCCGGACCTCGATTCTGGAGAACAACCTCGTTCAGACGATTGGTTCGGCGGGCGAATCGGTGGCGGGCGGAGTTATTTTCACCCTGCCCGCGTTGATCTTCCTGGGCTTTCCGCTGGAGTACTCACGCATCTTCCTGCTGGCGCTGATTGGCGGCTGTCTGGGCGTATTGTTTATGATTCCTCTGCGCCGCCAGCTCATCGTCAAGGAACACGGCAACCTGCTCTACCCGGAGGGCACCGCCTGCGCCGACGTGCTGGTGGCGGGCGAGAAGGGCGGATCATTTGCCGGGCGCGTCTTCTGGGGCCTTGGTCTGGGCGGGGTCTACACTTTCTGTATGACCACGCTGGGCCTGTGGCCCGGCCAGCCCGACCACCAGCCGAAATGGCTGCCGGGCGCATCATTCCGGGCCGCGATCACGTCGGAGTACCTCGGCGTGGGCTACATCATTGGCCCGCGCGTGGCCGGCACGATTTTCGCCGGCGGCGTTTTGTCCTGGTTGGTGTTGATGCCGGCGATCAAATTCTTCGGCCAGCTCGCGCCGGGACCCGTCTACCCAAGCACCGTGCCCATCCCGGACATGACGCCCTCCCAACTCTGGGCCAGCTACATCCGGCCCATGGGCGCCGGAGCGGTGGCTGCGGCAGGGCTCATCACGCTGATGAAGACCATGCCGACAATTCTTGCCGCGCTTCGCTCGGGACTCAAGGACATCCGCGCCCAGAGCGGCGGCAGCGCGGTGGCCACCAGCCGCATCGAGCGCGACCTTCCCATGAAGCTGGTCGTGCTTGGCTCGCTCGTGATTGTGGCCATGATGTGGGCCTTGCTGACGTTTAAGCCGATTCCTGGCGCACAAACCAGCGTGGTGGCCAACCTGGCCGCGGGGCTTTTCGTGGTGCTCTTCGGCTTCCTGTTCGTCACCGTGTCATCACGCATTGCCGGGCTGATCGGCACCTCCGCCAATCCCATCAGCGGGATGGCTATCGCCACGCTGATGGCCACCTGCGCGGTGTTCCTGCTGGCGCACTGGACCGGCGGGGCTTACGCGGCGCTGGCGCTGACCATCGGAGGCGTGGTGTGCATTGCCTCCGCCAATGCGGGGAACACCTCGCAGGATCTCAAGACAGGCTATCTTGTCGGTGCCACGCCGGCGCGGCAGCAAGTCGGCTTGGTGATCGGCGTCCTGACCTCGGTGATGGTAATTGGTGGCACGCTCATCCTGATGAACAAAGGTCTCGAGCAGTACAATCCCGCGCAAATTCCCCTCGATATCGAACATCCACCGGTGGGCGTGATGATCGAAGATCGCAGCTACACGCACCAGGGTAAGACTTACGTGCTGGTGAACGCCCTGGGCTCCAGCACCGTGCCCGACGGCAAGTACCTCTACCATCCCGCTACGCGCCGGATCGAAATCCAGTGGGTGCAGGGCATCGGGAGCGACAAGGCCGCGGCGCCGCAGGCCCGGCTGATGGCCACGGTCATCAACGGCATCCTGAACCAGCGGTTGCCGTGGCGCCTGGTGTTGCTGGGGGTGTTCCTGGTGATCGCGGTGGAATTGCTGGGCATCAGGTCACTCCCCTTTGCGGTGGGCTCCTACCTGTCCATCGCCACCACCATGGCTATCTTTGCCGGCGGCCTGGTCCGCTGGCTCGCCGAGCGCGGCCAAGCGAAGCACGAACACGCTGAAAGTGAGGTCAGTCCCGGCTCGCTCTACGCTAGCGGCCTGATTGCCGCCGGCGGTGTTTTCGGCCTGCTCGGCATCATCATCAACCTGCTCGAAGACCCTGAGGTGAAGTTCCACTTCCTTCCGCAAGGCTTCTTCAATATCGGTCAGCGAGTGCTGGGAAGACTGTCGCAGAGCGATGGCTTGGCGGTGGCGGTATTCGCCCTGCTCGCGCTCTCCCTCTTCATCTTCGCCCGAAAGAAACTGGATTAGCAGCAGCCCAAACCCCCGGAAGGTACGGCGCCCTGCTCCCATGATCCCTCGAGGCGCCGATTCCTATTCGTTCGAGTCTTTGCCTTTTTTCCTCCCTCGTTAGGCCTCTTTGACTCCCCACACCATTACCGCTAAACTTAGTCGATGGGATCTAATCCACGCTCGTACGGCTATCGGTTCAACTGGGGCGGCCTGCTGACGCCCGCGATCAAGATACTGCTGATTGCTAATACCGCTGTCTTCCTGGTGCAGACTCTGGTCCAGCTGATCCTGGGCCCACAAGCTCATCGCTGGCTCATCGAGTGGTTTGGGCTGATGCCGCGCGGGGTGACCCACGGCCTGCGCGTCTGGCAGCCATTCACCTACTTGTTCCTGCACGGCGGTCTGATGCACCTGCTGATCAACATGCTCGTGCTGTGGATGTTCGGCAGGGACCTCGAGCTGACCTGGGGCCGGAGGCGCTTTTACGCCTATTATTTTGTCACTGGGGTGGGCGCGGGCGTCGTGAACATCATCGTGAAAACGATCGCCGATCCTGCGGGGCTCGGCTCGGCATTGCAGCCCACCATCGGCGCCTCTGGCGCGATCTACGGCGTGCTCCTGGCTGCTGCCGTAGTGTTCCCGGATCGCCAGGTCTGGCTCATCCCGTTCCCCATTACCCTGCCGATGCGCGCCTACGTCGCCATCATGGGCGCAATCGAGTTCTTCGGCACGCTGGGAGCGACTGGGGACAACATCAGCCACATCTCCCACCTCGGCGGCATGCTGGTCGGTTACTTGTACCTGCGCCGCGGATCGTTCCTCTATCGCATGCGCAACCGCCTCTTGGACTGGAAGCGGCGGCGCATGCGCCGCAAGTTTGAAGTCTACGTACGCGATCACCAGGATAAGCCCCCCTCGCGCCCCGATCACTGGGTGAACTAATTAATTAATTAGAAGCCGGAGCGTTGCCTGCCTTCCTGTGTCGGAGCTAAAGCTGCGACCCCCTGCTCCTGGCGCCTGGCTCGCTTTTCGAGGCGTGGGAGGCTGCAACCGCCCGCCGCAGAACTTCCGGCGCGATGTTGGCGCCGGTGACCAACAGCACCACCGTTTCTCCTTTGTGGGACTGGCCGCTCTTCAGGAACGCTGCCGCCGTGGCGGCGCCGGCGGGCTCGGCCACCGTATGCTCATCGAGGATCAGGCGGTAGACGGCCCGCAGCATCTCTTCATCGCTGACCAGCCGCATATCGTCCACCAGTTCCCACATCTGTCGCACATTGCTTTCTAGGGGCACCCGCGCTGCCAAGCCATCGGCAAGGGTGTCGCTGGTGTCGGTTGCAAGGACGCGCCGCTCGGTCCAAGATCGGTAGTAAGCAGGGGCGCGCTCGGCTTGCACGCCAATGACGCGCGCCTGCGGGCGAAGGTGCTTGGCGGCGAAGGCTAGGCCGCGAATCAAGCTACTGTCCCCGACCGGGACGTAGATCACATCGGTGGCCGGCACTTGCTCAAAAATCTCACAGCCGATGGTCGCCGCGCCCGCGGTCAAGTCCTCATCCTGCCCGTCCACCACCAGGAACCAGCCTTGGTCGGCGGCGTACCGCGCGGCGTGTTCCCGGGACTCCTCGAGGTCGCGGCCTGCTTCCACGAAGCGCGCGCCCTGTTGCGCGATGCGGGCGCGTTTGACCGGGTTGGGATGCTGGGGCATAAAGATGAGCGCCGGCAGACCCATCCGGTGCGCAGCCCAGGCGATGGCAGCGCCGTGATTCCCGGTGCTGCTGGTGACCACGCCCGCCACCGGCCCGCGCCGCGCCTGCTGGCAGAGCGTATGGAGTGCTCCGCGGCACTTGAAGGACGATGTCGGCGCCTCATTTTCGAGTTTTAAGTACACGTCTGCGGCCGAGGCTTGGGCGAGCGAGTCCGCCGGAACCAGCCGCGTGACGGGAATGGAGTCGCGGAGCAGCGCGCGAGCTCGTTCGATGCCGGCAAAGTCCATGGCGCTTAACTACCGACGACGTGGAATTTCATGAAGTTGGTGGTGCCGCGGATGTCGAATGGCGTGCCGGCGACAACCGCGATCAAATCGCCCCGGCGAACCAGCTTCTCCTCCAGCAGCCGCTTTTCGGCGACCGCGGTCAGCGCATCAATGTTACGCACCCGGGGGATGTTCCGCGGGAGCACGCCCCAGTACAAACTTATGCGGCGCCGCGCTTCACGATTCGGTGAAAAGCCGACGATGAGCGCCTGGGGCCGGTACTTGGAGACCAGGCGCGCGGTGGAGCCGGTCTCGGTGAAGGCGGCGATGACCTTCATGTGCAACTCGCGGGAGGCGTGGCAAATCAGCTCGCAGGTGGCTTCGGCCACGTTGAGCCGTTCCCGTCGCCGGGGATGCGGGAACCGCACGATGCTGGCTTCGGCCTTGCGGATGATGCGGTCCATCATTTGCACGGTTTCGACAGGGTAGCGGCCGATAGCGGTTTCCGCCGAGAGCATCACCGCGTCGGTGCCGTCGAAGATGGCGTTGGCCACGTCGGAAGCCTCAGCGCGCGTGGGCCGCGGATTCTGGGTCATCGACTCGAGCATCTGCGTGGCGGTGATGACCGGGAGCCGAGCCTCGCGGGCGCGGGCAATGATCTCTTTCTGCACCACCGGCACGTTTTCTATACTCATCTCCACGCCCAGATCCCCGCGCGCGACCATCACCGCGTCGGCTACTCGCAGAATGGCATCGAGGTTTTCGATCGCCTGAGGCTTTTCCAGTTTGGCGATGATCGGCGTATCCTTGCCCGCGCGGGCCACGGCGGCCTTGGCGGCCAACACGTCTTCGGCCTGGCGAACGAAGCTGACGGCGATGTAGTTCGCCCCGTGGCGGAGCGCAAAGGCGAGGTCTTCGCGGTCCTTCGGCGTCAGGGCAGGCACGTTGAGCTTTACGCCGGGCAGATTGATGCCCTTGTGCTCGCCCAACTCTCCGCCGTTGACGACCTCGGTGGAAACAGTGTCGCCGCGCACGGCCAGCACCCGCAGCTCAATTAAGCCGTCCGCCAGCAGGATACGGTCTCCCCGCCGAACCTCCTGGGGCAAACGCTTGAAGTTGGTGCTGACCATGGCCCTGGTGCCGAGCCGGCTTGCGGTCGTGATCGCGAATTGCTGTCCGGCCCGGAGATGCACCGGCCGCCCTCCTTCGAGCGCCCCGGTGCGGATCTTCGGCCCCGGGAGGTCGGCCAGAATGGCGATCGGCTTTTCCCACCGCCCGGAGGCTGCGCGGATTCGCGCGATGGTGCGGGCGTGTTCGGTATAGGTGCCGTGGGAGAAATTCAGCCGCGCCACGTCCATGCCGGCCTGCAGCAGCCGGTCAATCATTTCGGCAGACTCGCTGGCGGGACCCAGCGTGCAAATAATTTTTGACCTTCGGTATTCCATATGATGTTCGGTGGGGTTCCTTAATTTACTTGGCCCGCGTGAATTCCTCGACCACGCGGTAGAGAAACTCAATTCCCTTGCGGAAGGCCTCGAGCGGGATGCGCTCATCGTCGGCATGCATCCTGCGGTCGTCTTCATCGGCCATCGGGAAAGGCAGCAGTCCGTAGGCTTGAACGTTGCGCAGGCGGAGTTGCGCCGAGTCGGTGGCGCCCGTCGAGAGGAAGGGCAGCACCACAGCTTCGGGGAAAACCGTGGCGCTCGCGCGCTCGATCGTATGGTAGAGTTCACCATCAATCGAGGATGGCGGCGCGGGCTGGCGCAATGCCGGCTCCACCTCAAACCGGATTTGTTGGTCGTCCACCAGCTTCGTTAGTTCAGCCATCAGCTCGCTGATCAAATCCCCGGGCAGCAGCCGAATATTCAGCGTGGCCCGGGCCTCCGACGGCACCACATTTGGCCGGATGCCAGCGCGCAGCATAGTCGGGGCGATCGAGTTCCGCAGCATGGAGTTCCACATCGGACTGGCTTCCGAGAGCACGCGCGCGGCGTGCTCCGTTCGTTCAGGCTGTTCTAAGGCCCGCATCCACTTCGCAGTGTCGGGGTCTTCGATCTTGGCCAACTGCTCGAAATACCGCCGTACGATCGCGCTGGGCCGCGCCGGCCCCTGATAAGCTCCGATCTTGGCGACCGCTGCGGCCAAATGCAGCACGGGATTGTCCTTGCGCGGCTGCGAGCCATGCCCGGAGGGCCCGCTGGCGACCACTTGGACATTCACGGGGATTTTTTCGCTGGCTTGCACGCCCACGTATTGCACCTTGCCGTCCTTGACTTTCACTCGGCCGCCTTCATTGATGGCGAAGCCCGCGGCGATTTTGTCCCAGTGCTTGTTGATCACGAAGTCCATGCCAAACTCGCCGCGCTCCTCTTCATCGCCCTCGGCCAGGAAGATGACGTCGCGGTCCAAACGAACTCCGGCGCGCTTGAGCGCCACCACCACCGCCAGGTTGGCAATGACCATGCCTTTGTCATCAATCGCGCCCCGGCCGTAGAGGTACCCTTCCTTGATGACCGCCCCAAAGGGATCGACGCTCCACTTCTCCTTCTGCACGCCGACCGTGTCGATGTGGCCCAGCAACAGCAGCGCCCGCGAGGGATCGGGCACGGCGCTCGACCGCAGCCGCGCAACCACCACGCCGCGTTCCGGCGCGCTCTCCAGCACCTCGGCCTGAATCCCTTCCTTCTCCAGCACGCCCGCCAAATAACGGGCTGCGGCAAGCTCGTTGCCCGGGGGATTGACGGTCTGGATGCGCAGCAGATCAGCCAGCCACCCTGCGGCTTCGCCTTGCACCTTCGCCAGATCGGGCTTCGGGGGCTCCTGGCCAAGCGTGCTGGCAGCGATTGTAGCGAGGGCAAGTGAAATCTGCAGTACCAGACATCCGAGGCGGAATCGCATCCAATAACCTCCCAGAGATGGATGAAACTTATCGCGCGACAAACGCTTCATACTATCATGGCCATCCTGCGCGCGTTTCCCGGCGCGTAGGACCCGCTCCGCGGGAGGCAACGTGGCCCTGAGATTGAATCGTCACCCGTTTCGTGGCAGCATGAGAGCCAGCGAGGTTTGTATGCGACTGACGCGACTGACACTGTTCCGCGCCTTGCTCTTGGGTGTGCTGATGGCCACGCTGATCCTGCCGGCAGGCGAACTGCAAGCGCTGGCCCAGGCGCAGCAGCCGCCACCGCCACCTCAGCAACCCGACAAGCAGGAAAAAAAGCCGGAGCAGCCGGGCGAGTTTGCCATCTCGATCGAAGTGCCCCTGGTGACCGTGGACGTGGTGGTCACGGACAATTCCGGAAATTTCATCACCGGGCTGAAGAAGGATAATTTCCGCATCCTGGAAGACGGCGTGCCGCAGACCATCACCAACTTTTCTCCCACCGACGCGCCCATCACCATGGTGATGCTGATGGAGTTCAGCAAGCTGGGATATGAGTACTACGCCTATAAAGCAAGGAACGCCGCCTACGAGTTCCTGGACCAGCTCAACAAGGACGATTGGGTGGCGCTCGAAACCTTTGACCTGCGGCCCCGCATCGAGGTGGACTTTACCCGGGACAAACAGGAAGTCAAGCAGGCCCTGGCGCGCCTGGCCTTTCCCGGCTTCCGAGAAGCCAACCTGTTTGATGCGCTGCTCGACACACTCGACCGCTTGCAGGACGTCAAGGGCAAGAAATCCATCTTCGTTCTCGCTTCGGGTTACGACACCTTCAGCAGGCATACCCTCGACCAGACCCTGAAGCGCGTGCAGCAGAGTGACGTTACCATCTTTTGTCTGGGCGTCGCCCGTGACTTCTTTGAGTACTACGACGCGCGCGGCGGCTACGGCGGCCCGGGCCGGCTGAGCTACTACCAGGCGGAGAATCAGCTCCGCGCGTTTGCGCAGAAGACCGGTGGCCGGGCGTGGTTCCCGCGCTTCGATGGCGAGCTGCCGGGTATCTTCCGCGAAGTGGCGGCTAGCCTGCGCAACCAGTACAGCCTGGGCTACACCCCTGCCAACAAGGCCCGCGACGGCAAATTCCGGAAGATTAAGGTCGAGTTGGTTGGCCCCGACGGCAGCCCACTGATCGTGGTGGATCAGCACCAAAAGAAGGTGAAGTACGTCGTATATGCCCGAGAGGGCTATTTCGCGCCCAAGACCGCCGTCGGCGACTAGCCGTCCTCCTTTGAGCTCCTTCGCCCGCGCTGTGACATAGCAAGTTACTGAGTGCCGGGTCCGCCAAGAGTCAGCTCGCAACTAGAGGTCTCCTGCGGCGATGCGGCGCGCACGGGCGGCGTCCACCGCGAAGTAGCCATCAAGCTCCGCGTAAGGTGCATTCTGCCGCGGCCGATAGTTCTCCAGGCCTTTGCGCAGTTGAGCCTCCGCGATTTGTGTGGCGGTGACGACCGGAGCCGCTCTAGCGCCGGGCTGTCGTGCGGCGCTATCTTGTTCCGACGCCGGAGGGGCTGGGCCGCTGTCGTCCGTCATCCGCGCTTCCGCCTCGGCAGCCAGGCGCACCGGAATCCGGTAGAGCCAGCCTTCCTCATCCATTAGCAGGAACTGATAATCGCCGGCGTCCTCGTATTGTCCGTTGCGCACCGCGGGCACGCGTCCCTGGAATTGATACTCGTAGCGTCCAGTGCGGGTCAGCACGCGCGTCCATCCCGTTTGTGTGACTTCGGTCATCGTCGCTCGCCAGAGCTTCCCGGTTGAGAGTCGTTAAGCAGCTAAAAGCAGCCAAGTGCCGGGCTGAGGCCCGGCGCTACACACCGCTTGCTCAATAGCCGCGTTGCAAGTCCACTTGGTTCAGCAGCTCGCGGCCGCTGAACCACCGCTCCAGATTCTCGAGCAGTAGTTCGGTCTGCCGGTCCCACAAGTATTCACTCGCCGCGCTGATGTGCGGCGTGATGAAAACGTTTTCCAGCCCCCACAGAGGACTCTCCGGCGGCAGCGGCTCGCGGTCGGCGACGTCGAGAGCCGCTCCGGCGATGGCGCGTCGCTGGAGCGCCTCGGTCAATGCCGCTTCGTCCACAAGTGAGCCGCGCGCCACGTTGATCAGAAACGCCGTCGGCTTCATCGCCGCGAGCTGCCGGGCGCCGATCAGGCGTCGCGTTTCCGGGGTTTCGGGCGCGGCCAGTACGACGAAATCGGCTTGGGGAAGCGCCTCGTCCAGGCGCGACGCCGGGAGAATGCGCTCCGCCAGGTCCGTATCGGCGTTGCCCGAGCGCGTCACTGCCCAGACCTTCATCCCCAGCGCCTTCACGCGACGCGCCAGTTCGCGCCCGATGGCGCCAAAGCCGATGATCAAGAGCGTCTGCCCGGCCAGCTCACGCGGACGCTGCGGCACATCCCAGATCTCCTGCTGGGCCCAGCGGCGCTCCAGTTGATAGCGCACCGCAGCGGGGAAATGCCGCGCCAGCGCGACGAGTGTGCCCAGGATGTGCTCGGCCATGGGAATGGTGTGGACGCCGCTGGCGTTGGTCACCACCACATTTGACGCGCGCAGCTCCGGATACATCAACTGCCCTACGCCTGCCGCGGTCGAATGGAGCCACTTCAGCCTGCGCGCCCGGGTGAACTGCTCCGGCCGCAACGAATACCCGACAAAAATGTCGGTGTCGCCGATCTCGTCCTCCATGTGCTCGTAGGTTGGCAGGTGCACGACGTTCATCTCCGGCCAGCGGCGCCGCACGCGCGCGGCGACGTCCGCCGGCGGCCGCCACAGCGTGAAGCGGTGCCAGACGCAGATCAACAACTTGGTTCCCGCCGGCGCGGCCCGGTCACCGCGCGCCGGCTCGTGGCGCTGCGTCGATCCCAGTGTGGAGCGCTCGCTTGTCATTGCCCGCTCACAGCCCTCCGCTTTGCTCTTTGCTCGCAACTCGCAGGTCGCGCCCAGTCATTTCCTCCGGCTGTGGTAGCCCCAGGATGGCCAGCAGCGTCGGCGCAATGTCCTGCAGCGAGCCGCCGGGGCGGAGCTGCAGCTTGTCGTCTTCCGTGACCAACACGAACGGCACAGGATTGGTGGTGTGATAGGTGTGCGGGCCGCCCGTCTGGGGGTCGATTATCGTTTCGGCATTGCCGTGGTCGGCGGTGATGATCCAGCCGCCTCCGCGCGGACGCAAGGCCTGATAGATGCGGATCAGGCACGCGTCCACCGTCTCGACGGCCTTGATTGCCGCTTCAAGCTTGCCCGAATGGCCGACCATGTCGGCGTTCGCGAAGTTCATCACGATGGCATCGAAATCGCCCTTTTCGATAGCCTTGACGACGTTGTCGGTGATGCCTGCTGCGCTCATCTCGGGTTTCAGGTCGTAGGTGGCCACTTTAGGCGAGGGCACCAGGATGCGCTCCTCGCCGGCAAAAGGCTTTTCCACGCCGCCGTTGAAGAAGTAGGTGACATGGGCGTATTTCTCTGTCTCTGCTACGCGCAGGTTCTTGAGATTCATCTCGGCAAACACCTGCGCCAGGATGTGTTCCACCTTCTCCGGGCCAAACACGTAGGGCAGCCAGGTAAACGTCTTGTCGTACTGCGTCATGGCTACGAAGAAAAGGTTTTTGGGCCGCTTGGGATCAGTGAACTTATCGAAGCCCGGCTCGGCCAGCGCTCGGGTGGTTTGTCTGGCACGGTCGGCGCGAAAGTTGAAGAAGATCACCGCATCGTCATCGCGGATTTGTCCGACAGGAAGCCCCGCCGCCGCGCCGGAGGGAGAGGATTCCGTAATCACAATGGGGACCACAAATTCGTCGGTGACGCCCTGCTCGTAGCTGCGCCGGAGGGCTTCGATCGGATCGCTCGATTTGTACTCGGCTTCGCCGTGCACCATGGCGCGATAGGCTCGCTTGATGCGCTCCCAGCGGTTGTCGCGGTCCATGGCGTAGTAGCGGCCCATGACCGTGGCGATGCGCCCGGCGCCGTACTCGCGCATCTTCTGCTGGAGTTGGCGAAGATAATCGATGCCGCTATTGGGCGGCGTGTCGCGGCCGTCCATGAAGCAGTGGACGAAGAGGCGCTCGACCTTGTTTTCCCGAGCCATGCGCAGCAGCGCAAACAGGTGCTCGATGTGGGAGTGCACGCCGCCATCACTGACCAGGCCCAGCAGGTGCAGTTGCCGTTCGCGCCCGCGCTGCATGGCCTTCAGCAACAGCTCATTCTTGAAAAATGCGCCCGTGGAAATTGCGTGGTCGATGCGCGTGATGTCCATATGGATGATGCGCCCCGCGCCGATGTTCAGATGGCCGACTTCGCTGTTGCCCATCTGGCCTTCGGGCAGGCCCACGTAAGGCCCCGAGGTGTGAATCAGCGTATTCGGGAACTTGCGCACCAGTTGGTCGTAGTTCGGCTTCCGCGCAAGAGCAATGGCGTTGCCCTCAACCTGGGGCCGGTAGCCCCAGCCGTCGAGCACGGTCAACACAATCGGTTTTGGTCGCTTCGGCATAGCGCGTCAGGATACACGGAATCGGAGCGGAAGCGAGAGTAACGGCGTTCGGTCAATCGTCAAGGGGATGATTGGCCACTGGTTGGCTCGACAACAGAGCAGAATAGGCATGTTGCCGGCAGGACAGATCTCCCCCTCCCCCCTAGTTTTTCCGTAACTGTTGATTGTAAAGGACATTAAGTCCAATGATTTTGTAAGTGCAGATTCTGCGGGACTTACAGCGAGAAATTCTGTATCTGCGCATTCTAAAGGGGTTGCGAGTGTCGGCATGGGTAGGCCGCCTGTTTCGAGAGAAGGGTATTGCGCGGCGCGGCGGGCCGCCAGATCACTCCTTTCAGGGAATCGGCAAAGCTCTTGGCAGGCTTTGCAATCTATGTATACCGCGAACCGGCGCGCTTTAGGTTCGCCATCTTCGCATTTTCCCTCGGGCGAGCGGCCCCACCGATCGGGCACGGCCAGCACAATCGGCTTCGGGTCGCTTCGGCATAGCGCTGCCGGATGGCTGCGGTGGATGCACTCCAGTGGGCGTTTGCCAGCGCAGCATGACTTTCTTGGTAAGCGCAGGGGCGGGCCTAGCGAGTGTCAAGCAGAGATTAGGAGGGATCAGGAGGGATGTGGATTGACTTCCTCAGGGGTCGTATGGGAGCTTAGTCAACTTCGCGCCGAGGACGGAACGTGTTAGCTTCGGGCGCGGGTTCTTGGGGGGGGGTGGCGAGCGGGTCGTGAAAGCTTGGCAGTACAAGTGGGATAAGCCAGTTGAATTCGTGAGGAACGTTGGGCACTCTGGAATTTGCAAGCCCACTCCAAACTACCGAAAACCATTAGATTTCGTGTTCTATGGAAAAAAAAGCAAACCTGCAACTCCTTAATTTTGGCGGCTTTATTCAGAGTGTTTGGTTGCCCGCCAAACGCGCGCTGGATTATGCAAATACGCGGTATGCCGAAGCACAGGAGAACTTGTCTCTCGGAGAGCCACGACCACCGGTGGGCATCGACTCTTGGGAAAGATTCGGATTTTACGGTCAAAGTGCCGTGTGGGAGGCCTATTTTTGGCTTCATTTCGGCATTGATCTAGGTTACTTCCCGAGGCGAGAAGCTGAGGATTTGCTGAGGCAGGGTTTTCCTGTTTCTCCCGAGTTCATAAGGCCATTCAGGCCGCTTTATCCCGTGTTGTTGAAAACTCTGATGACCGATGTACTCCGCGGCAACGAGTTTTTCCCCAGTGCAGGCTACGAGGGATTCAGAGACGCGGCCGCCATCCACATTCCATTCCAAGCGGCTCTTATGATGGAAGCCAGCTATGCCCGCAGCCCGGTGACCCAGAGCTTTACAATGGCCATGACTTTCATCTCCGAGCCATCGTGGGAAAAGTTGATAGGACGGGAAGAGTGGATGAAAGATGATCTCTCCACGGAGCGATTCGATCGTGCCCTCACTGGCGAACTGACGGAAGCTGCCGAACCCAACAAAGAGAACCTACTCGCTGGCTTCTTCCGAGCTATAGAACACATGGCCAATTTCCGGGCATTGTTTGACACTCTTCGTACAACCCAGAAGCTCGAATATGCTGACGTGAAGCTGCTAGAGCGGCGTGTAAAGGAGATCTGCCTTTGGCGGTTGAATTTCGCGGCGGGCACAGCAAAGAAGCGTTTTTTCGATCTCCTGGACAGTGCTGCTTTGGCAATATCCTTAGAAAGGGACCGTCAGCAACTCGTCTCTAGTTCGAAGCCTAACGTTCCTGCATTCGGACAAGCTGTCGATAAAATAATAAACGAGTGGACTTCTGGAGTCATAATGGGGCCAGTAAACCACTGGCAAGAAACTCGCAACGAATCGCCAGTGTTCACAAGGACTTGTGCGCTAACTGCCGCAGCCAGCGAAGGGATGAAAATCGGATTGCTATGCGGACGGGAGTACAGTTTTCCCTCGGCGTTCATCGGCCGGGTCAACGATCTCGGCAGAGCGGAAGGCATCACCGCTGAATTCGTGAGTCTCGGCGGGACGCTCATCAGCGAACCAGCGCGCTACCGGGTCATTGTCGACCGCATCTCGCATGAGGTGGCCTACTATCGCGGCTATCTGAAGCACGCCGTGCTGCAGGGCACCTACGTCATCAACAATCCGTTTCGGTGGTCTGCCGACGATAAATTCTTCAACACTTCGTTGGCGCAGAAGCTCGGCGTGGCCGTCCCGAAGACGGTGCTGTTGCCACAGAAGTCCTACCCGCAGGACGTGGACATCACTTCCGAGTCCCTGCGCAATCTGGAATACCCGATTGAGTGGGACGCGTTGCTGGACTATGTCGGGCGTCCCGCCATCCTGAAGCCGTTCCTCGGGGGTGGCTGGAAGCACGTGTATAAGGTCCACAACAAGGAAGAGCTGCTCGCGGCCTACGACGGCACCGGACCGTACTGCATGGTGCTGCAGGAGTTCATCGACTTCCAGCAGTACGTCCGCTGCTTCAGCTTCGGCAAGTCCGACATCATGCCCGTACCATACGAGCCGCGCGAGCGCCGGTATTTGGTTGAGCATGAATACCTGACGCCGGAACTGGGCGCGCGCGTCGTTCGCGACGCCCAGACCCTCAACCAGGCGCTCGGCTATGAAATGAACACCGTCGAGTTCGCCATCCGGGATGGCATTCCCTATGCCATCGATTTTCTGAACCCTGCGCCCGACTTCGAGCTCGATCGCATCACCCCTTTCTATTTCGAGCGCGTCGTGGATCGCATGGCGCGACTCGTGATCGACCGCGCCCTGCGTGGCACTGCGGTCGATCCCTGGCCACGTTGGGAAGAGATGCTGGGCCTGGGTAAGGCGACCGATTTCGTCGACGCGCCGCGCGTTAGGGCTGCGGGAGCCGGAGCCGCATGAGCGCGCTTCCGCCTCACGCTCGGTGCGCGTCAGAGCACACGGATTTGCGGGCTAAGGTCTAGACCCTTATTCATACGATCGACCGGACCACACCGCCTTCGACACGCAGCGCTGCTCCATTTGTCGCCGAGGCCAGCGGGCTGGACACGTACACAACCAAGTGCGCCACTTCCAGGGGAGTCGCAAACCGCTTCAACAACGAGGACGGGCGGACAGAGCGAAAGAACTCTTTTTCCAAGGTGGCGGTGTCGCTCCCCTGAGCCTTGGCCATTTCTTGCAGGAACGCCTCTACACCCTCGCTGCGGGTCGGCCCGGCAAGCACGGAATTGACAGTGACGCTGGTTCCTCCGGTCATCTCGGCCAGGCCGCGGGCCAACGAGATCTGGGCTGTCTTGGTGACGCCGTAGTGGATCATTTCTACGGGAATATTCAGAGCGGATTCACTGGAGATGAACACAATTCGGCCCCAATTCCTCTTCAGCATTCCCGGCAGGTAGAATCGGCTCAATCGGACGCCGCTCAAAACGTTGACCTCGAAGAACCGCAGCCAGTCATCGTCAGGGATGTCGGTAAATGGCTTGGGCTCAAAAATGCCCAGATTGTTCACCAGTATTTCGACCTGCGGCACGGAGCGTGTGAGCAGGTCTGCGCCTTTGCTGGCGCCTAAGTCTGCAGCTACCCCCCTCACACGCGCATCTTTTTGCTCTCGTCGAATACGCTCGACGGCCTCGTCCACCCGGTTCTGAGAACGGCCGTTCACCACGACAGCAGCCCCTTCTTGGGCGAAGAGGGAGGCTATTGCGAAGCCGATTCCGGCAGTTGAGCCGGTCACAAGAGCAGTTTTGTTGGTCAGTTGCAGGTCCATGTTCCGGTCACCTTATTAGAATTCGCACGTGTCATCCACTGTCCAGAAGTCTGAAAGATAAGCACTGCCCGGCTTACGTACACTAAAGTCGTGTGCCCTTTCTTTCCAAGGTGTCGTCTTCCAAGGGAAGTGAGAGCACGTAATCTTCATTCCATTAGCAGCGGGTTTCCGCATGTCCTAAGCCTCTTCTCCCAACCTTTGGCCGACATTCTATACTCAGGTGGAAACCATCCGTTTCACCGCGAGGGCGCGGCGGGCGGGGAAGCGGGCGGCGGCGCCCAACTCCTCCTCGATGCGGACCAAGTGGTCGCACTTAACCCCGATTCCGATTTTGAGAGGCACTGTTTTGTCCTAATCAGTTAGATTTGCATGGTTTGGCGAAAACTGAGGAGGAACAAAACAGTGCCGCGAGAAATTACCTCTTCACCGCGACGGCTATGCGCCCGGGGAAGCGGGCGGCGGCGCCCAGTTCCTCCTCGATGCGCAGCAATTGGTTGTACTTGGCGACGCGGTCGGTGCGCGAGGCGGAGCCGGTTTTGATCTGTCCGGTGCCCATAGCCACCACCAGGTCGGCGATGAAGGTGTCTTCGGTTTCGCCCGAGCGGTGCGAGATGATGGACGCATAGCGGGCTTTGCGCGCCATTTCGATAGCTTCGATGGTTTCGGTGACGGTACCGATCTGGTTCAGCTTGATCAGGATGGCGTTGGCCACTTTTTCGGAGATGCCACGCGAGAGCCGCTGGGTATTAGTCACAAACAAATCGTCCCCGACGAGCTGGACTTTGTCGCCCAATTCGCGCGTCAGCAGCTTCCAGCCGGCCCAGTCGTCTTCGGCCAGGCCGTCTTCGATGGAGACGATGGGATACTGCCGCACCCAGTTGGCCCAGAACTCGACCATTTGTTCGGAGGCGCGCGCGGACTTGTCGGACTTCTTGAAGACGTATTTGCCGCTCGACTTGTCGTAAAACTCGCTGGCTGCCGGGTCGAGCGCAATCGCCAGATGCTGACCGGCTTTGTAGCCCGCGGCGGCAATCGCCTCCAGTACGACTTCGACGGCCTCCTCGTTCGATTTCAGGTTGGGGGCAAAGCCACCCTCGTCGCCTACCGCCGTGGAGTATCCGCGCTTCTTGAGGACGGACTTGAGGTGGTGAAACACTTCGACGCCCATGCGCAGCGCGTCGTCGAAACTCGCCGCTCCCACCGGCATGGCCATGAATTCCTGCAGGTCCACGGAGTTGTCGGCATGGGCGCCGCCATTGAGGATGTTCATCATGGGCACGGGCAAGGCGAGTGCGGCAGGCACGCTGGAATAGCGCGCCAGATAGCGATAGAGCGGCAGGCGTAGCTCCAGCGCGGCGGCGCGCGCCGCGGCCATGCTTACCGCCAGGATGGCGTTAGCGCCGAGATTGCCTTTATTCGGGGTGCCGTCGGCCTCGAGCATCCGGCTGTCGAGCGCCCCTTGCGCGGTCGCGTCCATTCCGACCACGGCCTTGGCAATCGCCGTGTTGACGTTCTCGACGGCTTTCCGGACTCCTTTGCCCAGGTAGCGCGAGCGGTCGGCATCGCGCAGCTCGAGCGCCTCATGTTCGCCGGTTGAGGCGCCCGAGGGCACCGCAGCGCGTCCCAGCGTGCCGCCCTCAAGCACGACATCAGCCTCGACAGTGGGATTGCCGCGTGAATCCAGGATTTGCCGGCCGCGGACGCGTTGGATTTTGTTGGACATCATTCCCCCCGGGATGAAAAGTTGCGTGGTGGTACGAAAATTCCGGCCCTTGCGGGCACGGCATGCTGTGCCCCTACATGCCCAGCGGCGTGAGGGCGGGTCGCACTGGCCAGCTTATTCCGGCTCTTCCAGCATGGACTCTTCGCGGACGACGATGGTGACGCCGGAATCGGTGACCGTATAGCGCTTGCGGTCGGCTTCGAGGTCGAAGCCGACCTCCGTGCGTTCGGGCAGGATGACGTGCCGGTCGATAATAGCGTTGCGGATACGCGAGTACCGCCCGATGTTGACGTGGTTGAAGATAATCGTGTTTTCGACGTCGCAGTAGCTGTTCACCCGCACGTCGTAGCACAGCACTGATCGCTTCACGCGCCCGCCAGAGACGATCGAGCCGCCAGCCACGATGGAATCGAGCGCGGAGCCCTTGCGCTTTGGGTCGGCGAAGACGAACTTCGCCGGGGGATATTGCTGCTGCCAAGTGCGCAGGGGCCACTGTTTGTCGTAGAGGTTGAAGACCGGCGAGACAGAGACCAAGTCCATGTTGGCCTCGTAGTAGGCATCGATGGTCCCCACGTCGCGCCAGTAGGGCGGCCCGGTCTTGTTTTCGTCCACGAAGTTATACGCGTAGACGCGATACTTGGAGATGATCTTCGGCAGGATGTCGCGGCCGAAGTCGTGCGAGGAGTGGGGATCTTCGGCGTCGGCGATCAGGATGGGAATCAGCAACTGGGTGTTGAAGATGTAGATCCCCATGGAGGCGTTCACCTTGGTGGGATTCGAGTGCGAGCGCGAGGGCTCGGCCGGTTTCTCTTCAAAGCCGATGATGCGCCAATGCTCGTCGGTTTCGATGACCCCGAAGCGCTGCGCTGCTTCTTCGGGTTCGACTTCGAGGGTGGCCACCGTCACGTCGGCCCCGGCGTCGGCGTGCTGTTGCAACATCTTCTGGTAGTTCATCTTATAGATGTGGTCGCCGGATAGCACGATGGTGTAGTTGGACCTCTCGCTGCCAATGGAGTAAATATTCTGGTAAACGGCGTCGGCCGTGCCCAGGTACCAATTAGTGGAAACACGCATCTGCGGTGGGAGCACTTCGATGAAGTCGCCCAGGCCCATAATCGGCGACCACCCGCGGCGCACGTGGCGGTTCAAGCTCAGCGCTT
Source organism: Acidobacteriota bacterium (assembly GCA_003224235.1). Taxonomy (GTDB): domain Bacteria; phylum Acidobacteriota; class Terriglobia; order Acidiferrales; family UBA7541; genus QHYU01. The sequence continues at coordinate 29,896 of QHYU01000085.1, forward strand.
TGTACTGCGTGAGCACAAACACGCGCCGCAGGTCGCTATTGATGCAATTTGAGAGGGTTATATCAATGATCCGGTATACCCCGCCGAACGGCACCGCCGGTTTGGCGCGGTCGCGCGTGAGCGGCCACAGCCGTTCGCCCTGGCCGCCGGCCAGCAGTACTCCAATGGCCTCCCGCATCAGAGACATCGTCGGTCATTCCTCGGGTCCGGTCGTCGCGGTGCATCCGCGCCTCTGCGGCTCAGGCTCTTTGCGCTCCAAAGGGTCGCCCGGACGTTTTCAGCCCCGCAGCATTCTACCAGCAAGTTCCGGCGGACCGTATACCCGACTCGGTGGCCCGGAAAGAACCACGGCTCGCTGAGCGATCCTGGGCCGCCTTGGCCAGCCCGGGGCGACCCCTGGCCGGAGGCCGCGAACTCTTGTCTTCTGAAAAACAGTGCTTGACTTCGGATTGCCGCTTGGTTAGAAGAGGCGCATAATAGCCCATTTGGGGCCACCCTCTTTAACATGGACAAGAGTGGTATCAACAGTGGGCCAAAGGAACGGGGGTGAAATCTGAGTGGCGGAAATCATTATCCAGGAGAACGAATCACTGGAAAACGCCCTGCGCCGGTTTAAGCGCAAGGTGCAGCAGGAAGATATCATTAAGGAGATCAAAAAACACAGCTTCTATATGAAGCCCGGAGAAAAGCGCCGGGCTAAGGAAGCGCTTTCGCGGAAGCGGCTGCGCAAAAAGCAGCGACGTGAGCAAGATTAGGCGGCCAAAACCCTTGGGTTTTCCAATGCAGCTTCGGACCAGTCGGCCAGTGGGACCCGCAGACCTCCTCAGCGTTTCCCAGCACAGTCTGACTCGGGCTAGCAGGCTGCCCGCCCCGCTCCCAGCGCGGGGCAAGGGAGCAGCAAATGGAATACCACGATAAGGTTCTGAAGTGCTCGGAATGCGGTGCCGAGTTTGTTTTCACCGCCGGCGAGCAGATGTTTTTCGCCGATAAGGGCTTCAAGAACGAGCCCAAGCGGTGCAAGGCCTGCAAAGCCAAGCGCTCCGAGAACTCGGGCTCCGGGACCTACCAACGCGCCGAAACCAAGACGACCTGCTCGCAGTGCGGGAAGGAAACCACGGTTCCCTTCAAGCCCACGCAGGGCCGTCCGGTGTACTGCCGCGAGTGCTTCCAGCAGCGGCGGACTTTGGGTTCCCCAGCGTAGAGCGGACTCGCGATCCCACCGAAGGGTTCGTGGAAGCCAGGGCTCGGTGGTTCGCCCTCCCGCAGACAAGCTGCGCTCCACCGGTGCAAGCAGCCCGGCTCAGGCTGAAGGGCCGCCCCTCGTCAAACCTCCGTCGTATCCCTGTAAGATCGACCCGGGGCCGCGGTCCCCTCGCTCGGGGTGCCCGCATTCCGCAGGTCAGGGCGCCCAAGCCCGCGAAACTTCTTCGGATGTATTTCTGCCCCTATCGGAGTATGATAGCGCCGGTCCGGCCTCCTCAACTCGGGTTCCCCAGGGGCGTGCGCCTGAATGGGTCACTGCTTTACCATCGGCGTTGAAGAAGAGTTTCAAATTGTTGATCCTTCAACTCTGGAACTCCGTTCGCACGTCAGCAAACTGATTGCCGCCACCTCGCCGGACATGGGCGAACAGATCAAGCCAGAGCTTCACCAGTCGATCGTCGAGATGGGCACGCGGATCTGCCGAGACGTTCCGGAGCTGCGCGAGGAGCTGTACCGCACCCGCGGCGCGTTGGTGTCAGCGGCAGAGCGGGTGGGATTGCAAGTGGCCGCGGCCGGTACGCACCCCTTTTCCAATTGGATTGAGCAGGTGATTTCTCCAGGCGAGCGCTACGAGAACATCGTGGAGGAGCTGCAGCAGCTCGCGCGTTCCCTGCTGATCTTTGGCATGCACGTGCACGTCGCCATGCCGGACTGCAACACGATGATCGACCTGATGAATACCGTGCGTTATTTCCTCCCGCACCTGCTGGCGCTCTCCACCAGTTCTCCCTTCTGGATGGGTCGCGACACCGGCCTGAAGTCCTACCGCACAACGATCTTTCGGCGGTTTCCCCGCACCGGTGTACCCGACCACTTCGGCTCCTGGAGCGAGTACGACAACCATGTGAAGCTGCTCGTGGATCTTCATTGCATCGACAACGGAAAGAAAATCTGGTGGGATGTTCGTCCTCACCCCACCTTCGGAACCCTGGAGTTCCGCGTCTGTGACATTCCCACGCGAATTGAGGAAACGATCGCCATCGCCGCGTTGATCCAGGCGATCATCGTCAAGCTGCATCACCTCTACACCCAGAACATGGGTTTCCGCCTCTACCGCCGGGCGCTAATTGAGGAGAACAAGTGGCGCGCGGCCCGCTGGGGCATCGATGGCAAGCTGATCGACTTCGGCAAACGCATCGAAGTGCCTATGCGCGACTTGGCTGTCGAGTTGCTTGAGTTTGTAGACGACGTGGTGGACGAACTCGGCAGCCGTTCGGCAGTGAACTATGTCCACACGATCCTGCGCGAGGGCACCAGCGCCGAACGGCAGTTGCGCGTATACAAAGAAACCGGCGACCTCAAGGCCGTAGTCCGGCAAGTGGTGGCCGAAACGCGCGCCGGAATCACTGTTGGCGCGGCCTGCGCGGCCGGCGCGCCTTGAGCGGGACGATTCTGAAGGCAGTTGGGCCCCAGAAACAAGAACAAAAATCTAAACTGAGGAGCGAGTGCCTATGAAAATTGGACTGCTGTGCGGGCGGGAGCTTAGTTTCCCCCCGGCGTTCATCGACCGGGTCAACGATCTCGGCAGAGCGGAAGGCATCACCGCTGAATTCGTGAGTCTCGGCGGGACGCCCATCAGCGAACCAGCGCGCTACCGAGTCATTGTTGACCGCATCTCGCATGAGGTGGCCTACTATCGCGGCTATCTGAAGCACGCCGTGCTGCAGGGCACCTACGTCATCAACAATCCGTTTTGGTGGTCTGCCGACGATAAATTCTTCAACACTTCGTTGGCGCAGAAGCTCGGCGTGGCCGTCCCGAAGACGGTGCTGCTGCCACAGAAGTCCTACCCGCAGGACGTGGACATCACTTCCGAGTCCCTGCGCAATCTGGAATACCCGATTGAGTGGGACGCGTTGCTGAACTATGTCGGGCGTCCCGCCATCCTGAAGCCGTTCCTGGGGGGTGGCTGGAAGCACGTCTATAAGGTCCACAACAAGGAAGAGCTGCTCGAGGCCTACGACCGCACCGGACCGTACTGTATGGTGTTGCAGGAGTTCATCGAGTTCCAGCAGTACGTCCGCTGC
>QHYU01000086.1 GCA_003224235.1 Acidobacteriota bacterium
GACACTTGAAGCATTTACCCGGGTCGAATTGAGGTGAAGGCAAACAGTGCCGGGCTGAAGCCCGGCGCTACAAGCCTAGTTACGGGCGAAGGAGCGGCTGGGCGAAGCGGATGGGGATGCCGAAGTTGGAGCCGCCGAAGCCCCTAACCACAGCATAGGTCACGCCGATGACCTTGCCCTCTGGATTGAACAGCGGCCCGCCCGAGCCGCCGGAAGTGGTCTGGGCGTCGTAAACGATCTTATCGGGGAGGACATCGCCGATATGGCCCTGGGTGGTGAGCGGGCGGATGAGGTTTCGCTGCGCGAGTTCCGCCATCACCTGCTTGGCGCTGCCATTGGTGGCCGCAGCGATAGCTTCCACCGTTTCTTCGCCTGCCCGCGCCAGGATTGCCGCGGGCCCGGTGGCATAGCCCATCGACACGAGTGACTGGCCGCTAACCGCCGCCTGCTTGCTGGCATCGAACGGAAGCGATGGGCGTTTCAGGTCTCCCAAGTCACCCTGCACTACCGCGAGGTCAGCGTCCTGCGAAATCTTCTGGATCTCCACGCGGAAGGCGCGGGGCACATCTGGAAAATAGGCGCTGATCTCCGCAATCACCGGCTCGACTCCCTCCTGGCTGACAGAGCCGAGCTCCTCATTCTTCCACCAGGGTTCGACGACGTGGCGATTGGTCAGGATGCGGCCGCCGTCTGCGGCAAGGAAACCCGTGCCGAAGAAGTCCGCGCGGACTTCCGGGCCGCGCCCGGTGAGGGCATAGATCGGATTGCCTTCGCTGTCCTGTAGGGGTTCGCCCTGGGGGTTGGTGCCGGCATAGCGCAGGCGCTGTCCGGACTGTTTGTCGCGGAAGGCCACGGCGACGTAGAGGATACAAACGCTCTTTGTATAGGTGCGAATGATGCCCTCAGCGATACGCCCTTCCTGTTCGATGTGACGCAGCCGAGTGTTGGTCGCGGCGAGCTGCTCGCGCAGCGCGGCGACGTCGCCGGAATCGCTGCCGGCGAGCTTCGCCCGCAGCTCCTGTGACTGCTTTTCCAGCCGCTGCTTCTCCTCAGGCGAGCCGGCGGAGCGCACAACGTCATCGCGCATCTTGCGGGCCTGCGCGACCAGGTCTTGCTGCTTCGTCACACTGCGCTCGAGCTGAGCGATGGCCGCGTACGCCCGGCGCGTCTCCTTGCTCGCGCTTCGCCAAAACAGGACGTACAGCGCGGCCATCACTACTGCCAGCGCGAGCACGGACGTCACGCCGATCTTCAGCCTGCGGTCGAGCGTGACGGCGTCACGCGTCATCTTCTCGGTGACTGCGACCGCCTGGAAGGCCGTGTGGGCGATCTCCTGACCTTCCTCGGCGATGCGCGTTTTTTCGTTCAGCTCGTCGAATGCGCGCTTGCTGCGCAATTGCGCTCGCACGCGCGCCAGCAGCTCGGCCGGCTCCCACGGGCGCGAGAGCACATCGTCGGCGCCGAGATCGAGCCCGCGGCTGCGTTCGCCCGCGCCGCCGTCGGAAAGCAGGATCACGCGAATAGCCGCCGTGGCTGCGGAGCCCTTTACATCGCTCAGCACCTGGCAGCAGTCCAGGTCTGTCACATTGGCGTCGAGTAGCAGCAAATCGACCCCAATGTTCTGTACGGCTTCCATTACTTCCGGAGCCGAGGCGGCTGCGTCCGCCTCGTAGCCCGCCGAGCGAAGTGTCTCGAGCAAGAGTTGCTCGGAGCCACTCTTGCCAGGGAGGATCAGGATCTTTTCCCGCTCTGTCACTGTCTGACCTTTCTGCCGACCGACACCCATCAAAGAACCAAACCATGGTGCAGCCAACGCTCTATCCTGGAGGAAAACCCTCCCCCGCGCGACGCCGGAGGGGCAGGGTTAACCAGCCCACAAAAGGGCGCGAAAGTTTGCCACATCCAGCGTCTAAACGCATCAGGTGCCCACGTGCACACCAAAATAGATGTCAAAACGGCGCGATGCGGTGCAAACTCCCCAGCGTATTGGGGTGTCCGCTTTGGCGACAAACCGATCCCGGAACCGGGCAAGAGATGGGCCCAGGGACCTCACATAGCTCGATTAGCCATACAAGACAAAGCACTTAGAAGCAGGAACACAAGGTCCCGCAGTTGCGTATCTCTAACCGGGAGAGGCTTCATAGCGCACCGCAATGTCCATCAGCAAAATAGTTGTCGCCTATCAATTGGGGGTCGCCGCTGCTGATGGTGTTGTGGAAGTGACGAGAAGCTCGGCACCCGCAGGGGCCACGGCACGCCGTGCCCACAATGTGAAGGTTGACCGCTAATGACGGAATGCACAAAACTGATTGTCACATAAGGAGAACTCCATGAAGCTTCGGGCATTTAGCTGGATAGCGAACGCACCGCTCTTAGTAATGCTCGCCGTGGCGCCGAGTTTCGCGGCAGACATCACGGCTGAAGGCTCGTTCGAGCGCACGCTCAAGGTCAGCGGACCTGTCAATCTTGATGTGACCACCGGCTCGGGCCGCATTAACGTGCGCGCGGGCGAACCGGGCACTATGCGCGTCCTCGGCACCATCCGCGCGGGCACCGGCTGGCACATCGACCGAGCGGAAGCGGAGGCAAAGGTGCGCCGCCTGGAGGCCAACCCGCCCATCGAGCAGAACGGCAACGTGGTTCGGATCGGCCGGATCGAGGATGAGGATCTGCGCCGTAACGTCTCGATCAGCTACGAACTCGTCGTGCCGGCGGAAACGCGCTTGCGCTCAGAGACCGGTTCGGGGAGCCAGACGATTGACGGCATCCGCGGCCCGCTCGAAGCCTCTGCAGGCTCCGGCAGCCTGAAAATCTCCAACATCGGCGCGGAGGCGCATGCATCGACCGGTTCGGGTGGCATCGAGCTGGACACCATCCAGGGCAACGTGCACGCCTCCACCGGCAGCGGTCACATCCGCGGCACCCGCATCGCGGGCGGAGTGAACGGCCATACCGGCAGCGGCGACGTGGAGCTCGAGCAGACCGCCCCCGGTAACGACGAGATCGAGACCGGGTCAGGTAGCGTCGAAGTGCGTGGCCTGCGCGGCAGCTTGCGGGTTCGCACCGGAAGCGGCCGAATCACCGCGCAGGGGGAACCCACCGGCGAGTGGCGCCTGCATACCGGCTCCGGGAGCGTGACCGTGCGCCTGCCGCAGCAGGCGGCCTTCGATCTGTACGCGCGCACAAGCTCAGGACGCATCCACACCAATCACACTATCACTGTGGAGGGCACACTCAACCGGCGCGAAGTGCGCGGCAAAGTCCGCGGCGGCGGCCACTTGGTAGATGTGAGCACCTCTTCCGGAAGCGTCGAAATCGATTAGCGGCTGCTCTGGAATCTGACACAAGCCTGAAGCTGGGTTGTCACAGAGAGCGCGGCGAAACATCCCGGTCGAGGCGGGGTGGTTCGGGGAGTTTATCCCGACCAGTTCGGGGCCTGCACTTTACGGCTCAGGGCTACGCTGCAGATGACATTCGCGAGTTGCGCAGAAATGGTTTGGCCGCCAAGAGCTAGCGCGGTGTTCCGCTACCCCTGCTGAGCCGTGCCGCAGTAGTATGGATTTCACCGAAATCGAAGCCCCAGACTCACGGACGCTTCAAGAATGAGGCCATTCAATTCATCCTTTTTCTCGACGAGATCGCAAACGTCTCGCTCAACCTGCAAGCCAAGCTGCTACGCGTGCTCCAGACCGGCGAGATGGAGCGCGTAGGTTCATCCAAGACCCGGCGCGTGGACGTGCGAATTCTGGCCGCGACCAACGCGGACGTGAATGCTGAATTGGCCGCCGGACGCTTCCGCCAAGATCTACTAATACCCCGGATTCAATGGCGTATCGTAGATCTATTCAACCGGCTGGCCACAGAAAACAGTTCCCCCATTGCAAAATACCCTCCCCATTCCTCTTCGGTGGGATCCAGAAACCGTGCAGTACGGTTCAAGCCACTGCCCACGAACCCTGCGATGTTCCACCATATACCGTGACCCCGGCAGGCGCCCGAGTCGACCTGCATCCACTTTGATCCCGGCAGGCGTGTATACTCATTGTGCGCCCGAGAGCGGCAAGCCTTTCGGGAAGCATAGCCCGACAAGTGCCGGGAACGACCGTGGTCAGGGTCAAGAGAATCTACGATCCACCGAAAAAGGATGACGGCGTCCGCGTTTTGGTGGACCGGCTGTGGCCCAGGGGGCTCGCCAAGGACAAAGCCCGAATCGATCTGTGGCTGCGGGACATTGCGCCCTCCGATGCTCTGCGCAAATGGTTCGCGCACGATCCCAACAAATGGGCTGCCTTCCAGAAGAAATACCGCGAAGAACTGAAAGCCAAGAAGGAACTGCTCCGGCAGATCAAAAGGTTGGAAAAGGGGAGCGGCGTGGTTACGCTGCTCTACGGAGCGCGAGACGAAAAACATAATCAGGCAGTCGCACTGGGCTCTTTGCTCAAGCGTATTCCCCGGCCATGACCACGCTCCAGCAGCTCGCCGTGCTCAACGAGGAGATCATTTCTTGCCGGAAGTGCCTGCGGCTGGCGCGCTACCGCGAACGCATCGCGCGCACCAAGCGCCGCGCCTATCGTGACTGGACTTATTGGGGCCGTCCGGTGCCAGGTTTCGGCGATCCACAGGCAGAGCTACTCATCATCGGCCTGGCGCCTGCCGCGCACGGCGCCAACCGCACCGGACGCATGTTCACCGGCGACCGCTCCGGCGATTTCCTCTGCCGCCTGCTGCACCGCGTCGGCCTGGCGAATCAGCCGACCTCGACGCACCGCGGCGACGGTTTGGCCCTCCACAACGCTTACATCAGCGCGACGCTGCGTTGCGCCCCGCCCCGCAACAAGCCGCTGCCTGGAGAGACTCGCAACTGCCTGCCGTATCTGGAAGCGGAACTCGATCTGATACGCCCTCGCGCGGTCCTGGCGCTGGGACGCATCGCCTTTGATGCCTACCTGAAACTCCTGCTGAAGCGCGGGGCGATTGCCACTCGCTCCGGATATGAATTTTCGCACGGCTCGAGCTATCAATTGTCGGGCGCTCTCTCCAGACAATCTTCGAAAGCCCATCCGGGAGACGCCGAAGCCACGGGCGCGGAGCAGCTCCAAACGCGGCTGCCCCGCCTGTTTGCCTCCTATCACCCTAGCCAGCAAAACACTCAGACCGGCCGCCTCACGCCAGCTATGTTCCTGCGCGTGCTGCGCCAGATCCGGCGCTTCCTCAGCGCCTAGTGCCGTCCGGCGTTCAGGCCACTCATCCATCCATGGCCTCTTGCGGCGCGGCATGAGATGAAGATGACTTTCAGTATTTTCACTCTACAACGATGTGGAAAATCGTGCGATTCACCGCCCGTCACGACCAGTAGTAAGGCTCTGAGAGCCCTTCCGGGATCAGGCTCCGGTCCTCTCTAGTCTGCCTGTGGCGGATTGCGCTAGAATCTGCCCTGAGACTTTTTCCCCGAGCACCTCTCATGGCCGTCGCATCTGAGCTAAGAGCAGGGATGGCTGTCCGCATCGAAGGGCAGATTTACAAGGTCCTAGAGGCGGAGTTCAAGACCGGAGCCGGGCAGGCGGGCGGCGTGGTGAGAACCAAGCTGCGTAACGCAGAGACGGGCCGGATCTGGGAGCCGCATTTCCGTGCCGACGAACGTCTGGAAGAGTTGGAATTGGAGCGGCAGACGATGGAGTTTCTGTACAGCGACGCGGACAATTCCACGTTCATGAATCCGGAAACTTTCGACCAGGTGGAGATCCCGCGCGCGATCCTAGGGCCTGCGGAAAGATTTCTGAAGCCGGAGATGAAACTTCCGGTGGAGTCTTTCGACGGCCAGCCCATCAGCATTGTTTTCCCGGCCGTCGTCGAAGCCCGAGTGGCGGACACCGCGCCGCCGGTGCACTCGCAGCAGGACAACACCTGGAAGGAAGCCACCCTCGACAACGGCTTGCAAATTCGCGTGCCGCTCTTCATTGCCCGGGATGAAGTCGTGCGCATGGAAGTGGAGACGGGCCGCTATCTCGAACGCGTGCGGGCCGAACGCAAGCGCGGCGCCTAGAAATCCCTCCCGCCCATTTTGCACGAAGTAGCCCGCCGCTGAATGCCCGGGCCATTTCTTGCCCAGCTCTTTCCGCGGCTCCGGCATGCGATTGACCCTGGGAAGGAATCATGCTATTCGCTGTCCTTCGCCCGATTGACAGGGGAAAAGCTCTTCAGAACAGGGATTGAGATCCGAGGTGTGAGATGGGTGGCAAGGCGGCTATTTTCAGCGCGGAGACCTTTCGGTTCTTTCGTGAGCTCGGGCGCAACAATCGCAAGGCATGGATGGACAGCAACCGCGAGCGCTATCGCGCGCACGTCGTGGAACCCCTTCGGGCATTGCTCGATGCGCTGGCGCCCCTGGCCCAGCAGCTCAACCCAGACTTTGACACCAGCGGCCGCACCGGGCGCAACTTCTCGCGCATCAATCGGGATGTTCGCTTCGCTGCCGACAAGTCGCCCTACCGCACGCAGATGTACCTGACTTTTTCGGACCAGCGCTCTCCGGACGGCGACGACGGGCAGCTCTACGTGGGCGTTTCGCCGGACGCCATCACTTCCGGCTTCCGCATCTACAGCCAGGGCCGCGGCTCGCGCCTGGCGCAGGTGGCGCTACCCCGCGCGATGGAAAACGCCGCCTGGCTCGCACGGCAGGCCCGGCGCCTGGGGAAGAAATACCAGAGCTATTGGTATTCGGTCCAGAAGGGCGAATGGAGCAAGCACGATGGCTGGCCCATCAAGCCTGACAACTGGAAGCGGCTCAAAGGCTGGATCGTGCGCCGCAAGATGAAGCCCGCCGCCGCGACGCGCGCCAGTTTTCCCGCGGAAGTCAGCAAGATTTTCAAGGAAGTTTACCCGCTCTACCGCTTCACGTCGTCGCCCAAGTGGAAGGCCAGTGGATGATGAAGATTTACCACAGCAAGGAAGCCATACCAGCTACAGGATTTGCGCAGTGGCAGTGGCCCCGCACGATTTGCAGTGTGGGTGCAGCTCCCCTCTCTAGAGGTGAGGCACCAGTTGCCCGCCCACTTGCCGCGAGCACGAAAGCTGCCGCCAGCGTACTCTTGACGTAGACAGCGTCGCCGACATTCCCGATCATTCTGCTGATGTCATCCCTAGGCCGCCATGGCGGGCGAGGAACCTCTCAGACGGATTCCTCGCTCCGCTGGGAATGACAAGTGGCCGCCCTTGGGTTGCTGCGTTGACGGTTTGCAGGGGATTACGTAGGATGCCTTCAACTGCGACGGCACGGGCGAGGGGCGATGAAAAAACTGCTGAAGATCCTCTTCTGGATTGGTGTGTCAGGGGCGGGCGCCGGGGCGCTGGGCGCAATTGCATTTGAGCGCGGCGAGCCGCTGAACGCGACGTGGTTCATCGTCGCGGCGTGCGGCACCTACCTGGTGGCCTACCGCTTTTACTCGGCATTTGTGGCTTCGCGCGTGCTGGCGCTCGACAGCTCCCGCGCCACTCCGGCCGAGCGGCTGGACGACGGCCGCGACTTTGTTCCCACCAACAAGTGGGTAGTGATGGGCCATCACTTCGCGGCCATTGCCGGGCCGGGACCGCTGCTGGGCCCGACGCTGGCCGCGCAATTCGGCTACTTGCCAGGTACGATTTGGCTGATCGCCGGCGCGGTGCTCGGCGGATGCGTGCAGGACTTCGTGATCCTGTTCTGCTCGATTCGGCGCGACGGCAAATCGCTGGGGCAGATGGCGCGGGAAGAGGTCTCCCAGCGCGGCGGGATGATCGCGCTGCTGGCGGTGCTGGCGATCATGATCATCTTGCTGGCGGTGGTGGCGCTGGTGATCGTCAACGCGCTGAAAACCTCGCCCTGGGCGACGTTCACTCTGGCCATGACCATTCCCATTGCCATGCTGATGGGCCTATACATGCGCTACTGGCGCCCGGGACGCGTGCTCCAAGCCTCGGCCATCGGCTTCGCGCTGATCCTGTTCGTGGTTGTGGCCGGGCAATGGGTGGCAGAGTCGCCTTCCTGGGCGCGCGTCTTCACACTTTCCGGTCCGGCGCTGGCAATTGCAATCATCCTTTACGGCTACGCGGCCTCGGCGCTGCCGGTGTGGCTGCTACTGGCGCCGCGCGACTATCTGAGCGCGTTCATCAAGGTCGGCGCAGTGTGGGCCCTGGCGGCGGGGATCCTGCTGGTGCGGCCGACGATCCAGATGTCTGCGCTGACCCGCTTTGCCGACGGCACCGGGCCGGTCTTTGCCGGCACCATTTTCCCGTTCTGCTTCATCACCATTGCCTGCGGTGCCGTCAGTGGCTTTCATTCGCTGATCGCCTCGGGGACCACGCCGAAACTAATCACGCGGGAAGGCCACGCGCGGCTGATTGGCTACGGGTCCATGCTAATGGAGTCGTTCGTCGGTGTGATGGCCATGGTAGCTGCTTGCGCGCTCTCCCCGGGGGTCTATTTCGCCATGAACAGCCCGGCGGGCATCGTCGGCCAGACTGCGGAAGCCGCTGCGGTGACGATCAGCAGTTGGGGTTTCCCGCTCGAGCCACAAACCATGCACCACCTGGCGCAGCAGGTGGGCGAGCGCACGCTGCTCAACCGCACTGGCGGAGCGCCTTCCCTGGCAGTGGGCATGGCCCAGGTCTTCAGCCACACGCTAGGTGGCACGCGCCTGCTGGGCATCTGGTATCACTTCGCGCTGATGTTTGAGGCTTTGTTCATCCTGACCGTGCTCGACGCCGGGACGCGCGTCGGTCGCTTCATGGTGCAGGAGCTGCTCGCGCACGTTTGGAAGCCGTTCGGGCGAACCAGTTGGTATCCGAGCACTCTGCTGACCAGCGCTTTGATCGTCGGCGCCTGGGGCTACTTCCTCTACCTGGGCGTGCTCGACCCGTTGGGCGGCATCAATTCGCTCTGGCCGATGTTCGGCATCGCCAATCAGTTGCTGGCGGCCGTCGCGCTGGTCGTGGCCACCACCATCCTGATCAAGATGGGCCGGCTGCGGTGGATCTGGGTGACGCTCGGGCCGATGATCTGGGTGCTGAGCGTGACGATGACCGGCAGCTTTCAAAAGATCTTTCATCCCAATCCGAGCATTGGCTTCTTGGCCTACGCCAATCAGCTCGCCGCGAAACTGGCTGCGGGCGGCCTTCCTGCCGCCAAGGCCGCGGAAACTGCGCGGCTCGTCTTCAATCAGAGATTGAATGCAGTGGTGGTGGGTCTCCTGGCGGCGATGGCGCTGATCCTGGTGTTTGAGGCGCTCTACGAATGGTTCCGCATCCTCAGCAAGCGCGCTCCCGTAGTGCTCCACGAAGCGCCTTATGTGGCCACGCGCTGGGCCGAGGGGGACTGACATGGCACTCGCGTCCTACCTCGGCCGCGCAGGCACCGGCGATAGCTCGGCATGGCAGCGGGGAGGATTGATGCGAAGCATCGTCCGCGGGACCCAAGCTGTGATGGGGAAGGCGTGGTGGTGGCTACGCCAAGTGAGCGGCGACGCCGCCTACGAAAACTATCTGCGCCGAACGCGCAGAGGTGAAGCCACCATTTGCGCTGGGCCGCCACTAACCCGCGAGCAGTATTACCTTGATGTGCTGCGCCGGCGCTACACCGGCGTCGGCCGGTGCTGCTGAGCGTCAGAAGCCAGCCATTGACCATGGCGCGAAGTTCAGCCCGAGGAGGCATACTATTCGGAACGCCTGCCCAGGCATGCCCCAGTAATTGCAGCGTTCTAAGAGCTTAGATCAGCCCCTGCCAGTTGAGGGCTTTGTTAGAAGATTGCAATGGACGCTTACAACCGCTGCACCCTATAATGCTTCGAACCCTGTTAGCCGCTGCCGGGTTCCAGCCTGCTCCGGGACGGCACGTCCTGACAGACAGGGGCACATGAGAATGAGCACCGCACCCGCGAAAACACCGCGCCTGGTCCCGGAACTCCGGCCCACCGCCGCACTGCAACTTTATCTGGAAACGATCATCTACAAGACACGCGAGCGGCTGGAACTGATCAATATCACTCGCGACCTGAACGAGGTCGTGCGGAAACACGGGCTGAAGGCCGGGTTTGTAATCGTGCAGTCTCTGCACACCACCACCGCCGTCTTCATCAATGAGTTCCAACAGGCACTGCTGGACGACATAAAGGCTTTCCTCGAACGGCTGGTCGGCCGCATCGACTACTGGCGGCATAACGACCCCAGGCTCTCCGAGTGCGACCGCAAGAACGCCGATTCCCACCTGCGCGCTATGCTGCTGGGCCATACGCTCTCGGTGCCGGTGCGCGACGGCGCTTTGGCGCTGGGCAACTGGCAATCCATCATCCTGGCCGAGCTCGACGGGCCGCGTGAGCGCGCCGTACAGATTCAGGTGCTCGGTGTGGCCGAAGGTGCGGCTCAGCCCAAGAAGTAACGCGCGGACATCCCCCTTCCCAAACTTTGCAGCCGCCTCAATCGTGTTGCAGGATCATGCTTTGTGTCTTAGAATCCGCGCATGCCCAGGGGGATATTCAGCTCAAAGCAGCAAACACGGGAGGGAGACTAGAATGCGACGAGTTTCTGTGCTGATGATGGCTTTGTGTCTTGCGGCCGGGGTTGCGCTGGCGCAGTACGGCAAGCCGGCTCAGGAAAAGTCGGGGACGCCGGCCGCGAAGCCAGATTTTGAGATCACCGCCTCGTACATCGAGGCCTGTAGTTGCGATATGTTCTGTCCCTGCTACTTCAACGACCACGCCACCGCGCATGGCAACGCGCACTTTTGCAAGGCCAACCTCGTGCTGAAAGTGGACCAGGGCCACTACAAGACCACTAAGCTTGACGGCGTGAAGGCCTGGGTCACCACCGACCTCGGCAGCGAGTGGGCTAAGGGCAAGGCCGACTGGCTCGTGGTGACCTTTGACCCCAAGATCACCAGCGAGCAAGAAGCGGCGATGACCGACATCCTGTTCCAACTCTACCCGATGAAGTTCAACGTCCTGGGTGTGGACAAAGTCCCCTTCGCTTGGGAAATCAAAGAGGACATGGCCCACGCCCGGCTTGAGAACGGGAAAGGTGAGGTCATCCTGGAGCGCGTCAAAGGAGACAACCCCAACAAGGAAGTCGTGATGCACAACCTGAAATATTGGGCGTCGCAGTCCAATACCGGCTTCCGGATGTGGAAGAACAAGCGCCACTCCTACGAGGGCCACGGACAGAAGTTTGATTTCAGCGGCACAAACGGCTTCCTGATCACGATTCACTTCTCCGGCCAGGCCAAGCCACCCAGCGCCGATTAGCACCCGACCTTCATGTGCGGGGGCTTGCACCGCTTTCGGTCTGGTGATTCAAGGGGCGTCCGCCGCGGCGGACGCCCCTGCACCTGTCTATCTGTGGTCGCCCAATTCTTCGGTTGCAGGGGAAGCCGCCAAGAAGAATGGCGGACCGTGCGCTGATCTCCTTCACCGCGCAACTTTCAATCCCAAGCGCCTTGCCCCTACAACTCTTCGTCTTCGATTTTCTTCAGGCGGGTAATTTTCATCGTAATGCGGAAGTCGCGCGAGCGCACATCGGCGAGTATCGCCTGGCGCGTTTCAGCGGGCAAAGCCTCGGGCGGGTACACGCCGGCCAGGTCGCGCGGGAAATGTTTGATGAACAGCGCGGCGAGATGCGCCGTGGCATAGGCGATAGGCGTAGTCAGCATTCCGCGCCGGCGAATTTGGTAGAGCGTGGGGAAGCTGGCATCCCAGCGAATGAGCATCGGCTGGTCGTTCTTAACCCCGCGCACCAGCACCGCCACGGCGAAGCGCGCGTTTTGCAGCACTCCGCGGCGGATCAGTTTGGCCACCAGCCGTGGCGTCGGCGTTTTCGGAAATAGTTTTCTCACCAGGCCGCGCGAGCGGCTCAACTTGCCCTGGCGGTACCATCGCCGAAGGCGGTCGATTTCGTTTCCGCCGATCTTCACATCTATCTCGCGCATGGGGAGGAAGTAGGGCAGCGTGGCTACCTCGTCCTGGGCCGCCAGGACCACAGTGGTTTCGCCGATGGGCGGAGGAAAGCGGAAGCGCTCTGGCTCGCCGAATCGTTTTGCCAGTCGAAAGCGGCCCTCGCGATAGACCGGGGGGCGCGAGACGGCCTCGTCAAAGGAACCTTCAGCAGACCATTGCGAGATCGGGTCCTCGCTTTCGGTGCTTTCATAGAGCCGGATGTGGACTGCCTCAACGGTGTCCAGCATTTCGGCAGCGCGCTTGGCGAGCAGATTCGTCAGGCCTGGAGCAACCCCGGCGGTAATCACGGCTGTGCGGTTCTTTTCTTGGAAGCGCTTGTGGAAGCGAAGCTGTTCAGCCTTGAAGATGTGGCGGGTCAGGTGCGCGCTCATGTCCAGGTAGTGCGCGCGCAGTCGCAGCGCCGCCCGCAACACGATTTCGTTAAAGACCGCAGGCCCGGCGTTGACCAGCAAATGGCATCCGCGCGCCGCGCGGACGATGCCCCAGAGGTTGCGCGCGTTCACCTCGGCAACAGGTATGGGGCTTTTCTTTCCGAGGAAGAGGCGGGCACGTTCCGGGTCTCGGTCGCCACAGGCGACGATGTGGCCCTGGCGCGCAAGCAGTTGCGCGAGCAACGAGCCGGTGGCCCCAGCCCCGAGAACGAAGATGCGCATCGGCCCGAAACTCTAGCATAAGTCGCGCAATCCAGGTGCCGGGCAGCTTCGTTAGGATTCGTGTTCCTAACGGGAATACTCGCCCGCCACTCCGAACGCAAACAAGCTGCAAAAACAGAGGATGAGGAGAACGGCCAGGACGACACGCAGCGGCCCAATTCTCTCGTGGGACACGACATATCTACCGTATTCGTCCCAACTGGTTTTCCCATCCCGAGTCAGTTTCCTGTAAGCGATAATCAGCGTGAAGATGGCCACGAAGGTGATGCCGATCCCAAGCCCCCGAATCCAGACGGAGAAACTGCGGTCCAAGGCATTGACAAACTTAAGCTTTTGGCCTGACGAATCCCGCACGGTGGTTTTCAGCAGCCATTTACCAGGAGTCGTTCCCCAGGTGCAAAGCAGGTCCGCCTCAAGGAAACTCCACGCGAATGAGAAACCAATGGCGAAGAGCAGGGTTGATCCCTTGGCGTTGACGAAGGAACGGTCTACAAGCCCCAGAAAAACGGTGATGATCATCAGCGCGGTAAACAGCAGTGCTCCAATCCACATATCGATGAAGCGAGCCCAATACCTCACCCACGGGCGAATTTGAGAAACCTGCGCCTGTTCAGCTTGCCCCGAATATGCAGAAAAGATCGTCCCGACGGTTTTCTGGAGTGACACCGGATTCGTCTCGACAAGCGTAAGTATAACTATCTTGAACATAAAAGCGGCCGAAACAAACAGCGAGGAATTCGCTTCTAGTATTGTGCCATCTGCTCGCATTGCCGGCCCTTGCAGAGGGGCGTACAATGGGGGAAGAAGGTTGCAAAAGGGGAAAGGAAGAGCGTTTGTGGGAGCCCTGATAGAAACTGCGAAGAGAGCGACGCTGGCGGGAGCGCCACAGCCGGCCACGGTTCGCGCGCCGGAAATCGAGCCGGGCGTGGGCTGCGATTTCGACAGCTATCTCCTGACCCCCGACCATGCGCTCGACGAGCGCATCGCCCGTGCCAAGGCGCAGCTCGGCCGCGACGCCGTCATTCTCGGCCACCACTACCAGCGCGATGAGGTCGTCAAGTTTGCCGACTTTCGCGGCGACTCCCTGAAGCTTTCCCAACAGGCTGCTGCCACCGACGCGCGCTTCATTGTTTTCTGTGGCGTTCACTTCATGGCCGAAAGCGCCGACATACTCCGCCAGCCACACCAGCAGGTGATCCTGCCCGACCTCGCCGCCGGCTGCTCGATGGCCGACATGGCCGAAATCGGCCAGGTGGAGACCTGCTGGGCGGAATTGGAATCGGTGGGCAACCTCCAAGTGGTGCCCATCACCTATATGAATTCGACCGCCGCGATCAAAGCCTTCACCGGCGAGCACGGCGGCTCGGTCTGCACCAGCTCGAACGCTGCTGCGGTAATGCGGTGGGCATTCGAGCGAGGCGAACGTGTACTCTTCCTCCCCGATGAGCACTTGGCTCGCAACACAGCCTACAAGATGGGCATTCCACTCGATCGGATGATTGTCTGGGACCCCGACAAGGACTTGGGCGGCAACACCGCTGACGCCATTCGCGCGGCGCGCGTCATTCTATGGAAGGGCTATTGTTCGGTCCACCAGCGTTTTCTGCCCGCGCATGTCGAGCGGGTGCGGCGCGCCTATCCGGGCATTCGCGTGATCGCTCATCCCGAGTGCCGCTGGCAAGTGGTGCAAATGGCCGACGATGTTGGCTCGACTGAGCAGATCATCCACACCATCACCGCGGCCGAGCCGGGATCTACTTGGGCCGTGGGCACTGAGATTCATCTGGTCAATCGCCTGGCCAAGCAGCTGACGGACCGCCGCGTGATGTCGCTCGACACCAGCGTGTGCGTGTGCACCACGATGTTTCGCATTACGCCGCAGCACTTGCTGTGGGCCCTGGAAAACCTGGTCGCCGGTCGCGTGGTCAACCGGATTGCGGTGGACGACCAAACTCGGCAATGGGCCAAGGTGGCGCTCGAGCGCATGTTGAGTTTGCGATGACATATAGCCCGCCTTTTTTAGAGGCAGGGGGTTCTTGAAGAGGTTTCATCGGCTCCAAGCCCCGCGTCTGAAGACGCGGGCTATAGAGTTTGCGATCAGAAAGTTGTATGGGCACGGCATGCCGTGCCCTCCCGTTTATAACCATCATGAGTGACGAAGAACGCGAGCCGAGACTCTTCACTCTGACCGAGGCCGAGCGCACTCGCCAGGAGCTCGAACCCATCCTGCTCGAGGCCATGGACTCCCGGCGGAAAATGGCGGAGCTTGACCACAGCCTCCTGGAAGTGGCCAACCGCATTATGTTGATGGGCGGGATTGTGGTCCCCTATGAGAAGACCGCCCAGTTGCGATTCGAGCGAGACCACTTGGCCACCGCCATCAAGACTGCGCTCGAGCGGATCCAGGCCACGGGTTGCGTAGTGAAAGACCTAGAAGTGGGCCTGCTCGATTTTCCTGCACTGATCGACAACGAGGAAGTCTACCTCTGCTGGCGGTTGGGCGAAGATCGCATCCGCTTCTGGCACCGCCAGGACGAAGGTTTTGCCGGCCGCAAGCCGCTTGATCCACGCGACGCCGGCTCAGAGCCATCCGTCCACTAGCACCTGCGCCACGCACTCGAAAGGGCTGCCGACCTTCCCGCGCGGCCATCGGCCCTGTGCTAAACGAAAGGAATCTTGTGACCGACCAAACTGAAAGCCGCCTGAAGAAGTCCGCAAGTCCCTACTTGCGCTCGGCCGCGCATCAGCCTGTGGCCTGGTACGAGTGGGGCGAAGAAGCCTTTTCCTGCGCGCGCGCAGAAGACAAGCCCATCTTGCTCGACATCGGCGCGGTGTGGTGCCACTGGTGCCACGTCATCGACCGCGAAAGCTATGAGAACACTGAAATCGCGGCGCTCATCAATCAGCTTTTCGTGCCGGTGAAGGTGGACCGCGACGAGCGCCCGGACGTGGACGCCCGCTATCAAGCCGCGATCAGCGCTATCTCCGGGCAGGGCGGCTGGCCGCTGACCGGCTTCCTGACCGCGGACGGGAGGCCTTTCTTCGGAGGAACCTACTTCCCGCCGGAGGACGCCATGGGCCGGCCGGGATTCAAGCGCATCTTGCTGACGGTTGCTGACACCTACAAGAACCGCCGCCCCGAGGTCGATAAGGCCGCCAATGCCCTGGCTGAGGCCGTAGCGCAAGCGGAAAGCTTCACAGGCGCGCGGGCCCGCTTCGATGCTGGCGCGTTGGCCGAGCTGGAGGATTCCCTCGTGCGCATGTTCGACCTGCGCAACGGGGGCTTCGGGCAGGCGCCCAAGTTCCCGCACGCTTCGGCGCTGGAGCTGCTGCTCGAACGCTATCAGACCAGCCGGGAAAAACATTTGCTTGCCGTGGTCGAGAGCACGCTGGAAAAGATGGGCCGCGGCGGCGTCTACGACCAGCTTGCTGGCGGATTCCACCGTTACGCGGTGGACGAGCGGTGGATTGTGCCGCACTTTGAAAAGATGTCGTACGACAACTCAGAGCTGCTCAAGAATTACCTGCACGGCTATCAGGTCACGCAGAAGCCGTTCTTCCGGGAGGTGGCCGAGGGCATCATCGGCTGGGTGAACCAGACACTCTCCGACCAACAGCGCGGCGGCTTCTACGCCAGCCAGGACGCCGACTACTCGCTTGAGGACGACGGCGACTACTTCACCTGGACTCTCGACGAGCTTCGCGGCACGCTCACGCCTGAAGAGGCGCGGGTGATGGAGCCCTACTACGACGTCGGAGAGCGCGGCGAGATGCACCACAACCCAGAGAAAAACGTCTTGTGGATCGCGCGCGACCCCGGCGAAATCGCCGCTAAGCTGGGGATGACCGAGGCGGACGTCCGGCTCCTCGTGGCGCGCGCGAAGGGCCAGATGCTTGCCGTGCGCCTCCTGCGGCCCGCCCCATACGTGGATACCACGCTCTATGTGGCGTGGAACGCCATGTTCGCCTCGGCGTACTTGGAAGCGTTCCGCGCGCTCGGCCGCAC
This sequence comes from Acidobacteriota bacterium, assembly GCA_003224235.1. GTDB lineage: Bacteria > Acidobacteriota > Terriglobia > Acidiferrales > UBA7541 > QHYU01. The sequence continues at coordinate 16,635 of QHYU01000086.1, forward strand.
AGATTGCAGGGACTTCGCGCTCACGACGCTCGACCGCATCTTGGCCGAAGCCTGGAACGACGACAGAGGCTTTGCTCACCGCATCGGTCCCGCAGAGGCGGGATGGCTTGATGGCGTGCTCGACGACCAGGTGTTTACAGCGGGCGCGTTGCTCGACGCTTACGAGGTCACGCTCGATCGGCGGTACTTCGAGGCCGCCGAGCGCGCGATCGAGCACACTCTCGCCAAGCACTGGGACGCCGAAGGAGGCGGCTTCTTCGACCGCTCAGCCGATGCCCGGCCGATGGGCGGCCTCGACGTCCGCCGCAAGCCGGTGCAGGATTCGCCCACGCCGGGCCCGAACGCCATCGCAGCCATCGCTCTCGACCGGCTCTACGGCTATACCGGAAAGACCCTCTACCGCGAGCGCGCCGAGCAAACGCTGGAAACCTTCGCCGGCATCGCCCCGCAGTATGGCTTGTTCGGCGCCACCTACGGCCTGGCAACCCTATTGCACGAGCGGCACGCGCTCCAGGTGGTCATTACCGGCAAGGGAGACGACCCTGTTGCTGCAAGGCTCGAGCAAGCGGCGACCAGCACCTACCGATTCGGCAAGGCCGTGCTGCGAGTCACGCCGGAACGCATTTCGGCCGACGGCCTCGCGCCCGCGCTGAAACAAACGATCCCCCACCTGCGCGCCGACACGGCGCAGGCGCTGGTCTGCGTGGAGACCACCTGCCAGCCCCCGGTCACTGAACCGGAGAAATTAACCGCATTGTTGTTGGAAATCCCCGCCAGCGGCGCCGCCGCCGGCTAGCCACGTGGAGGCTGCTACTTTGCGGGGCCGCGACGCCGGCGGCACGATTCCGTTCAGCCGGTAATACACCACCAGTTGGCCGTAGTGCTCACCCGCATGTTCCGCTGTTTCCATCCAAATAAAAGAGCAGGTCACCATGCGATTGCCGTAGGGGTCCTTCACCGTCTGGGCCAACCCGGCGTCGCCCTTTCCCTTAATGAGCGCGGCGCCGTCTTCCACGGATTTCTTCAATAGCGCGACCACGTCGGCTTTGGTCTTGTAGGTTTGCCGGGGAGGATCTTCAGTGCCGGGGCCGACCTTCGTGCCTTTGACCGCGCTGATGAGCACGTAGTTAGTGCCGGCGGCGTGGAGGAGTTGCTCGGCGAACGTGCGCACATCCTTGTTCGGCCTGAAATCGTACTTGTCCTCCGGAAAATCCTCAGCCATGGTGATGAGCTTGCCACCGATGTCGTTCCACAACGCCAGGGTCTCCACCGCGGCCCCGGCAGCAGGTTCCGGCGGCTGCTTCGATGGCTTGTCTTGCGCGAGTGCCGGCACTCCGGTGAATAACAACAGCACAATGGCGACCAGTGGTACGCTTGCCAGAATCCGGTTCATTTTCCAACTCCTAGGAAGGGATTTCGATCCATCCGTGGCTCCGATCTTCTTGCGCAAAGACCCAGCAAGAAGCAGCCTTGCCTTGAAATGGAGGAAAGTGGCGACGTATTGTGCCAGCACTACCCTGTGGAGTCCAGTCGAAAAGCGGGCGCGCTGAAGCCCGGCGCTACGTCACCAAGCGCAGGGAGAGATGGGCTGGGAAATGTTCGCCGCGTCGCAGGGCTGCTTTCGCGTCCGAAGAAGAGCAAAACGTAACGCAGAGGACACGGAGAGGCGGAGAACGCAGAGAACATCGAGAGAGCAGAGCCACCAGCGTGATAAAATTTAGCTGGCTTACAGAAGGAGATGCGATTTGGGATCCAACTGGAGCTTCCTCATATCTCGTACGATAATTTTTGCGGCCATCTTGTTTCTCCTTTATCTCTCGCAGCGCTTCTGGTTCGTCCGGGCGTGGCGGTTGACCGGCCGCGTCCGCCGGACGGGCTGGCGCTGGATGCTGCGCAGCGCGTGGATGGCGGCGGCGCTGCTGATTGTCCTCGCAATTGTTGACGGAATGCCTCAGGCGATGCACCGCATCGTCGTGCGCGGCACTTGGGTGACGCGCCTTAAGGAGTTGGTGGGTCTCTGGCTCTTGAGCGCGTTCCTGGCCTTCCTTGCGGTGCAGTTCGTGGCGAGTATCGAGTGGCTCTGGCGGCGGGCGCGGCCGCGCAAGGCCAGCGCGGTAGCGCCTCCGGCAGTGGAAGGGGTGCCGGGCGAGCTGCCTAACCCTTCGCGGCGGTACTTCTTCCAGACAGCCACCTACCTGGCCGGTGCTGTGCCGTTTGTCGGGGCCGTTTACGGATTTGCGGCCGAGCGGCTGCGCTTCCGCATTGAGAAAGTCGAAGTTCCCATCGCTCATTTGCCGGCGGCGCTCGATGGCTTGCGCATCGCCCAGTTGAGCGACATCCACATCGGCGGCTACATGCCGGGCAGTCAGGTGCGGCGCGCCGTGGAAATGGCCAATGAGCTCGGAGCCGAGCTCGCGGTGGTGACCGGCGACTTCATCACCGGCGCGACTGATCCCCTCGAAGAGTGTATCGAAGAGCTTGCCCGGCTGCGCGCGCCGCTGGGCGTCTGGGGCTGCAATGGTAACCATGAAATTTACGCCGACGCGGAGGATTATGCCGCCGAGCTGTTTCGCCGCGGCGGCATGCGCTTGCTGCGCAGCGAAAACGCGCAACTGGTGTGGCGCGGCCAGTCCATCAATTTGATAGGTGTGGATTATCAGCGCGAGCGGACGCACTCGGGCCGGCGTCAGCCGAAGCTGGTCGGCGTTGAGAGGCTGGTGCGGCGCGACGCCCCCAACGTACTGCTCTCGCACAACCCCAACGCGTTTCCGCGCGCCGCCGAGCTCGGCATCGAATTGACCCTCGCGGGTCACACCCACGGGGGCCAGGTGCAAGTGGAGATCCTCGACCGCAGGTGGAGTCCGGCACGTTTTATCACCAACTATGTCGCTGGCCTGTACCATCGACCCCTTGGTGCCGCGCCGCCTGGGGCAAATTCCGACTTCTCCGTGTCCCCAACCAGCTCCAAGTCCTTAGCCCCCAGCTTCTTGTACGTCAATCGAGGTCTCGGCACCATCGGCGCGCCGGTCCGCATCGGTGTCCCGCCCGAGATTACGCTGCTCACCCTGCGCCGCACCTAACTTTTAGACATCGAACGCCTACGAGCGCTACAGGCGGGCAGGTAGGAGCCTGCCTCGAGAGGACTAGGGCAACGCAGCCCGCGGGTTGCCGGGCGGTAGTCGCGGTGCGATAATCACATTTCGCACACGACCCCGCCGTGTGTGCGTTGGGAGGAAGCCATGGCTTTGAGAGATGCGTGGGTCGAGAAGCGGCTGGCGACGGCCAGCGCAAACGGTGCCGGGCGAAATGTTTCGCAAATGCACTACGCTCGAAAAGGCATCATCACCGAAGAGATGGATTACGTCGCCAAGCGCGAGAAACTCGAACCCGAGTTGGTCCGCAGCGAGGTTGCTCGCGGCCGCGCCATTATTCCGGCCAACATCCATCATCGCAACCTTGAGCCGATGGGCATCGGCATCGCCTTCAAGTGCAAAATCAACGCCAACATCGGCAACTCGGCCGTCACCTCCGAGGTCAACGAAGAGCTGAAGAAGCTGCACAACGCTGTGCACCATGGCGCCGACACGGTGATGGACCTCTCCACCGGCGGCGACATCCCCGGCATCCGCAGGGGCATCATCGCGGCCTCCCCCGTGCCCATCGGCACGGTGCCCATCTACGAGGCCATCATGCGCGTCAGGCGCGCCGAGGACTTGACGCCGCAGTTGATGCTCGAGGTAATCGAAGAGCAGGCCGAGCAAGGCGTGGACTACATGACCATCCACGCCGGGGTGTTGCGCGAGTTTGTGCCGCTGGTGCGCAACCGCATCACCGGGATCGTCAGCCGCGGTGGCGCGCTGATGGCGCAATGGATGAGCGCCCACAAGAAGCAGAATTTCCTGTACGAGCACTTCGACGAGATCTGCAAGATCTTCCAGAAGTATGACGTCAGCTTCTCGCTGGGCGACGGCCTGCGCCCCGGCTGCCTGGCCGACGCCAGCGACGAAGCGCAGTTCTCCGAGCTGAAGGTCTTGGGCGAGCTGACCAAGAAAGCCTGGGAATACGACGTTCAAGTGATGATCGAAGGCCCGGGGCACATCCCGATGGATCAGATCGAGCTCCAGGTGAAGAAGGAAATGGAGTTGTGCCACGAAGCACCGTTTTACACGCTCGGGCCGCTGGTAATTGATATCGCGCCGGGCTACGACCACATCACCAGCGCCATCGGCGCGGCGATGATTGGCTGGCACGGCGCATCGATGCTGTGCTACGTCACGCCGAAGGAACACCTGGGTCTGCCCAACGCCGAGGACGTCAAGCAGGGAGTGATTGCCTACAAGATTGCGGCGCATGCCGCGGATGTTGCACGGCACCGCCCCGGCGCGCGCGACCGCGACGATGCGCTCAGCTATGCGCGGTTCCTGTTCGACTGGAACAAGCAGTTCGAGCTCTCGCTTGATCCCCAGACCGCGCGCGCCATGCACGACGAGACCCTACCCGACGATTTCTATAAGGAAGCAAAGTTCTGCTCGATGTGCGGGCCGAAGTTCTGCTCGATGAACGCCACTCAGCTCGCGGAGATCTACGCCGGGCAGGACCAGACCGAGCGCCAGCAGCGTTTCGTCGAGCTGCTGGCAAAGATAGAGCCCTAGACAGAACTCAGTCGTGGCGCCATGAAAGTCTACCCTTGGAGCGCGATACCCAGCGCAACATCTCCAAAGAAGTATCTGGGTACCTCACTCTTCGAAGCTCCATGTCTTTCTCGACTTGCTTCTGGACTTCCTGAATGACTTCATGGACTGCGAAAAGCCTAACCTTGAATCCGAGTTCGAGACTCAATTCTTTTTCAAGATCTACCTGCTTTTTCTTGTCATCCAGCCGGCCAGGCAACACTAAGCGAAACTCATACAGTTTCTGGAGCTTCAACCTCTTATTCGCTGCTGAGCGGCCAAAGTACTTCCAGTCACGGTGCGCCTTCCTGCACATCTCCTTAATCCTCTTGGCTCGCGCAGCAGTTTGAAAATTTGGATAATCCGTGGGTGAGCCCCAGGCCTTGCACTCAACTATTACCACCTTGCTGGATGCCGGCATGAAGGCAACCACATCGAAATCTGAATGACCTCTGTGTTTCTTGAAGGGCACTCTCGTTTGAACCCAGTAGCCATCGAAGGTCAGCCAGTGTTTTGCGAGCGTCTCTATGGCCATCTCTTCGCTCATACTTCCTCCACGACGATTTGCACACTGAAATGGGATAATTGGGCGAACTCTATCCGGGTCCAGAATCGAGAATCAAGAAGAATTGCTGTGCGAGGGAAATGACGCGAGAAGAGCAACTGCGCGGGGAGTTTAACCGCTGGGCCCAAGCCGGCCGCGGCGAGGAGATGGAGCGCCACCATCTGCCCATTGTCCTGCCGATGCTCGAGCTGATGGACCTCCAGTCCGACGATAATGTGCTGGACATTGGCTGCGGCTCCGGCTGGCTTTCGCGTCTAATTGCCGAGCGTGTGCGTGAAGGCCGCCTGGTCGGCATCGACGTCTCGGACGAGATGGTGCGCCGGGCGCGTAAGAAGTGTGTCGAACATGGGCAAGTGATGTTCGTTCTCGGCAGTGTGGACGAAATCCCCTGGGACAACAGCTTTTTTACCAAGGCCATTTCGGTCGAATCCGCCTATTACTGGCCCCAACCGGCCCAAGGTGTGCGCGAGATCTTCCGCGTGCTGCGCGAGGGCGGTTCGGCGTGGGTCCTGATCAACTACTACCGTGACAACCCGCACTGTCACCAGTGGGGTGAAATTCTTTCCGTGCCCGCGCACCTGCTGTCAGCCGAGGAGTGGGCGGCGATGTTCCGCGAAGCCGGCTTCGTCGAGGTCGCGCACCGGCGCATCGCCGACCCTACGCCAACCCCGGAAGTGTATGCGGGCCGGTGGTTCCGCGACGCTGAGCAGTTGCGTGCCTTTCGCGCCGAGGGCGCCTTGCTGGTCCACGGCACTAAGCCCGTCGGCGTTCACCCACAAATACATTTCCCGAGAATTCTCTAGCGTGCATTTTCCTCCTGCTCGGAGCCATCTTGATGACACTCTGCCGCGCCTCGCATCAGGGTTCTCGCGCAGGGCAACCGTGAACCTGCGGAGGGTGAACCGTGCCGGAAGGGATCTCTCTGAAAGATTCCGCGTGGAGTTTTGCGACTCTTGCGTCCCGACGCCTTTGACTCGTCTCCAGCGCGGCGATATACTGAGGTTTCCTGCAGTAATTCGTGGGTCGCAGAGGAACGCATGGGAGTCCTTGAAAACCGGTTCGAGAAAAACTTCATGATCTCGACGGTGGACTACGTCTTCAACTGGGCGCGCAAGAGCGCGATCTGGCCGCTAACGTTCGGCCTGGCCTGCTGCGCCATCGAGATGATCGCCTCGACCACCTCGCGCTTCGATATTGCCCGGTTTGGCGCTGAGGTGTTTCGCCCCTCGCCGCGCCAAGCCGATTTGATGATCGTGGCCGGCACGGTGACGCTGAAGATGGCGCCGGTACTCAGGCGCGTCTGGGAACAGATGCCGGACCCAAAGTGGTGCATTTCGATGGGGGCGTGCTCGAGCGTCGGCGGGCCGTTCAACGTTTATTCTGTTCTTCAGGGCGTGGACAGAGTGGTGCCCGTGGATGTCTATGTGATCGGCTGCCCGCCGCGACCCGAGGGCTTGTTCTATGCGCTGCTGAAGCTGCAGGACAAAATCGACCAGATGTCGCTGGCCAAGCGACCCACCGAGGTCCGCTTGCGTCCCGAGATGGTGGAAGACTTCAAGAGCGGCGTGATGGTGGCGCAGACGCCCGCTCCTCGCTAGCCCTCGCCTGCTGAGGTTACACTACACGCAGGGCGAATCGAGGTCGCTGACCTGGTTTTCCCCCGGGCAAGTTCATTCCCAAGGAGTCGAGCAATGGCTTTTTTGCGTGCCGCGAGGAAAGACGAAATCCCCACTGGATCTATCCGCGAGTTTCAGGTGAACGGCGCGACAATTGCTCTCGCCAACGTGGACGGCAACTTCTATGCCATCGACAACACCTGCTTACATCGCGGGGGCCCGCTGGGCCAGGGCGAGCTGGAAGGCAAAGTAGTCACCTGCCCCTGGCATGGCTGGCAGTACGATGTCACTTCCGGCAAGGTGGTTATGAACCCGGCCGTGGGTGTGAAAACCTTCCCCGTCGAACTGCGCGGCGACGACATCTTCGTGGACTGTGGCTAGCGGCTACCGCCCTCGGGGCTAATCTATTGAAAACAAGCTGGTTGTAACCACGCCGGAGCGTGTCGGGGGGCCCCGAGCCTTAGGGCAGGGGCCGCTTCTAGCCGGGTGGTGTTGTTGCAACTGCTCATGAATTTTTCCCCCTGCGCTAGGTTCTCCGTGTATAGTGCGGCCTGCAGCGGCGGACCGCAGGAGGATACACAGCCAGGTAATGACTCGCCCAGCTACCGCGCGGCATTATTGGCTCTTCTGCGCTGATCCCCACCAGTATCACTGGGACACCCTCTTTGTAAAAGGGAAGGAAATGTGGCGCGGCGCGGGCTCGAGGCCCGATGCGCTGCGGCAGCTGAAGCAGGTGCGCCGTGGCGACCGCGTGCTGTGCTACCACGGCGCGCCGGAGCGGTCCCTATATGCCTTGGCCGAGGTCACCCGCGATCCTTATCCCGATCCGCACGATCCAAAAGGGAAGAACCTGGTGGCCGACCTGCGCGCCATGGAGCGGCTGCCGCGACATGTGCCGCTCATCGAGTTGCGCGCGAATCCCGCCCTGCGCAAAGTGAGGTTCCTCAAAAACGTCCGCCTGGTCATTTCGCCGATCAATTATGAGGAGTATCAGGAAATCCTTCGCATGGCCGGAATTGTAGCCTCGCCTGGTCTGCCTCTGCCCTGACAGCCAGCGGAATCACGTATGCCGCCCATGTAGTGCCGCCTGGCCATCCTGCCCGTTGACCTCCGGTGCCCAGCGTTCAGAACAGGGGCCTAGCCTTAAGGCCGACATGTTCGCTGAGCCAGCGATAACGATCTGCCAGCGCCTGAAGGTCATTCAACTCGTGGCCCGTGTCATACCAAGATACCTGCTTGGGTTCACTGGCCGCCTGAAAGTACTTCTCCATGGACGCCCTGTCGAAGTAGCGTTCGTAGTTTGCAAACTGAAAGAGCAGCGGTGCCCGAGCATGCCCAACGTAGCGGATGGCGTCCAGCAGCGCGTTTACCTCCACGTATCGCTCAATCTGTCCGGGCGGAGCATGCTTTCGGAGCTCGACGAGGTCCGGATCCTGATTGCGCAGGAGGATGTCGGCTTCTTCGGCGACGCCGCCGATCAGCACCGCCGTTTTGATTCGCTCGTCCACCGCAGATAATATGGCGCCCCATTGCGCTCCATAACTGTGCCCGACGTACGCGAGCCGTTTCGGATCCACATCCTTCCGCGCGAGCAGCAGGTCAATGCCACGTCGTATATCAACCACGGCTTGGATGTAGATCTCGTGGTCTAACTCCGGCTTATCGAAGTTGGGCACACCTCGCCGCCAGGGGGCCGGACGAACCCAAGGATAATCAACGAGCAAGGAAATGGCTCCTGCCTTGGCGTAAAACAAGGCTTCGGGAAGAAACTCTGTGCGGTTGCCGGGCCCCCAGTGACCGAACACAATCGGGACGAAAGGACCTTTCCCTTCGGGAACGACCAGGTACGCGGTCACGCGCCCGCTCTTTGGGCTGGCATATTGAAGATCGTGGATGGTGACACCATTCTTTGTCTGGTTCACGGTGTCGCTGTAATCCAGCGGCCGTTTTGAATCGTAGTCAAATTGCCGGACCAAAACTTGAAAATCGGATGTGGGCACAGCTTCAGATTTCTTCTCACCCTGAGCGTTCACGGATGACGGGAATACGGTGGCCAGTGCGGCAGAGACAAGTATGTGCGAAATAGATCCGCGCATGGAATCACCCCTTATGATTCGATCCTTAGGCCATGCAGTTTGCTGACCGTGAAGATACAGCAGGCATCTGCAAATCGCCACCGAAAGAAAGCTGACTGGCGTCCGAGCCCCTGCCGGGCGGTTCGATTCGATCAAATCAGAGGGCTTGCCAAGAAGGTGGCCAGATCCCCAACTACGCGGCGATCTTGTGTGGATTAGGTCTCTTGATTCAGCCCCTGCCAGGACCGCATAGCTTTGACACAGATATACAATGTTCTTGACATCTGGCACTCGCAACGTTAGCTTCTTGCGTTTCGGCGCACCGAGTTGTACAAATGGTATAATACTGTTATTATTTCAAATTCTAGTAATACGTGTTCGCGACTCGCGGGGGAGACAATCAAGACCTAGCTGCTCTGTTTGACTTTGTGAAGGGTGCTCAACATCGTGTTCTCTCCGCCCCTCAAGCTGCCTAGCGAGGCACCATCGAAAGCCATCAGTGGACGTATTGCAGTTCTGGTCGCTGATGACACACCGATGGGTTGCCAACTCCTGAAGAATGCACTCAGGCGATCGCGGCACGCCTTTGACGTGGCCGCTTGCGCAGTGACGCGCGCAGACGTCCTCAACGGTGTTAACCTGCGCAGCATCGACATTGCCCTGATAGGCGAGGATTTGGAAGATGGCCGTTCAATGGGCTTCCAGGCTCTGCGTGAGCTACATGTCTCTCACCCCGAAACCAAAGTCATCATCCTATGTAACTTCCCGCAGAATGATCTGGTGGTGGATGCCTTTCGGGCAGGTGCCAAAGGGATTTTCTGTCGGGCAGAGCCCTTTGAATCGCTTTGTAAGTGCATCAAAGCCGTCCACACAGGACAAGTCTGGGCCAACAGCACCCAGCTCCGGCTCATACTGGGCGCCCTGATTGACTCTTCGCCTCTTAAAGTGGCTGACTCCAATGGGCTTAGCTTACTGGCCAGACGAGAAACTGAGGTGGTTGGTTTCATAGCCGAGGGCCTTACAAACCGGGAGATCGCAATCAAACTCGGTTTGAGTGAGCACACCATCAGCAACTATCTTTTTCGGATTTTCAACAAGCTGGGGATATCAAGCCGCGTCGAGTTGGTCCTCTATGTCATGAGGCAGCGAGAAGGAGGCGAGGAGTCGCCCCGCCCGGGCTGAGGGAATCCTCGAGACGCTTGACGTTCCCTCTACCAGCTCTTCTAACGATAGAAGCGCTCCCAAGAGCCCCGAAGGCGGAGAGTGCCTGGGGCAGCAACTGCCATCAACTGGATTTCAGGGCGTCGCGACCAGGAGCCGGGCGGTCGGGGAGTCGCTCACCCTCCGCTTTGCGATCGATTTCGATCGAGCCCTTGAAGCTGGCCCCGTCTTCGATCAAGATGCGCCCCGCGAGGAGATCGCCGACCACAGAGCCGTCTTTTGTGATCTCAATACGGTCGTGAGCCCGGAGATTGCCCTTGATGCTGCCGTACACGACAATCTCGCGCGCCACGACATCTGCGTTAACCTTGGCACGCGGGCCGACAGTGAGCTTGCCATCTTCGAGCTGGATCAGACCCTCGACGCTCCCATCAACGTGCAGGTCTCCCTTGCCCGAGATATCGCCTTTCACGTGCAGACTTGCGTTCAACCGTGCCGTGGCGCGGTCCGAAGTGGTGCTGGGCGAACGGATGGGGTTGGTGCTCATGGCGGTTCCCTCTAGAGGGGTCGAAAGTGGGCCAGTCGTCTTCGTTCCCGGTGGAGTGGAAACTCCAGGCGTTGTCGGTTCGTCTTTCTTCAGCCGCCACATGAGCCCTCCTAGGATCAACACACCCACGAGATATGCCCCCCAGAATTGTATTCTGTCAAATTCTCCAGCTTATCTCCTTCGAGCGTTTTGTCGCTCCCCATGACAACACAACACGAGGTTAGACTGCTCGCTGACTTCTAGCCATTGGCTCGAGCAAACAGGCTACTTTTGCACAACACCGCAAGCGATCCTTGCTCCGGCATTGCCTGCGGGGTCGGTCATGTAATCGTCCGGCTTCTCGTGAATCACCAACGCTGTGCCTTCCGGGTGGAACAATGAATTCGAGCCCTCCCCAAGCGTTACGTGCGCCGCGACCGCAGAAACCTTCGCCCGGCCGTCCGCCCCCACCTCAAAATTCGGCAGATCTCCCGCATGCGAGCCTTCTGGGTTCTTGGTCCCGTGCTTTTTCCCTTCCGGATTAAAATGTGGCCCTGCAGTTTGGAAACCGGGCGGGTCGCACTTGCCGACGGCGTGAATGTGCAGCGCATGTGCTCCGGGGGGCAGCTGCGAGACGTTTAGCTCGATGCTGACCCCTTCTTTGTCCTCCCGGAGGGTGGCACTCCCGATCTTCTCGCCTTTTGCGTTGTTGAGCTCTGCGCGGGCCGTTTTCTGCGGCGGTAGCGCAGGAAGTACCGCCGCAAACACTAGCGCGGACACTGCAAACAGGAATTGATTCCTCATGGCCAGCCTCCCTCAGCTTGTGGTCGCGCTAGGATACGCTAAAGTTCAAAGCAAACATAGTCTCGAGCAGAGGACCCACAGGACCAGGGTCTCGCTCACCAACTTGGTGGTCTAGCACCTTCAAGCGATGGATGAACGAAGGCATGGCTCCTTGAGCCCAAGCTGAGTGAGCCTGCAATCGTTAGGCGAAGCAGGTGCGCGACAGTTACAGAAACAAACTTCCCGCAGTCTGCTTGCAGTCGAAACGAGGACAGTAGCTGCTTCGAGCAGCGCACGTGTTTGACTGGCGGTGCAAATTTACGAGGGAGATTGCACCGTGAAATTCAGCTGCCGCTCAGCAGTTCTGGTAATTATTCTTGTCTGGGGGAGTGTCACAGCGTGGTGTCAGAATATGGAGAAACCGGCGCGGCAGCCCCAAACCATTGCTTCGGCCCTAAATCAAACCTGGAAGATGCTGGAATGGAGCTTCGTCTCGGCGGCAGATGCAATGCCGGAGAACAAGTACCCATTCGCTCCGACCGACGGGGAATTCAAGGGAGTAAGGACGTTCGCCCAGCAGGTCAAGCATGTGGCTTGCGCCAACTTCGCTTTCTTCAGCGAGATTCAGGGCAAGACTCCCCCGCCTGAATGCGAAAATGGAGGTCCCGATCCGGCCAAGACGAAGCCCGAGTTAATGAAGTATCTGCGCGATTCTTTCGCCTACGCAGATCAGGTAATGGCCACTATCGACGCAAAAAATGCGCTGGCTCCGGTCTCTGGAAGGTACGGAGGGCCTAGCACCAAACTGGGAATCGCCGTCCTCGCTGTCTGGCACGCTCCCGATCATTACGGGCAAATGGTCGAGTATCTGCGCATGAACGGCATCGTTCCACCGGCTAGCAGAGAAACTCAGCGACCAAGCACTCGCTGAAGTCGTTCAACCAATGTTTGAAGGGCACCGCAAGCGATGTGCTTGTATCCGGACACTCGCTGCCCGCGCGGGAGATGACTGGGGTTACTGGTTCACGCAAGAAGAAAGAAAATGAGCGAAAATCGAGCGCATATCTACTTCGGAGTAGGAGGCCGGAAAACGCGATGTGCGAGCCAGTAATTGGTCGCGGAGCAGGCCTTCGACTGCTCCCATGAGGGCTGATCGGAGCGCCTGCGGGTGGATACCAGTCACCAGCTCCTCACGACTCGCCATTTCCTTCAGGACTCCATCCAGAAGCTTTACGAATTCCAAGAACCCGGGGACGAGCACCACCATGTGTCCGTCGCCACGGATGCGGCGTCCCTCCAGCAGAAAAAGGGTGCGAAGCGCCCGGTCCTTCTCCAAGAAATTGAGCACCATCTCCAGGACGATTTTCAGCTTTTCCTTTGGGGAGGGGATACTTTCTGTGGCCAGACGGATCGCGGGGTTCACTTGCTCCCACGCGTAGTCAAAAATGGCCTCCAGAACGCCCTGCTTGTTTGTGAAGTGCTTGATGAGTTGGGACTGACTTGTCCCTGCCAGACGGCAGATGGCCGCGGTGCTGGTGCCCTCGTAGCCGCGCTCGGTGAAAAGGGTCTTAGCTGCCTCGCGGATCCGCTCGCGGCTCGGCGCCAGAACAGCGGTTCTTTGGGATCTAGGTGCCCCCATGCCCTACCTCCGTCCTCCCCCAGCGACTCGTCATGGTTGCAAATGCTATTTTATTGATATCGAATGCCTAAATTCAGAAGTCCAATACTTTATTTTCTATAGATCGAGCACCTTAAGCGGTGTGCTGGTTGCAGCTTTGGCAACTTTGGTCACCTTAGTCGCGCCGCTGAATCGCGTCGAAGTGGGTGCGATCGCCCAGCGCGGCAAAGCTAATCCCAAGGACTTCGAAAGTCAGGCTAAGAAACCGGGCATCTAGTCGGGCGGCCTGGTTTCCAAGGTTATAAGTGTTGCGGGCAGGGAAACGGCTGAGCGGCATGTCTGCAGAGTGATGATGGCCGGGGAAGGACAATATAGGCCGTGTTCATACAGAGAGACCCTAAAAG
>QHYU01000217.1 GCA_003224235.1 Acidobacteriota bacterium
CTCGTTCCCGCGCGAGACTTTCACCGGAACGGTGAGCCAGGTGCGCATGAACGCGACCACAATCCAAAACGTCGTCACCTACGACACCATCATCGCGTTCGATAATCCCGAAAAGAAACTGTTCCCAGGCATGACCGCCTACGTCAGCATTCCGGTGGCCTGGGAAAACAATGTGATCAAGATCCCCAATGGCGCTCTGCGCTTCCAACCGGAACTCTCCGACGAGGAACGCAAAGCGCTGTTCGCTAGAAATAACATCCCAGAGGGGCCCCGCGGCGGAGCGGGAGGCCGCCTGGCTTCCGCAGCTGCCGCAGGAGGAAATGCGCCCGCTAAGAGCGCCGGAACGATGCGGAAGCAGGCGCAAGGCGGTTCTGGGGTTGAGGCCGGCCCAGGCAGCCCGTCAGTCGCACCTGCTGGGGAAATGGGCGCTGGCGGCAGTAGTCAGCGAGATGATTGGGGCATTGTCTGGAAGCTGCTGCCCGATAAAACTCTTCAGCCGGTCCGGGTGAAATTGGGCGTCACCGACTTTACCTTCACGGCCATGAAGGAGGGCATCCTGAAGGTGGGCGATGAGCTGGCCATTGGCCAGACCAGTAAGAACAACAGTTCGGCGCAAGCCCCTGGTGGGTCAAGGCCTTCAGGGCCGATGAGCGGTCCGGGTGGATTGCCGCGTAGGATGTAGGGGCGGGAAGTTTGGAGTGGGCAGTCGAAACTCGGAGAGTTGAAGAGTGGACGAGCAAGCTACAGCTACAGAGGAACCCAGTACGCAGGCGCACAGCGATGCAGCCCTCATTCGTCTCGAGGGCGTGCACAAGATCTACGACCTGGGTGAAGTCCAAGTGCACGCCTTGAGGGGGGTCTCGCTCGAGATCCTCGCCGGCGAGTTCGTGGCGGTGATGGGGGCGTCGGGGTCGGGAAAATCGACGCTGATGAATATCCTGGGCTGTTTGGACCGGCCTACCCGCGGCCATTACTACCTGGACGGCACCGACGTCTCGCAATTCAGCAAGGTGGAGCTAGCGCGGATCCGCAACCGCAAGTTGGGGTTCGTTTTCCAGCAGTTCAATTTGCTGGCGCGTACGTCAGCCCTGGAAAACGTTGAGCTGCCGACCATCTACGCTGGCATTACGCCGCAGGAACGTGAGCAGCGGGCCCGGGAATCGCTCGCGCGCGTGGGTCTGGCCGGCCGCGCGCACCACTTTCCCAGCCAGCTTTCCGGTGGCCAGCAGCAGCGCGTGGCCATTGCGCGAGCGCTCGTGAACCGGCCCACGATTTTGCTGGCCGACGAGCCGACGGGCAACCTCGATAGCCGCACTTCGGTCGAGATCATGGACATCCTGCAGCGACTGAACGAAGAGGAGGGACTGACGGTCGTGCTGGTAACCCACGAGCAGGACATCGCGCAGTACGCCAAGCGCGCTCTGGACTTCCGGGATGGCAAGCTGCGGCGTGACACCCCTGTCCGCGACCGCCTGATTGCGCGTGAGGTGCTGCCCACGCTGCCTTCGCTTCAGGACGACGACGCGGCGGGCGAAACCTGAACTGGCTTTGCGCGGGCGTGCCATGCCGCGCCCTGAGCGAAAACAGGAAGAGGCGAGATGGATTTCTGGAACACACTGCGATTGGCGCTGCGGGCGCTGGCACGAAACAAATTGCGGTCGGCGCTTACCATGCTGGGGATTATCATTGGCGTCGGTGCGGTGATTGCCACGGTCAGTATCGGCCAGGGCGCAGAGTACCTGGTCCAACAAGGCATCCAGAGCATGGGCACCAACGCGGTCTTCATTGCGGCGGGCAGCGGCCGGCCCGGTGGCGCGCGCCTGGGCTCCTGGGCCGTCAAAACGTTGACCATCGACGACATGAACGCCATCTTGCGCGAGGTCTCGCTGATCCGCGAGGCCGCGCCCGCCGTGGTCAGCCGGGTCCAAGTGGTGTACCAGAATCAGAACTGGAATACGGGCATCACCGGGACAACGCCGAATTATTTTCGCATCCGCAGCTGGCCGGTTCAGGCTGGTTCAATCTTCGGCCAGGACGAAGTGGATTCAGCGGCAAACGTCTGCCTTCTCGGAACCACCGTGGCCCGCATCCTGTTCGGCGACGTAGACCCTGTGGGCAAGCAGATTCGCATCGGGCAGTTGCCCTTTCGTGTGGTTGGCGTGCTGGAATCGAAAGGGCAGTCGGTCATGGGCGACGACCAGGATGACCGCATCTTCGCGCCCTACACCACCGTGCAGCGGAAAATTTCCGGCATCACCTGGATCCAGTTCATCAACGCCTCCGCTGTTTCTCGTGAGGCTTCAAACGCCGCGGTGGCGCCGATTACCGCCCTGCTGCGCGAACGCCATCACATCCGCCCGGGCGAGGACGACGATTTCTTCGTGCGCACGCAGTCTGATGTGGCCGACCTCGCCGACCAGACACAGCGGGTGATGACGTTGCTGTTGGGCTCAATTGCCTCGGTCTCGCTGATCGTCGGCGGCATCGGGATCATGAACATCATGCTGGTCAGCGTCACGGAGCGCACTCGCGAGATCGGAGTGCGCATGGCCGTGGGTGCCACCGAAAGCGACGTTCAACAGCAGTTTCTGGTTGAGGCGGTGACGCTCAGCATGGCGGGGGGATTGCTGGGCATCGGTGTGGGCCTGATTGGATCGGCGCTGATCAGCAACTTCCTTGCTTGGCCGACGCTGATTTCGGTGAAAGCGATCATCGCTGCCGCTATTTTTTCGGCGGCCGTGGGCATCTTTTTCGGGTTCTACCCGGCACGCAAGGCGGCGCAACTCGACCCCATCGAAGCGCTGCGGTATGAGTGACACAGCCGTCTGCTGTTAATCGTCAGCGACCAGCCCATCAGCACTCAGCCTCTGTTTAACGACAAGCGCCGCGCAATCGCCGGGTTCGCTTACGTTCTCTGCGCACTATCCTTTGAACGTGCTGCTCGCTCTTCGTCGCCCAGCGATGGCGAACTATTTCGAGTTTTCGAGCTTTTCGCTTCGCAGGGAACTGACGGCTGGCACGTCAGTTAAAAGGGAATATCCTCGTCAGAAATCTCCGGCGCGGCAACCGCTTCATCGGGTGCCGCGGAGGCGTGCGCTTCAGAGTCTTGGCCGGCGCCGGCGGCCGCCGCGACGGCTTCGCCGCGCGACCCGAGAAACCTCATCGCAGTGCCAACGATTTCATACGTGGTGCGCTTCTGGCCCTCTTTATCGTCCCACTGGCGGGATTGGATGCGGCCTTCGATATAGACTTGGTTGCCCTTCTTCAAGTACTGCTGCGCGAGCTCCGCTTGCTTGCTCCACAGGACGATCCGGTGCCACTCGGTGCGCTTCTGGCGTTCCCCCGCGCGGTCTTTGAAGACTTCATCGGTAGCCAGGGTGAAATTGCAGACCGCTTGGCCGCCGGAGGTGTACCGGGTTTCCGGGTCGCGACCCAGCCGGCCCACCAGAATCACTTTGTTGACTGACATGAAAGTGACCCCCTTAGACCGGGAAGATAGCACGTCGGAGCGCCTGTAGCAAACCAGGAACGGCTCGTGCGTGGCCGGCAGATGTAGGGGTGCCTTGCAAAGGCTTCCAGCACCAGAAGCATCGGGCAGTGCACGTCCGGTGGCGGTATGAGATGCGGCGTGCGGTTGCGCTAGAAGCTACTGTGGCTGCGGCGGCCGTGTGGCGGCAGGCGTGGCCGTGGCGGGCACACCCAATTCTTTCAGCTTGGCGCGGGCGCGGCGTTCTTCCTCGGTGCCGGGGTACCGGCGCGCGACTTCACGGAATTCGCGGATGGCAGCGGCTTTCTGGCCGAGTTCGAGCAAGCCTTCCCCCCTCTTCAACCTCGCTGGCGCCAGCTTGAAGCTCTTGGGATAGTTCTGGAGCACTTTGTCGTATTCGCCGAGAGCCTCCCGATACTGCTTCTGCGCGAAAAAGATCTCGCCGAGATAAAACTGGGCGTTCGAGGCCAGGTCCGTGTCAGGGTAATACTTGAGATAGTCCTGGAATTCCTGTCGCGCGAGGTCGTACCTACCGCCGGTGATGTCGCGCAGCCCGTTGGAATAAAGCACATCAGCCGACGGCGGTGCGCCGCCCCCCGCGGCCCCGCTGGTTGAGCTGTCGGCGCCAGGTGCCGGGGCTCCCGGACCGGGTTTTCCCCCGGACACCTTGGCGTCCAAGCTCTGCATGGTGCTTTGCATGTCGGCCAACTGCTGATTGAGCTTGCTCAGCCTGGCCTTGACATCTTCGAGATTATCGGCCAAGCCTTGCACCTGGGTCGCCATCGAATCCAGGCGCGCACCCGAGTTGGCTTGTACATCCTGCATGGTCTTCTGCAGCGAGCCCATGGTGGTGTCCAGCTTACTGAACGAGTCGAGAGACT
>QHYU01000218.1 GCA_003224235.1 Acidobacteriota bacterium
GCAGGCCCTTCACTTGCTCAACCAGCCCACTGCGCGCCCCGGCCGGAGCCGGCAGGGCGTGTGCGCGGAAGGCGATCAGGTCGGCGAGCTGCCGGGACTTAGCCTTTTCGATAGCAGCGAATGCAGCTTCCTGGCCCTGCTGGCTGCCTGCCAGGCCCGATTCTCCGAGGCCGGTTGCAATGAAGGCTTCGTATGCAGCGAACTTATTCTTGAGAAAGGGGATTTTCAGTTCCTCGGGCTGGCCGTGGCTCGGCAGGCTCTCCAGAGCTACCAGCGAGTTGCGATAGGACTGGTACGCCGCCAGCGCTTCGTTCTGGGCCTCGTGCACGTTGCCGAGCACGAAGCAGGCCAGTGGCCGCAGCGTGGGGGTCCCGGCGCGTTCGATTCTCTCCATCGCCCTGTCGCAGCACAATCGGGCCGGAGCCGGCTCGCCGGCCTCGAGATGCAAACAGGCACGCAACAGCTCTGCGAGCGCGGCCTTACCCGCCAGCGAGGTGTGGAAGAGGAAGCGCAGCGCCGCATCGCAACTCCGCCGGGCCTCATACGCGCGCCCTTCGTGATAAAGCACGAGCGCCTGGTAGAGATCCAGAAGCGCGGGCCAGATCCAATTCTTCTCGCTTGTGAAGCGCTCGCGCGCCTTGGTGAAAAACTCCAGCGCGCGAAACGGCTTGCGCTCCCCATACGCAGCGATGCCCAGGAAGACCAGGGCTTTGGCGGCCTCGTATCCCAGCCCCAGTTCTTCGAAGCGGGCAAAAGCCTGCTGAGCAAGTTGCGCACCCTCTTCGACGAGGTTCAGCTCAAGATACATCTCCGCCTGGTCAAGGTCGCACAGGGCGCGGTGATGGGTGTCGCCCACGCGATCGCAGAAGTCGCGGGAAGCCCGGTAGAGTTCAATCGCGCGCGTGTATTCGCCGCGCAGATAGTAAAGATAGGCGATATTGTAGTCGGCTTGCGCCGCGAGTAGCGGCATGTTATGCCGCTCGCAATAAACGCTCGCCTGCTGGTAGGCATCGAGCGCGCTCGCGAAGTTATGCAGGCCGACGGAACAGACCGCCATGTTGGCGAGCACGACGGCGACATCTTGGTGCTCGCCAAAGCCCTCGAGCGCCTGCTTTGCGCGCCCATAGAGCACCAGCGCCTCTTCGAAGCGGTCCTGGCGGTGGAGGATATTAGCCAGATTGGAGTCCAGCCGTGCCAGTCGCTTCCGGTCCCCTTGGCGCTGGAAGACCTCTCGCGCGATTTGCGCCCGATCGAACGCTTCCTGATACCGGCCCAGATAAATGAGCGGCTGGAGTGAGCTGCTCAGAGTGATGCCCGCTTCGGATTCCTGTCCGCCGCGCTCAAAAAGGTCCAGGGCCTTTTGGTAGCTTTGGATGGCCTCCTGATACTTCCCCTTCAAAGCAAACAGGTGGCCCACAGCGCGCGCGCCGCGGGCGCGGCAATAGTCATCATCCAATACCTCCGCGAGCCAGCTTGCCGTTTGCGCCATGCGATCGGCGCGCTCGATATCCACCCGCGCGATCTTGGCCACTTCGTCGGCCATGCGGAGTACCACCTGCTGCTCCCGGAGCTGGGGATTCTTCTGGAGAAATTCCTCGCGGGACGACTCTTCCTCGAGACCGGCTAGCTGCGTGATTAATTCTTCCTGCGGCTTCACTGACATTTTGACGAACAGCATCCCACGACCGCCGCGCGGGGCGCAATCGCGCCGGGGGGCAGTGTTTCCTAGCCCCGCAAGGGGCTATTTCCCGCGCCAGAACAACTCCTCCACATTCCAAAGCGTGTAGTGGTCCAGAACGGCAGGCCGGAAATTGCCCAGGCCATTTTTGGCGCCTACCAAAACATGGGGACTAATCAGAAAAATCATCGGCTGGTTCTCCGCTACGATTTGCTGGACGCGGTCGTACAGGCGTTTGCGCTCCGAGTACTTCCGCGCCGTGAGCTGCCCCTGCATCAGCCGATCAATCTCGGCCTCCCAGGACGTGGCCGGTTGAGCCTGGCCGGGGTTCCAGAGGTGCTGGGGGCCGCTGGAAAGCCAGACGTTCATGTCCCCGTTCGGGTCGCCGTCGCCGCTGGCGAGGCCCAGCACGCACGCTTCGTAGTCGCGGCTGTCTAGGACCCGCGCGAGCAGGGCGCGGAATTCGAGCGGGACCACGTGCACGCTCATTCCGAGCTGCTTTAGGTCGTCCTGGATAATGGCGGCCATTTTTGTGCGCTCGGCGTTTGAGGCGCTGCTGGCGATGGAAAACTCCACCACGTCACCACCGGCGTCCACCAAAGTCCCGTCGGCCTTCCAGGAAAAGCCCGCGGCGCGCAGTAGCTCCCGGGCGCGGTCGAGTGACCGCGGCGGCCGCGGCAAGGCCTGGTTCGCCCAAAGCTTGTTGCCCGGCGATACCTGACCCCACAGCGCCTCGGCCCGGCCCTGGTAAACCAACCGGACAATTCCCTCGCGGTCGATCGCCGCCGAAACCGCCTGCCGGAAGTTCAGTTGCCGGAACCAGGCCTGTTTCCGCGCGATCTGCGGCAGCGACCTGGCAGCGAGATCGTTGAGATTGAAAAAAAGGAAGTTGTACTCCAATCCCGGCCCGATGTCCGACATCGTATAGCCGCGGGCCTGCTGCTGCCGCTCCAGCACGGCGTAGTTCTCCGCGTTCAGCCGGCTGATCACGTCCGTGTCGCCCGCCTGAAAACGAATCACCTGCGCGTCTTCGCTGGGCACAATAAGGAACACAAGCGCGTCGAGGTAAGGCAGGCGGTTGCCCTTGCGATCCGCTTTCCAATAGTACGGATTCCGCTCCAGCACCAAGCGCTGGCCGGGAACATACTGCTTCAGGCGAAAGGGCCCCAGGCCGGCGATTTGTTCGGGAGGGGTAGTCAGCGACCACGCTTGCGCCAGCGTGCCTTCGGAGTACGCCTTCTGTAACAGATGCCTCGGAAGGATCGCAAAGCCATCGAACAGCCGGTCGCCTACTCCGTAGGGCTGCGCCAGCTCGAAGACCAGAGTCTCTGAGTCGAGCTTGCGCACGGCAATAGGCTTGCCGCCGACGATCAGCAGGTCGCGCTGCGGCGCATGCACCTTTTCGTCGAGGTAGAGCTGAAAACTGAACAGGACATCGTCTGCGTCCAGCGGATGGCCATCGGAAAAGCGCAAGCCGCGGCGCAGTTTCAGGGTGTAGCGGAGGCCGTCAGGAGATACCTTCCACGACTTGGCGAGCGCAGGCTCGGTCTGCTGGGTAAAGCGGTTGATGTGAACCAGGTCGGCCATCATCCGCCAGATGACTTCCTTCGAGGGATTGTCTGTCATCGTGACCGGGTTGAGCGTCTTGGGCTCGGAGCGCAAGGAGACGACCAGTTGGCCGCCGTACCGGCCAATCTCCGCGTTGTTGAGCAAGAGCTCTTCCCTGGGCTTCTCAACAGGCTTCTGCAAGCTCTCAGGGCTGGCCCACAGTGCCGCGGCAGCCAGAAGGGCTGCCAGGTCTCGCAGCAGACAGTTGGTCATGCGACCGTTTCCCCCTGTTCTACGCTCTGGTTGGATCTCAGATCAGTACGGCTTTCACCCGCTCGTGAAGAGCGTTTGCCAGCGCCGAGTATCCGAGAAAGAAAGGCACCAGCGCGAACCCCGGAAGGAACATCCACCAGTACGAGGCAAGCACGTAATATTGCTGGAGGCTGGCCAGCATATTACCCCAACTCGGCACCGGTTCTCCCACGCCCAGTCCGAGAAACGACAGAGTCACCTCAGCCAGGATGTACTGCGGCACGAGGATAGCCGCCTGGGTCAGCAGCACGCCAAACGTCTGCGGCAGCACGTGGCGGCGCAGCAGATAGATATCCGTCGCCCCAAAGCCCTTCGCAGCGCGCACGTAGTCGCGTTCGCGCGCGCTCAAGACCACGCCGCGCACCAGCCGCGCCGGGCGCGCCCACCCGATTAAGCCGATGACGACAATCAACAGCAGAAACGCCTGCGCCGGGCCTATCTGCAACGGCAGGAACGCACGGATGGCAAACAACAAGTACAGCCAAGGCAGCGCGAGGAAAAGCTCTGCGCCGCGCATCAGCGTCTCGTCCGCCCAGCCGCCGTAGAAGCCGGCTACTGCGCCCAGCACCAGCCCCAGGGCCAGCGAGAGCCCGGCGGCCAACAGGCCTGCCAACAACGAAATCTGCCCGCCATAGAGCATCCGCGAAAACAAATCCCGTCCAAACCCATCCGTGCCGAACAGGAAAACCTCCGCCGGAGGAT
>QHYU01000219.1:0-4526 GCA_003224235.1 Acidobacteriota bacterium
CCTGGCGTACACCGGGCCAAGTAGCGCCGCACGGCACCGGGCCCGTGCGTCAGCCGGACCTGCTGCACGATCTTCCCGCTCGCCACGTCTTCTCGTTCCACCAGGCTGTACCGCTTGTGGCTGTCAAAGGCGATATACTCTCTCATGCGCGACTCCTTTTCTTTCCTAAAAGGGATCTCCACCGTCAGCCTACGCTGACGGGAGGAGTCGCGCTTTCATATATTCATTCCGAGCGAAGCGAGGAATCTCTCTGCTCACCAAATCAAGCACTTAGAGAGATTCCTCGTCGCCTTCGGCTCCTCGGAATGACGACATGATGAGTTTTTCAGCAGCCTGCTAAATCACCTTCCATCTTTTTGGTACCCTCTGATGTGCTAATCAGGCAGGTCGCCTTCGGGAGCACAGGAGCAACGGCAGCGACGGCAGCGCCCCTGCGTTGACTTGCCCCAAAGCGGTGTCTAATATACCTCGCCACGGCGCCTTCCTAGCCATGCTCTGGCCGAGGTTCTGATTTTCGACGAGAGCTTCGCCGCGCTCGACCCCGGAAATGTTCGCCTGGGGCTCGATTGCGTGCTGAACCGCGCACGCACCATCCTTAAGGAGGTCCCTCCCGGATCTGCGTTAGAATCGGGACCCTCAGAGAGGTGGGCCGGTGGTTGGCAAGACACTACTGTCCTATCGCATCGAAGCCAAGCTTGGGGCCGGCGGAATGGGCGTCGTCTACAGGGCCGTGGACTCCCGCCTCGACCGAAAGGTGGCGATCAAGGTCCTGCCCGCTTCGGCTCTCTCCAGCGCGGATCGCGAGAGGCGGTTCGTGCAGGAAGCAAAGGCGGCCTCATCGCTGAACCACCCGAACATCGTCACCATCTACGACATCAACACACAGGAGCTGGAGGGCGAGTCCATCCAATACATCGCGATGGAGCTGGTGGCCGGTGAGACGCTCCATCACCTGATCCGCGGCAAAGGACTGCGGATTCGCGATGCGCTGAAATATGCCACGCAGATTGCCGACGCGCTGGCTGTCGCTCACGCGGCCGGAATCGTGCATCGCGACTTGAAACCCTCAAACGTGATGGTGACGCCGCAGGGGCTGGTCAAAATCCTTGATTTCGGACTTGCGAAGCTGGGTGGGACGACGAAACCCGACGCCTACGCTGAAACGATGCACGCGCAGGGAGCGCCGCTCACTGAAGAAGGGATGGTCCTCGGCACCGTTGCGTATATGTCCCCAGAGCAGGCGGAGGGCAAGCAACTCGATGCGCGGTCCGATATCTTCTCGTTCGGTTCTGTGCTCTACGAAATGGTTACCGGGCGGCAGGCGTTCTCGGGCGCATCCAAGCTGTCCTCGCTTTCGGCGGTCCTTTACAAGGAGCCGCAGCCGGTTGCGGAGGCCGTTCCCGATATTCCACCGGAGCTCGACAGGATCATCAGCCGGTGTTTGAAAAAGGATCCGGAGCGCCGCTGGCAGACCATGGCCGACGTGAAGGTAGCTCTGGAAGAGTTGCGCGAGGAACTGGAGTCGGGCAGCCTCGCCATCTCGAAGCCAAAGGGGGGAAAACGTGCCACGCGCCAGGCGCGCTGGCTCGCTCTCGGAGCGCTTGCCAGCCTGCTGCTAGGGCTGGTCCCTGGAGCTTACTTTGCGCGGCGATTTTTCGGTTCGCATCCACCATCATTCCAGAGACTGACGTTTCGCCGCGGCGATGTCACCTCGGCCAGGTTCGCTCCCGGCGGCACAGTAGTGTACAGCGCTGAGTGGGGCGGTGCCCCGTCGACGCTGTTTTCCGCCCAGCCGGGAAACCGCGAGGCACGGCCATTGGGGCTGCCCAGCGGAAGAGTGCTGGCCATCTCGCCGACCGGCGAAATGGCGGTTCTACTAGGAGGCGGTCCTGTAGCTACGCTTGCCCGCGTTTCGTTCAGTGGAGGCGCGCCGCGCGAGATTCTGGAAAATGTCAGTGGCGCCGACTGGGGTCCGGACGGGGAATCGCTCGCCGTGGTGCGGACCGTGGCCGGCCGGTACCGGCTGGAATACCCCGTGGGAACCGTGCTGTACGAAACGGAGGGGCGCCCACCCGTAAGCCCCCGTGTGTCGACCGATGGGGAGCTCGTAGCGTTCTTCGATTTTGACGCGGAAGTGGGAGATGCTTCGGTGTGCGTGGCCGGCCGGAACCGCCCGAAGCAGGTGCTTTCCAGGGGATGGCGCGGCACCGGCGCGTTGAACTGGTCACCCAAGGGCGATGAAATCTGGTTCTCGGCCAACCAGTCCGGTGGCGATCCGGCGCTCTACGCTGTCAATCTCTCCGGCAGACAGCGGGTTCTCTCGCAAGTCGCCGGCTGGATCGTGATGCAGGACGTGGCACGCGACGGCCGGGTGCTGCTCAGCGCGGTCAATTCGCGGCTTGGCATCCTGTATGTGCCGCCCGACGGCTCAACAGAACGCGATCTGGCTTGGTTGGACGCTTCGTTGGTCTATGAGCTTTCCGACGACGCCAAGTTGCTCCTCTTCGTCGAGCTCTCTGGTGGAGAGGGACGCAACGCCGCGATATACCTGAGGAAGACAGATGGATCTGCCGCGGTGCGGCTCGGGTATGGTAATCGGCCCTCGCTCTCGCCCGATGGGAAGTGGGTCTTGTGCATTCGCTACGAGCCGGGGCACTCGCAGTTGCTGCTGCTCCCGACCGGTCCCGGAGAATCGCGGCTGCTGAATGTGGAGGGCATGCGCTACGAGTCCGCCGAGTGGTTCCCCGATGGCAAGCGGATTCTGTTCACCGGTAATCAGGCCGGCCATCCGGTGCGCACCTGGATCTACGACCTGGACGGCAAGGGACCGAAACCGATCACGCCCGAAGGAGTCAGGGCCACCAGGGTTTCGCCCGACGGCCACTCGTTCGTCATTGCCGAGGCCCACAAGCTGTCACTCGGCGACATCAGTGGCGGACCGCCCAGGACCATATCCGACCTTCAGAGCGGCGAGACAGTCGTCCGCTGGAGCGGTGACGGGCGGTATCTGTTCCTGCGACAGTTAGAAGGAGACACGATTAGAGTCAGTCGGCTGGATGCCTTGACGCGGCGCAAAGAGCCCTGGCGTGTGCTGAAGGTGCCGGAGCCTGGGGCTGAGTTCTTCGGACCGCTGGCGCTATCGGCCGACGGAAAAGCATACGCCTGCTCATTCCAGCGCGACCTCGCCAACCTCTACCTAGTGAAAGGCCTGAGGTAGCGGCGCCTGCCACCTAGTCTAGCTGGCCCGGGCCGGCATAACTGGACAAAAGACCCGGATCGCCCGGAGCCATCTCGACGCTTGTCTTCTGATCTTCGATCCCCTCTAATTACCCGAGTAACGATGAGATTGCGCAATCGCTTGGAAACAAAGTGGTTAGTGACGATGAAACATCCGACGCTGGCGCTTCATCTACCCGGGTTAGGCGGCTACCGAACAATAATGAGCTTCGGCGACTTGGCGTTTGCCTTAGGTCTAGGCACTGGGCGTATCGCAGGTGTGCCGTCCGTTGGTATACTTATTGAGTGGCGTGGGAATCCAACGAGCAGCCCGCCCCCGCAGGTGATGCTCGACTAGAAGCCGTGAGCGGACCATGCGGCGGCAGAGTGTTTTCGCTGGCAGAAGACGAGGTCTCGATTGGTCGCGACCCGTCCAATCAGATCTCGCTTCTCGATTCACTCGTGTCGCGCCGGCATTGCGTCATTCGCAAGGATGGCGAGGCGTTCCGCATCCAGGACCTCGACAGCCGGAACAGCACGTTCGTGAACGGCATACCGGTGAAGGAACGGGTCCTTGCGCACGGCGATCAAATCCGGGTTGGTAATTCGACTTTCGTGTTCCAGGGGCCGCACAGCGAGCCCTCTGCTAGCCAAGCTTCCCTCCACATCGATGCCGCGCCAACACCCGGAGGACCTACAGTAATCTTGCGAAAACAGGACGCGCTCTATCTGCAGCCTCCGCAGGCTCTCTCCCTACCTGCAACAGCGCGCACGGTTCGCGACCTGAACGTCTTGCTGAACTTCAGCAGGACCCTCAATTCGGTTCACGGGTTGGAGGCCCTCCACCAGAAAGTGCTTGAGGCGGTGCTGGAGGTCGCCCCCGCAGACCGAGCTGCTATCCTGCTGCTCGAAGAAGGGTCGGAGGGATTTTCTTCCGTGCTCGGATGGGATCGACGCCTGGGCCCGAACCAGCCCATTCAGGTTAGCCGGACAATTCTGAGCCGGGTGATCGAGGAAAATCTCGCCGTGCTTTCGAACGACGTGCCGGGAGAGGAAGCTTTTCAGGCGGCAGAGAGCCTGGTGACGCCACAAGTGCGCTCGGTTTTGGCGGTGCCACTCGAGGTTCAGGGCAAGCTGTTGGGCGTGATCTACCTGGATGCCAGCTCACTTGCAGTCCGTTTCGATTCGGAGCTTCTACAACTTGTGACCGCGCTCGGGAACGTCGCTGCACTCGCTATGGAGAACGAGCGGCGCATAGAGTGGCTTGGAGGCGAGAACCGGCGCCTACAGCAGGAACTGAACATCGAGCA
>QHYU01000219.1:4553-8840 GCA_003224235.1 Acidobacteriota bacterium
GTTTTGATCTACGGCGAAAGCGGCACCGGGAAGGAACTCGTCGCCCGCGACATCCACCGCAACAGCGGCCGCGGCGACAAGCCGTTTGTAGCTATCAACTGCGCGGCAATCACCGAAACATTGCTCGAAAGTGAGTTGTTCGGCCATGAGAAAGGTTCCTTCACGGGCGCCGTCTCGCAGAAGAAAGGAAAACTGGAGATGGCCGAGGGGGGCACCATATTCCTCGACGAAGTAGGCGAGCTCGCTGCGCCGCTCCAGGCCAAGCTCCTGCGCGTTCTGCAGGAGCGCGAGTTCGAACGGGTGGGCGGCACGCGGCCCATCCGACTCGATATCCGGCTGATCGCCGCGACCAACCGCGATCTGAAAGAGGCGTCCCGCGCCGGAACATTTCGCCAGGACCTGTATTACCGTCTGAATGTTGTCGCCCTCAAAATGCCGGCCTTGCGCGAACGGCGGGAAGACATTCCGCTGCTGGCGAACTTCTTCACCGCCCGCTACAGCGAGAAAGTTAAGCGCCGCGTGGTTGGCATTTCTCCCAAGGCCCGCGCCTGTCTGATGCGTTACGACTGGCCCGGCAATGTGCGCGAGCTCGAGAATGCTATCGAGCGGGCGGTGGTGCTGGGCTCGACCGAAATGATCCTGCCAGAGGACCTGCCCGACTCAGTCCTGGAGGAAACGACATTGGCAGGCGAGCCGGTTACCGCACTCCACGACGGCGTCCGAGAGGCGAAAAAGGCGCTCATCGAGCGCGCGATCGAGCAGGCGGGCGGGAACTATACCGAGGCCGCCGGAATCCTCGGGGTCCACCCAAACCATCTGTTCCGGCTCATCCGCACGCTGAATCTGAAGCTGAAGCGCCAGCGGTCGGCATAAATGCAAGGTTACCGGTCACCGACTGGCCGCGCCGTCCCACCCCTCGCCATCAGGTGTTAATCCAGCCAGCAACCGAATCCCCCTATCCCCTGCGCACCTCCTGAGCCGCTGTTAATTAGCGGGTCTTTGGACACACGGGACCTCCCTGGATTCATCCTTGCCTTGGTTGATGTTCGGTGCTTAGTTCTTAGTAGAGTTACGTGCCATGCCATGAGTATGCCGAAGGTAGCTCATCCTCAAGCACGCCCGCCACTACCGTAGGGTGGAGATCTAGCAAAAATGTTAGGTCGCCAAGCATCTGTGTTAGGTCGTTGGCCCACGCAAGCGACTGGGGTTTGGGAGGTCGTGCGTGTGTCTCGCCGTAACCCCTTTATTTACAGTAGAGTGCGACTACTGAGCCGGCACGCTCGACTATGGCACACGGGTTGCCTTAGTAAGGTTGCTTCGCAAATTTAGAACGGGGGAAAGACAATGAAAATCAAGAGCAGCGTGAAAGCGTGGTCGACGGTAGTTGTGCTGGTTGTGGTCGTGCTCGCGGGTGGATTGGGTCTTCGGCAGGTGGTAGGCGCCAACACCGCTCCAGTTTTGACGGCTAATGGCAGCGGGCCAATCCCACCCTCACCCTGGATGAATGGCAGCGGGCCGATCCCGCCATCACCCTGGATGAATGGCAGCGGGCCGATCCCGCCATCGCCCTGGAGCAGGTAGCAGCTTGAGCTGCCGCAGAATGGACCAGGGTTTGGGCGGACAGTGAATTGCTAACCTACTCTGGAGCAAAAGTCTGTGGCGCTTCTTCAAGACTTAGGGTACGCCAGAGCTAGCGAAACAGGCGACACCATTAACTGACTAAGGCAAAGCAGAAGAATTGGTGCCGGCGGTGGGACTCGAACCCACGACCTAGGGATTATGAGACCCTCGCTCTACCCCTGAGCTACACCGGCAAAAGCCCAGCCCTCCCTCCATCCTACGGATTGCACGGCGGAAGAGTCAAGCGTGGACCGTCGTCGCAGAGATGAGAAGAGGCGAGTTGCAAGAGCCCAGCCCTCGCTCCCTCCTCATCGTACGGATTGCCCGGCGGAAGAGCCAAGCGCGGACCGCCGCGCCTGCCGCGCCGGAGAGATGAGAAGAAGCGAGTTACAAGAGCCCAGCCCTCGCTCCCTCCCCATCGTACGGATTGCCCGGCGGAAGAGTCAAGCGCGGACCGCCGCGCCTGCCGCGCCGGAGAGATTAGAAGAGGTGAGTTACAAGAGCCCAGCCCTCGCTCCCTCCCCATCGTACGGATTGTGCCCGGCGGAAGAGGCAAGCGCGGACCGCCGCCTCGCAGAGAAGACTGGTTGGACTCTCTCCGATTTACTGGACTCACTGGCCGAGCGTGGTCGAGCTCCAGTTCTAGTAGTACTAGCGTACGGTTGACCCCTGTAGCCCAAACCCCTAATGTGCACATGGAGCATCTGCAACCGCCTACCTGGCGGGGGCAACGCCGCTCCAGTTGTAACGGCCAATGGCCGTGGGCCGGTACCGCCATCTTCGTGTGGCAGGGCCGGTAACCACCTTATCGCCCTGGAACAGATAGCAGCCTAGAACTGCTGCAGACTAGACCAGGGCGCGGAGGTACGTAGCGTGCTTGGTCCGGTTGATTATGTGCTATGGCTGGTAGGTGTCCTATTGGATGCCGCCGCGGTGGTGTGCGTGGTTCGCTCACGCTCCGTTCGGAAATATTTCACTCTCAGCCTTTACCTGCTGACTGCTTTTCTTCTGAGCGTTAGCCGCTATCTTATTCTCACTGGCTACGGCTACACTTCGCCCCATTACTTCTATTTCTATTACATGTCCGACGCCATTTTGACCATCTTCTTGTATTTTGCCCTCATGGGTCTTTACTTCCACGTTTTCCAGGAGATGGGAGTACATCACTATCTTCGGGTGGCGGCGCTCATGCTGCTCGCGGGGACCGCATGGGTCTCGTATCAGGTGGTGGCCAGTTCGAGCCACAGGCTCCTGACGCGTTTCGTCGTCGAACTCTCGCAGAACTTGTATTTCATTGGCTTGGTGCTGACCTACCTGCTCTGGGGCGCAGTCATGAAGCTGCGAGAGACGCGCACACGCCTGATCCAACTAGTTCTCGCGCTTGGAGTTTATTTCAGCGCTTTTGCGGCCAGTTATGCCTTGCGTAACCTATACCCTGAGTTTCTGCTCTGGAGATATGTCTCTCATTTGATGGCACTCTTGCTGCCGGTGTCCTGGGCCTATACGTTTCTGAAGATTCCAGAGGAGGCGCGGCTAGCTACGGCTCGCGTGGCCGCGACAAACCGATGATCGCTCTCCTAGTTCTTACGATCTCGTTTGCCGCGCTGCTACAATTCTTCGTTTCCTACTGCCGTTCGGTGATCGCCGCCTGTACCGGGCTGGAGCTCTCCGAGCAGGTTCGGGAGATAAGCGGCATTGAGAGTCGCCGCGTGCGAAGCGACGAGTTTGCCCGCTTACTACAACTGCTCCGGCTGTGCCCGGAACCGGGCAACGATCAGTTCGGTATCGGAGCGGTACATGGTTATTACGGCCTGCTCGGCCTATTGCGTGCGATGGTTCAGCCGCTCGCTCCGGCCCTGGCCTCCTGGGCGGAATTCGAGCGCCAAGGCTGCGCGTATTTCGCTGCTGTCGCGCTTGACCGCCGCATCGCTTACAGCCGGGATCTGCTGGCGCAGCAAGTAGCCAGCCGGTTGTAGTAGCGCTTGTCAACCATGCCCGGTGTAACCGTTTCCGCGGTTCACCGGGCTTTTTGGTTTTTTTTCGGGACTTCTCCGCGGCCTGCGCCCATCCACGGTTTACCTGAAGGTGGGGCGGCTGTTACCATACTGGAGCGAAGAAACCCGCATTAGCGCCATGAAACCGACGCTTCACCAGCGTGTGTTGGCAGCCATTCGCCGGCACCGAATGCTGCGGGCGGGCGAAACTGTTGGCGCCGCCGTCTCCGGGGGTGCCGATTCAGTTGCGCTCTTGCGTTTGCTGGACGAACTGCGCGAGGTTCTAGGAATCCGGCTGCTGGTCCTCCACTTTCATCACCAGCTCCGTGGCCCTGATGCAGATGCCGACGAACAGTTCGTCGCCCAACTCGCCGACGCCCGCGGGCTGCAGTTCCTCTCCGGACGCCAGAATGTTGCCGCCCAGGCGCGACAGCACGGCTGGAACCTGGAGGACGCCGCACGCCGGTTGCGCTACGAGTTCTTCTCGCATGTGGTGGACTCCGGACGCGCCGGGCGCATTGCCGTGGCCCACACCGCCGACGACCAGGCAGAGACGCTTCTGGCGCACCTGGCCCGCGGCACCGGACCCACCGGACTCGCGGCGATCTACCCGGTGGCGGGACATGTGGTCAGACCGCTGTTGGACATCCGCCGGCAGGAATTGCGTGCTTAC
>QHYU01000087.1 GCA_003224235.1 Acidobacteriota bacterium
CGAGCGCCACGGTCGAATCGATCACCGCGAACTTGATGGCCTCGCGTTTGTGCTCCGGTTGAGGCTGGAAAGCGCGTGTCTGCACGATGCTCGAGTGCAGATAC
The DNA here is from genome assembly GCA_003224235.1 of Acidobacteriota bacterium. GTDB lineage: Bacteria > Acidobacteriota > Terriglobia > Acidiferrales > UBA7541 > QHYU01. The sequence continues at coordinate 105 of QHYU01000087.1, forward strand.
AGATTGTGCGGCATCACCGTCGCGCCCAGGATGCCGATGGCAATGTAAAGCATCTCGCGGTTGCGCAGAATCTCCAGGCTGGGGAGGAATCCGCGCGCGGCCTCGAGCCAAAGCGGCCGCGCAAAGAAAATTTCGTAGGCAAAGCAGCCGGCAATTGTGACGATCAAGGTGACCACGAGCGCTTCGACCATACGGAACCCGCGGCCTTGCAGCGCCAGCACCAGGAGCACGTCCAGAGCCGTGAGGATGACACCCGCGAGCAACGGCAGGCCGAAGAGCAGCTTCAGCGCCACCGCCGAGCCCAGTACCTCCGCTAAGTCGCAAGCGGCGATAGCGATCTCGCAGATCACCCAGAGTGCAATGGCCGTCGGCCGCGAGAAATGATTTCGGCAGGCCTGGGCCAGGTCGCGACCGGTGGCGATGCCAAGCTTGGCTGCAAGCGCTTGCAGGAACATCGCTATCAGGTTGCTCAGCAGGATGACGCTCAGAAGCGTGTAACCAAACTTCGCGCCGCCGCCCACATCGGTGGCCCAGTTGCCGGGGTCCATGTACCCCACGGCGACCAGGTAGCCCGGCCCGGCAAAGGCCAACAACTTGCGCCACACCGATGCGCCGGAATAGACAGGGACGGTGCGAAAGGCCTCCGGCAACGAGGGCACGTCCGCTGACGCGCGCCAGCCTTGGCGGGTTCTCAGCTCGGCAGAGGTGTTTGTGCTCGCCATATTCTCCTGGGGCACTGCCGAGATTGGAGGCGCAGCCATCCCTTAATCAAAATGAACTCCAGATATAAACTACACTTAATGGGACACCAGGTCAACCCCTTTCTTTTCATTTCGAAAAGACAACCGCACGCCATCCTGCGCGCCAGCCAGCATGCGGAGGCAACCGAATTCGGACGAATGCCCCTGCGCGGCGGCTTTGTGGTAGTGTCACATTGAGCGCGCGAAGCACGGCGCAGCGCACGTTCCGAGCAAGTCGGGGCGTACAAATCCCGCTTGGGCGCGACTTCCTTGTCGAGGGTGTCACTCGCAGCGGGGGCGGAGGAAACAGTGAACGAAGCAGCCAAGCAACAGCCGCAGGTCCAAATCAAGGCCGATGAGAAAGAGTTGCTCGGCCAGTACAGCAACCTGGTGATGATCCACCACAACGCCGAGGAGTTCACCCTGCACTTTATCTACGTCTTCCCCAACGTCCCCCAGGGAAAGCTGGTTTCGAGCAACATTTTGAGTCCGGGCCACGTCAAGCGCCTGTGGCGCGCGTTGGGCGAGAATATCAATCGCTACGAAGCGCAGTTCGGCACCATCCGTGAAGGCGCTGAACCCGCCCCCGAGCCTAAGCTCGGGTTCGTACAATAGACCCGGCAAGGGCCACAGCGCCGGCACCCCCCAGGCAACCTTATAGACCGCCCTGCACCTAACCTTATAACGCGGAGGTGGCTTATGCGGCGGACCACTCCACGAAATGGTTCGGCCTTGATCTGGTCATTGGTATTGGTTTGGGTGCTCGTGCTGAGCATTTGGCCTGTAGCAGCGCAGCAAGGAACGATAAACCCGAGAATTCCTCCACCACCTCCACCACCTGAAAAGCCTGAGCCGCCACCGGCTCCACAGCCGCCTGGCAAGCCGCCAGGCGGGACTACACCCCAACCTGCGGCGAACCCCACTGGGGAGCCGCATCCCAACGCTGCTCCCGGCAGCTTCGAGACCACACCTCAACCGACTGAGCCGACCGCGCCGCCAGCATGGCTGCCCGCGACTGTAGCAATCCCGGCAGGCACGCGAATAGCGGTTATCCTGGAAACACCGCTCAGCACGCGCATCGCGCGGCAAGGGCAACTGGTGACCTTTCGCACCTCAGATTCGCTGCGCCTCACCGATCAACTGGAGATTCCGCCGGAGACCGCGTTCACCGGTAGCGTGATCGAGGTGAAGCGCCCCGGGTCCTTCGGCAAATCGGGTGCCCTACGCGTGAAACTGGAGCGGATGAACCTTACGACCGGCACGACAGCAGCGGTACTGGCGCGCCTGGATTCACCCGACATGAATGGCCGCGGCCGCCTGACCACTGACAACCGGCACTCCGCGGACCTGTTAAGCCTTGCCGGATACACGTTGGAGGGCACTCTCTTGGGCTCCCGGATCAAGGGAGGAAAGGGGGCCGCCGTTGGCGCTGCTGCGGGAGCCATGGCCGCCCTGATTATCTTGATGTCCAAGAAGGGGTCCGACGTTTACCTCGAACCGGGGATGCCCTTCCAGGTCATCCTGGACCAAGGGGTCGCGCTGCCGGGTGACTCCGTGTGGGCCGCACAGCAAAGTTATGTACGCACCCATGGGCCCGCCGGGGGGAATACCAGCGGACCCGACAACACGCCGGGGGCAACCTCCGCCGATACCAACCGCAGCGAGGTTGAGCGCAACCCGGACGGCTCAGTGGTCGACCCGGATCGGCCCAGGCTCAAGCGCCGGCCCAAGAGTCACCAACCGTAGGGAGTCCCGAGTCTTATAGGATCTGCTCGCCCGATGAGGCGACTTGCTGGCATACAGACCGCGCCCCTTGGCTGATAGCTGAAAGCAGGTGAATGACAGCTCGAAGGCAGCGGCGAAGTGTCGCGCTCCAACATCCCCAGGGTGGCATTTAGACAAAGCCGGTGGAAGGCGGCGCGAGTCCAAATCAGAACGCCGTGCTAAATTAGGCTTGGATGGAAACCGCTTGCTCTCAATGTGGCACCCGGCACCTGCTGAACGACGCTCAAATCGGCAGTCGCCCGCGCGTGCAGTTTCGCTGTGCGAAGTGCGGCCAGGCCAACATCGTTGAGGTGCAGAGGCGCCCCGACCAAACTCTCGTGATGACGCCGCTGCCATCGTTTGCCCGCGGTGAGGGGGCAGGTGGGCCGGGCAGCAGCATCGCCAGCGAGTATCAGGGCCTCTCCCTACCTGTGGGGCGGGTCCTCACGCTCTCGGTGATTGCGGGGCCGGCGAAGGGGCTGGTGTACCCGATCTCCAAGCCGCGAGTGGTGTTGGGCCGCGCGGGAGCTGACGTGGAAATCAACGACCCTGAAATATCCCGCTGGCACTGCGCAATCGAAGTGAACAACGAAGTGGTGCGTTTGAGAGACCTCGATTCTACCAACGGCACCTATTTCGGCGAGGAGCGCGTCCGCGCCGCCGAACTCAAACACCTATCGGAATTCCGCATCGGTTCGACCGTAGTGCTGCTCACCATCATCGCAAGAGCCGCCGGGTAAGGTCGGCCCCACTCAGCCTCACTCCTTCCGGCAGGGCCGGAATCTTCGATGGCCCCGGCGCGGCGGGCTCGAAATGACAATGCGGAGGAATGCGGAGGGCCGTGCCTCGCGCGCCGGTTCCTGATGAGGTAAACTCGCGCTCGCCGGATGAACCGCCTGACTGCGACCCTAATCACCTGCAACGAGGAGCAGAACCTACCGCGCGTCCTCGACTCACTGGCGGACCTGCCCGACGAAATCGTGGTGGTAGATTCGGGCAGCGCGGACCGCACCCGTGAAATCGCTCTGCAACGCGGAGCACGCGTGCTCTGCCGCGCATGGACGGGTTTTGCCGACCAGAGAAATTTTGCCGCCGCGCACGCGGCCCACGACTGGATTCTGGCGCTGGACGCCGATGAAGAGCTGAGCCCGGAGCTGCGCGAGTCGCTGCGCGCGTGGAAGAACCGCGACCCTGCGGAGATGGCTTATGAGTTTTCGCGGCTGGCCAGTTATCTAGGCCAGTGGATCCGCCATTCGGGATGGTACCCCGACCGAAAGGTGAGGCTGTACCGACGCGACCGCGCGCGATTTGCCGGCGTGGCTCATGATTCCCTGGTCACCGATGGGCGCGTGGGGCGGTTGGCGGGCGACCTCTACCATCACGCCTTCCGCACAGTCGCCGAGCACACCGCAACCGTAAACTCCTACTCAACAGCCGGGGCCGAGGAAATGTTTGCCGCCGGTCGGCGGAGTTGGCTGCCCGCCATGCTGTTAGCCCCGCCATGGATGCTGCTGCGCAGGTTTTTCCTGCAAGCTGGCTTTCTCGACGGGAGTCGCGGCTGGCGGATCGCGCGAATGTCCGCCAAATATACCTTCCTCAAGTACCGCAAGTTGGGTGTGCTGGCGCGCGGAGGCTCCCTGAAGGCTAGCCACAGGGACGCGAATCCTTGAAACTTCTGTATGTGGATCTCGAGCGCGAGTGGCGGGGCGGCCAGAGCCAGGCGTTGCTGACGCTTCGCGGGGTGCGTGCCAGTGGATATGCGGCGGAACTGGTAGCTGTCGGTGGATGCCCGTTGGCCCAGCGCGCGCAGGCCGAAGGCATCCCCGTTCACACCGTCAGGCCGCGCGCGCGACGATTCCAGACGGCGCTGCTGCTGCGGCGCTTGCTGGCAGCGAGGCGCATCGAGGTGATTCATGCCAACGAACCTCATGCCCTGACCGCAGCCTGGCTGGCGGGCGCGCACCGGCGCGTGGCCGTGGTGGCGTCGCGCCGCGTCGCTTACCCTCTGCAAGATAATCCCCTAGCGCTTGCCCGCTATCGTGCCGCACGGCGCATTCTGGCGATTTCCCGCTTCGTCGAGAGGAGCGTGCTAACCTCCGGCCTGCCAGCCAACCAGGTGGAGCTTGTGTATGAAGGAGTTGAAGTTCCGGCCCAACCCTCGGCCGAAGCGCGCGCTGTGGCGCGCCGGCGCTGGAAAGTTGCTGACAACGAAAAGCTGCTCGGCTGCGTGGGCTACCTGCTGCCAGAGAAGGGACAACAGTTCCTGATTCCCGCCCTGCAGAGCTTGCATGGCCAGTGGGCCTCGTGCCGGCTGCTGCTGGCCGGCGACGGGAGCTGCCGCACTCGCCTGGAAACCCTGGCGCGCGAACTGGGACTGGAAACCGCGGTGATCTTTGCGGGCCTTGTGGAAGACGTGTCGCAAGTCTATGCGGCGCTGGATGTGTTTGTGTTTCCGTCCCTGGCCGAGCCGCTGGGCACCTCGCTGCTTGCCGCGATGGCCTACAGTCTGCCGGTGGTCGCGGTTGCCAGCGGCGGCGTGCCGGAATACGTCGAAGACAGGCGCAGCGGCCTGCTGGTTGGGCAGCCCGACGCCGGCCTGATTGCCGCGGCCGTGGGGCGGCTACTAGAGGATCCGGAATTCGCGAAGCACCTGGGGCTGGCGGCGCGGGAGACCATCCGGCAACGCTTCTCCGCCGATATCATGGTGGCCAATACGCTCCATGTTTACGCGCAGCTCTGTTCCCCGACGACTGGATCTTGAACCGAGCAGAGAAATTCCTCGCGGAATCCATCCTGACCCTGTTGGGGCTCGCGATGAGAAGACCCACGAAAGCGCGATCGCATTCAAGGTGAACAAGCGGCCACAATTCTAATCCTGATGCTCAGTCCAGCGCGATATGGGTATCGGTGCGCTCGACCCCATCCATCTTTTGTATCTTTTCCATCACCAGGGAATCGAGTTCGCGCTCGCTGCCCACCTCGACGTAGGCAAAGACATCGGGCACGCCCCAGCAGGCGTGGGCCGAGCGCACGCCGGGCGTTTCTGAGAGGGCGCGCGCGACATTCTTCGCATGACCGGCGCGCACGTGGATCAGCACATAGGCGCGTATGGGGCGCTTCTTTATCTGCATGGCACGCTCCTCGGAAGGAATTCGCCCTACGCAGGATTCAGGGCCCAGAATGAGCCCCGCCAACGGAACCAATCTCACAGTGCCGCAAAAAACGCAAGCGCCGGCAGCTCCGAGAAGTCGGAGCGGCCGGCGCTCGCGAAAACAACTCTTGCGCCAGTTTTTACCTTCCCTTTTCCCTCCTATCCGTTTAGCGGTTCTCCCAGGCCGGCTGTGGGTTGATCACCCAGCGTCCGGCCGGCTCCAGGAACTCAACACCGATGGCAAAGCCTCTGCCGCGGAGCGACTGACAATAGGCTACCCGCGCGGCGGTGCGGAAATCACCCGGAAGCGAGGCAAACGTCAGGTGATCGCCGGTCTGCCAGCGGCGAATGGTAACTACGCGAGCGCCGCGCGAGCTGACGTTTTCGGTAAAGGTCGTCTCCATGCCAGGATGTTCCCCGTGTCCGGAGATCTGCACGACCATCTCCATCGGAATGCGTTTTTCGAGCCGGGCCACCCCGTAGGCTTTAGCCACGGCAATCCTCCAAACCACGCGCTACAGGCAGGCCGCGATGTGGGCCAATGTCGGAACCCCGCCGCGTGACCCCTTCATCCGATACAAGGCGTGGTCCGCCGCCCCCAACAATTTCTCAACCGTCTCGCCGTCACTTGGAAACACGGCGGCGCCCGCACTCACTGAAACGGCGGGCGTCTGACCATCGGCCGCCAAGCGCGCGCAAATACGCTGCGCCACGCGTGCGGCGGCCTCGCCCCCCGCTTCGGGCAGCACGACAGCAAATTCGTCGCCACCATAGCGAGCGGCGGTATCCATCGCCCGGCAATGAACTCTTAGCACCTCGGCCAGACGGCACAGCGCCCGACTTCCGATCAGATGGCCATGCCGATCGTTGATGGTTTTCAAACCATCCAGATCGAGTAGCAGCACCGAAAACGGACGCCCCGTGCGCCTGGACCGCTCCATCTCGCTCTCCAGGACGTCGAGCAGGCGCCGATAGTTGGCCAGGCCGGTGAGCGGGTCGCTGACCGCCATGTGCCGCACCTGGTCGAACAAACGGGCATTGTCGAGCAGGGCCCCGCCCAGCACGAGGGCATAGCTGGACACTTTCAGAACCTGCGCCGCAGTGAAGGGGGCGTCGAACAGGCGCACGGACTGGCTGGCCACCAAGTGGCAGGCAACGTTCAACGCCGCGGCCCAGGAGAGAGCCTGGTCAAAGGCGGAAACGCCAGTGCGGAGACGCCGGCGAATGCCGATGGCCGCAACCAGAAAGAGGGCAGCGGGAATCAAATCCCACGGGCGGGCCACCCAGGCAGAGGGCCGAATCCGAAACTCAGCCGGGGCGCCCAGATACACGGCACTGGTCAGATAGGCCACCGCGCCAACGATTAATGAAGCCGTCGCCGTCTCGCGACCAGGATCCCGCGCGTTGGGCATCCGGCGCGCAACGAACAGGGCAGCTACCATCAAACCAGCGAGCAGCGTTCGGCTCACCATCCAAGCTAGTGGGACGCGCATCTGCGCCGCAGCGCCCCCGGCGAGCGTGCCGAAAATTCCAAACGTTGCTGTGGTCTCGATCAGGCCGGAGAGCACAAAACCAAAGGCCAGGATCAGGGAAGTGCGGTCGTGGGTTCCACGGAAGCGTACCAGCCCGTTAGCCGCATAGGTGAAACTCAGCAGGCTGCCGACGATTTCAAGATAGACGTAAAGCAGAGGGTCAGAGGAGAAAGTCACGTGGCGCAGCCAGACTAACAGAGCAACGCATGCTGCGCCGCCCACCAGCGCCACAACCCAACGAAGTTCTTTGATGGAATTTCCGATTTGTTTCCTTGTGCGCACAAAGCCCCAGAACGAACCATAGACGAGCGACTACGTGCCATGGTGGTGCAACTGAGCGGCCTTTTCTGATTTGGATTTCTTGTTTGTAACCCACAGCAAGTCACGCAGTTGCAGGTGTGGTCGTCCGGTGCAGTGGGGAAAGAAACGCAAAAACAATGGTCGTGCGGGTAGAAAGGTTACGATCTCGAACCTCTGCTTCTCATATGCGGGCGGGAAACACGATGCGTGCGAGAGTCTGAATGAGCAAGGCGATTGCTTGTAGGTATCGCGGGAAATACTGCGCAGGCTGGGCTAGAGTTTAGGCTTTGGAGGAGGCAGGTCGCGGGCCTGCACCTGATCCTGGAAGCCCACTCTGTTGTGCGAGCCGTCGCAGAAAGGCTTGTTCGCCGAATGGCCGCAGCGGCAAAGCGAGAGCGCGGTCCGACCCCCCAGCCCGAAGGAGTTACCTTCCGGGTCCACAATCTCGAAATCGCCCTCGATTCGAAGCGGGCCATTGCTCAACGGGGTGATCTTGGCAGGTGGCATCAACTCCTCCAACTAAGAAAGCGGTTGCTTTTGGAGATCGCGAAGGCCCTTCGATAAGCGGCCTTCACCGAGAACTCAAGCTGGCCGCACGCGCTCCGGCGGCGCCTTCGCGGACTTCCTGGAGGCGGCCGCTTCGCACGTCATAGATGAAGCCGTGCAACTCGATGTCGCGCGGGAGAAACGCATTCTCGCGGATGCCGCGGAGCTGAGCGAGCAGATTTGCCCTCAGATCTGAAAAGGCATGGAAATGCAGGTGCGCAGCATCCTGCCCCGTCTCCGTCCTCAGTTGCTGGCGAAGCTGATCATCCCCAAAAGTAAGCATGCCGCAGTCGGTGTGCTCAATAACGAAGATGGTGCGCGTGCCGAGAAGGCGAGTGGAGATGATCAGCGAGCGCAGCGCATCGTCGGTCGCCAAGCCCCCGGCGTTGCGGATGATATGCGCCTCTCCGGTCTTGAGCCCGAGAAGGTTCTCGACCGTTAGCCGCGCGTCCATGCAAGCCAGCACCGCCAGCTTCCGTGACGGCGGCATCGGTAGGTGCCCCAGCGAGAAGGATTCCGCATGGCGTTGATTGGCTTCCAGCGTCTCTTCGTAGACTCCCATCGTGTCCTCCTTCTGAGTACGGCGGGGTAGAAGCCCCACGCTGCTCAAAACACTCCGAAATAGGAAACCCGCCGGACTACAAGCTCGGCAGGTGCGAATCCAGAGATCCCGGCTCTAGGGGCTCTGGTCACACCGCGCCCGCGGGGAACAACACACCTTCGACGTCTCGAGCTGAAGGACGTTTGGCGCCCGTGACATTGCCGGGGCGCTCCGTTCAGTATTTTGGAAGCGACGGATCAACCTCGTCCGACCAAGCCAGAATGCCGCCCTTCAGGTTCCAAATCTTGCGGAAACCGGCCTTGCGCAGGAAATCGACGGCCTCTGCAGAGCGCTTACCGCTGCGGCAATGCGCGACGATCTCGCGCGAGCTATCGAGCTCGTGCACGCGCCGAGGCAGATCCCCCAGCGGAATCAAATGGCCGCGCAAGTTACAAATCTGGTATTCATGCGGCTCGCGCACGTCGAGGATGAAAACTTCGTCGCCACGGTCCAGGCGAGCCTTCAACTCGCGCGGGGTGATTTCGGGGACCTGCGTTGTGGCCGCCGGAGCTTCCTCGCCGCGAATACCGCAGAACTCCTCGTAGTCAATCAGCTGGGTGATGGTGCGGTGCTCGCCGCAAACCGGGCAAGCGGAATTCTTGCGCAGCTTGAGCTCGCGGAAGCGCATAGCCAGCGCATCGAACAGGAGCAGGCGGCCCACCAAGGCATCGCCGCGACCGAGAATCAGCTTGATCGTCTCCATCGCCTGGATCGCTCCGACGATGCCCGGAAGCACGCCCAGAACTCCACCTTCGGCGCAAGAGGGTACCAGTCCTGGCGGGGGCGGTTCGGGATACAGGCAGCGGTAACACGGGCCGCCGGGATACCCGAATATGGTGGCCTGCCCCTCAAATCGGAAGATCGAGCCATACACATTGGGTTTGCCCAGTAGGATGCAGGCGTCGTTCACCAGGTAGCGCGTGGGGAAGTTGTCCGTGCCATCTACGATGATGTCGTACTCGCGCAGGATCTCAAGCGCGTTCTGGCTGGTGAGCCGGGTCTCATAAGTATCAATTTGAATCTCGGGGTTAAGCCCCGAGAGGCGCTTCCGGGCAGCCTCAAGCTTCGGGCGACCGACGTCGCTGGTCGAGAAGGTTACCTGTCGCTGAAGGTTTGTGAAGTCCACCACGTCAAAGTCCACCAGTCCCAGCTGGCCCACGCCCGCCGCAGCCAGATAGAGGCCCAGCGGCGCGCCCAGGCCGCCGGCGCCCACCAACAGTACTTTGGCTTGCTTGAGCTTGAGCTGGCCCTCCATCCCGACCTCGGGCATGATCAGGTGGCGGCTATAGCGGAGGATCTCTTCTTTGGAAAGCTTTGGCTCGGCTTGCGCTGAGGTCAATGGTTCGAGTTTTGTAGCCATGGGCGTTCTCCCGGAACTGTCTTCTATATTCCTAGGCCTTGTCTCTCATCCGCCAGCAATCGAGGGCACGATGCTGATCGTGTCGCCGTCCTTGATCTGCGTGTTCTCCTTCTGCAGATACCGGATATCGTCATCATTCACGTAGACGTTGACGAAGCTGCGGATCTTGCCGTCGTCGGTGTATAGATGCTTTCGCAGCTCCGCGTACTGCGTGGTAAGCCGACTCAGCGCCTCGCCCACGGTTCGCGCGTCAAAGCTAACGCTTTCTTGCTTGCCCGCGTAAGGCCGAAGCGCGGTCGGGATGATCACCTTCACCTGCATTGACCCGCCCTCCATTTATGGTTCCGAATGGCGTTATCTCCATCTCTTCCTCATCGAACTCCGTCCTGTCGTCTTTCAGCCGCCAAGATTTCATGTCTTTGGGGAGGTGCTGCATCACGCTGGCGATGACATAACTGTACCAAGGCCAGGCGTGCTCGCGGTCATACTCGCTGGGTCGCGCCGGATGATCTGGGTGAGAGTGGTACCAGCCGATCACCTCCAAGCCGCCCTTACGCGCCGTCTGCTCAGCCGCGCGAAAATCTTCCGGCGTAATCACGAAGCGGTTGCGCGGCGAATCGTCGCGCCGGTTCACCAGCGGAAACAGGTCCAGCACCTCGCGCCAGCTTCCAGAGTCGCTGCCCAGAACGGCGCCGCAGCACTCGTGGGGGTAGCTTTCCGCCGCATGGGTGCGAATTCGCACGGCCAGTTCGTCGCTTAAATAAAGCATGGTTTCCTCTGGGACCTCAGCCCTCTTCCCAGAATCGCTCGCTCAGATATTTGTCGCCTGAATCCGGAAACATAGTGACGATTATGGCCCGTTGCTCGCGCGGCAGTGACCTCGCCACCTGGAAACACCCGACCAGGGCCGCTGCTGAACTCGGGCTCACCAGCAATCCTTCCTCGCGGGCCAGGCGCTTCGCCAGCCGGTAGGCCTCCTCGGGGTGCACCGGCAGATCGTCGTCGGCCAGACTTGGATCGTAGATTTTCGGAGGAATCGCCGTAGCCATGTGCTTCCAGCCTTCGAGTCCATGGAAGGCGGAATCGGGCTGCAAGCTGACGCATCGGATTTTCGGGTTTAACTCCTTCAGTCGGCGCGTGGTTCCGACAAAGGTGCCGCTGGTCCCGAGACCGGCCACGAAATGGGTAATACGGCCCCGCGTCTGCTGCCAAATCTCCGGCGCGGTGGTCTGATAGTGCGCGCGCCAGTTCGCTGGGTTGCTGTATTGGTCCGGGTAAAAATATCTTTCGGGACCTTCGGCGTAAATCTGCCGGACGCGGCGGATGGCGCCGTCGGACCCCTCATCGGCCGGCGTCAGCACTAGCTGGGCGCCGTAGGCTGCCAGGATTCGTTTGCGTTCTATCGTCGCACTCGCGGGCAGGCACAGCTTGACCTTGTAACCCTTGACTGCCGCGATCATGGCATAGGCAATGCCCGTGTTGCCGCTGGTTGAATCCAGCAGGGTTTTACCTGAGCGTAGCTCGCCGGAAAGCTCGCCTTCGCGGATCATATTGAATGCCGCGCGATCCTTTACCGACCCGCCCGGGTTAAGCCACTCCGCCTTGGCGTAGAATTCCACATCGGGAAATTCCCTGCTAACCCTCTCCAGCCGAAGGAGCGGCGTATTCCCGATGCGATCCAGGACCGAACTGACAGCCGCCAGCGAGGCAGCCGGAGGCACTTCGGGCACTGGCAAGTTTTTGGCCGTATTCATTTGGAAGTTACTTATCCCCGCCCTTTGGTGTGCTCCCTGCAATCGCAGCCGAGGGTACCCTCCTCATATTGGATGCGCGAAGACCCCTCTCCTATTCCTCTAAAACACTACAGTTTAACAAGAAGATCTTAACTTTGGTAGGGAAGGTCTTCTTGGACTTCTTGGGTTAACTGTAGGGGGTGGTTTCAGGTAAAGTTTTCCGTCACGTTCTCCATTTCCTGTCTTCCTCGATACTCTCTCGAACGCGGAACGCGGTGATCTTGCGGATCAGAGCTAGAGGTAGCGGCTTCTCCAGCGGAAACTGGATCGACCCTTTAGCCGTGGCAAATTTCGAAAGATCATTCGCGAAGGCTCTCACTGCTGACGGTGTGGGATAGAAGCCGATGTGATGTTTGAACGCGGCGAACATGACCAGTATCCTCCGATAGGAAAAGGCGGGCATCCCCCACTTCAGGCTTTCCTTGGCCCCGGGTGCAGATTTGCGAATACACGCACGCATTTCACGCAGTTTCTTCCGAGCCTCTTTGGGGGCGGCATTGATGTACTCGGTGATGCTTTTAGGTGGCGCTTTTTTTGGAGTCATGATTTTATTTTATCGACTCTCCTGCTGATACTCCAATCGCTTTTGCTAGCCCCCTCCCGGCAGCTGCCTATGAGACTGCCTCGGCAGATCCGAAGCTGGAAGAGTCAAGCTACACAGACTCCCAATGCCCGGTAACGCGACTACACGTCCATGTGACCACTACCTTCAGGAAGAACCGCAAGACGCTGGCATAGTTGTCCGAGAATGCAGGCGTGAGGCCCAGTGAGTCATGGAATCGGCCTTTGTTTCGTCTGTGGGGCAATGTCAGACGACCCGGAATGGTGGTGGTGCCCGAATTCCCGCAAGATCGAATCCATAGCCGGATCGATTCCGCGACTAAACGAAGCGGCACTGGGCGGCGCAGGCATCTCGGGCGCGATCCATAGACGTTTATCGTTAGGCTTCGAGTCTCGCCAATAGCGGGTCGAGACCCGTACGGTGATTCCGCTTGCGGGCAATGTGAGCGTCACCGCCTCGCCATAATGGTTGGGTCTGCTGCCCGTGGGCTCTCCGACAAATGTCGCTTGGGTCTCGTGCTCCAGTCGCGAAGCGAGGTTCATGGCGGCGGAAAACGTCAAGCGGCCTGTAATGACAAACAGATGGCCTTTGCGGTTGAACTGCGCAGTTTTGATTCCTCGCAAAATCGGTTCAAGCAACTTGTTATTGCCGCCATTGTTCAGCCGAATGTCCAAAACAAAATTCTGCAGACGCTCCTTCCGCCCCACCGTGAAGACCTGCTCAAAGAACGACTGGATCGATTGCTGTTCGTCATCCGCCACCTCATTGAACTGGACATACAGCATGCTCTGTTCGGGCAAAAGCCTATACCAGTACTTGGCTCCGGGCTGCGACATCCAGAGCGGGGAGGGGCTGATCGCCTGCGACCAGCGTGTCAGCGTGACCTTGCTGTTATCGGCCGGAACGCTCACGCGCAGAATGCGGGGCTCCCCATCGACGTCAATTTCGAACGCTGCTGCGCTGCCATCGTTACTTAAATTCAAGTAGTAAAGCACCTCGGCCAGACACAGATCATTTGGGAGTACATCCCTTATTGTCATCTCGTTGTCGCGACTGACCACCGGAGCGACTCGCGTAATCGCCTCCATGATGGCAACGTTTCCGATTTTGGAAACGCGCTTACCGATCGCCCAACGGTTCTGTTCCTCGGCCGCAATGACGTAGATTCCTTCCCGGAACCGGTAGAACCGCACTGGAAGCTGATGGAAACCGACCTTCTCGTCGGCATCAAGGAACATCTGTGTATGTCCATCGCCGATGCTGGCGACGATCCTGGCCACATCCAGGATTACCTCGGAGCGGCTCACCTGTGCCAGTCGCGCCTCTAACGTGTCGATCTGCTTCTCGAATTGGCGTTGCGAGATGGAGTGAAACGCGTTCTTGTGGTGCTTCGGAACCTCGTCGCGGAGGAACTCAAGATCTTTGCGCCAATCCACGGCGTTTTGTGCATACAGTGGGACTCCCGTGGCCACGAATATCGCGAGAAAAAAAGCACTGTGAATAAGCTGCCGAAACCCAGAGCTGCTCAACGTACACTCCCCGCCATTAAGGGCGATTCACCCCATTGCCTATGGACCGGACTGGCAGCCCCAAGATTAGCACTGTGCCTTGGTCCCGGCATGCTCGTCACTAGCTGTCCCCAGGAGTCCAGCGATGATCGCTTCCGGGCTCGCGTTCGCCCTTCTCAGCCGATTAGCGATAGTGTCAGCGGCTGATTCGCACTGTAAGTTGTGCTTTTTCAATATGCGACCCAATTAGTCGCACTCCCGGCTCCGCTCGCATGCCTCCCAGCTTGCGGTTCTAACCACGATCACAGACCCTTCGCGTTTAGTTCCTCAGCCTCTTGTCCTTTGGTCCTTTGAACTTTCCGCTTTACACTTCACCCACCGGTTCCTTAATCTGTCTTATTGTGTGGAACATCAACGAGCGGTTTGACCCCTCCCTGCTGGAAACGCAACTCCCTGCTGCCGGATTCACCGTCAGCAGCACGGGAGGCGTGGCGCGAGTCGAAAAGTATGGTTGCGCGGCGGAGTTCCGGCGCACCAGCGATGGTCGCTACCAGATGACCGTCCCTCCTTCTGTTTTGATCAACGGACAATTCGCGCGCCTGTGGGACGCGGGCTACCAGAAGTTCCTGCTCGCCGATGACGGTCGCAAGTTCCCTGCTTTGGCGTCTCAATTAGCCAATTTACGTCGGTTCAACGAAGAGCTACGCGCCACGCTCGGAGTGCCCGCCTACTACAATGAAGCGCTGGGTTCGACGTGCCAGGTCACTGCCTACGACCGCTTGAAAGGCCGCGTGGGGGACGTGCCGGACCCAATCGTCGGCGCCAAATCATCCAAAGGGCACTGATGATCTCCGCTGACAGCTTGTTGCTGTCCATCTAATGTAAAACCGAGCAAGCCATCGCCTGCAGCGCCGCAGTCCCGGCCGATTCCCCTTCTTCAAACTCACTTTCCTCTCGGGGGCGGAATCCCATGGGGGTTGTTGTCCTGGGCGAGGCGAAACATCTCAACCGCCGGTTAGGATACCTCGCGGACTTTTCCCGAGCGGAACGAAGGCCTGAGCACAAGACATCCATTCATCCCGCTTACATCGGCTGAAAATCAGGAGGATGGTTTAGCGCGAGGGTGCCGCGGAATCCGGCGCGCACTGCGAGCAGCAGCCGAACAGCTCTAGCCTGTAGTACTGGACGCGGAAGCCGTGCCGGCGGCCGGCCTGGAGCAAGATTCTATGCGGCAGCGGTAGCTCGTAATCCACCAGGGCACCGCAACGCGTGCACACCAGATGATCGTGGCGGGCAGTTGTCGGATCGTAACGGCTGGCTTCGTCACCCAACCTCAGCTCGCTAACCATACCGTTGCGTGTGAGCCAGTCGAGGGCGTTGTAAATGGTGGCATAGGCTACCCCAGGCCTGCGCCGGCGCACCTGGGAGTAAATCTCGGCAGCAGTCGGATGGGTGCGACTGGCGCGGATGGTTTCCAAAACCGCGGAACGATGAGGCGTTAGTCGTCTTGCTTTCATTTCCGAGCAACAACCATTCTATCAATAAAACTCTTCTAGCGCCAGCAGGAGTCGTGACAAGCTTCTGCGCTACGTTGCCCCCGCCCCTGGCAGCAAGGGGCCAGAGGGAGCAGACCCGCCGCCCGATCAACGACCCGCCCGCTCGAGCTGGCGGCGGA
>QHYU01000088.1 GCA_003224235.1 Acidobacteriota bacterium
TGGTCCAGAATGGAGGCCGTGGACTGGCCCAGATCGGCGAACTCCGAGGGCATGCCAGGCAGGTTGCGGGTGAAGTCAAAGCCCGGGACCAGCGAGGCTTTCAGCACGGGGTGGTTGGGGTCCACGCCCGTATCAATCACGGCCACAATCCCGGCACCAGTGGCCAGTTGATGGGCCTCCGCGCTCCGAATCAGCATGATCGCCGGTTGGTTGACGTAACTGCTCACACCCGGCTCCCGTAGAAAGGGACCACTGACCGGTTCCTTAGCATGTCGAGGATGGAAGCAGTGGACTGGTCGACTTTTAACCCTGGACGAGCCTCCGGGAACATCACATCTGTGTCCGCCTCTATCCCCTGCACATCCGGGTCGGACCTGAGGTTGCTTAAAAAATGCTCCGGACGAGCGGCAACCGTGGCGCGGACAAAATGGATGTTCTGACTCCCGTGCGAGCGGAGGAGTGTCAACCCGTGGCGTCTGACGATTTCATGGATCGCCTCTGGCGAACAGCGAAGGATGAACTCGTCCTCGTCGTCGGATGCGCTGCCAGCGCGGGGTATACCCAGCAGGGTGACGAGCCCGAGCAGCCATGCGAGAATCTGTCGTTCCACTTTGCGCCTCATCTCATCCCTCCATCCCATGCACCACGCCTGCAAAAACCAACTTGCTGCTCCTCCACTCGAGTGGTTGATGGAATCGCATCAGCACAGTCACTGCTCCTTCCTCCAGAATGGGGTCTTTTTCGCCGCTGCCGTGCCCTCTCTTGCCTTTGGCCCTACGGGCCGGCTGAGCGGCACCTCAATTTGCTTGCCGGCCTGGCGCACCGGCACGTAAAGCCGCAGGCGTTTGGTCGGCGCATATTCCATCTGGAATTCGCCCAGCGAGTTGCTCACCGCCTGCGCCAGAACGTGTTCCTCTGAGACCAGCAGAACAAGAACACCCCCCAAGCGTTTGCCAGGCTCCTTCCGGTTCTGGATCTGCCCCACCAGGGCTACCCGGGAACTGCCACGTTCATTCTCCAGCCGGAGGTCGAGCAAGTAATCCCCGGCCTGGTAGAGCACCTGTCGGCTCAGGCCCTGCTGGGTGCGGACGCCTGCCGGCAAGGGTTCGCGGAAACAATCGTAGAGCAACCGCGCTGGCGCGCGGGGCAGCAGTCGCACCTTCTCCGGCAGTTGCAAGATAAAAATCGCGCGGGCAAAACGAACTGCATATTCAGGAACCTGGACTTTCGAGTCGCTGCGCGCGGCCACTGCCGCCTTGCGCAACAGATCAGCAGTATGCCGGCATTTCCGGCAGCCCGATGCCAGATGACCTTCCATCGCCACTCTTGCTGACTCCTCGACTAAGCCGCGTACGAAGTCCGTCCACTCGAAATGCTTCATGAGATTCTGGCCTTCTGGTGAAGCACAGACCCACGCCCGCTCGCGAGGCAGCCTGAGCCTATTTGGCGTCTGCGCGCCCGACGGCCCGCGCTGCGTACATGGCCCTGCTGCAAAGGTCCGCCGGAATGAGTGTTCGATTCGGCTTAGCTACGGGGACTCCGCGTTGAACAGGAGATTGCCACAGGTGAGGGTGGAGATACTGAGTCTCTCCACTTGGCGGGCCTTGGGGATGGAGCCACCCGAACACGCACGGGAATTCTAACCTCGCCATCCAAGGAGTCAATAAGAATTTTTTGACGGAAAGAGGGTCTAACCACTGCACTACTTATCGCGGCAAATACTCTCGGAGGCGCGAACCTCCGTCAGGTCCGAGGCTTCCCCACTTGCGCAGATCACCTTCCTGGCATGCCGTGCTCACTAGCCCGGTGGATCAGAAACGGTGCGCCTGTCGGTTGCAGCCGGGCACTAAGATTTGCATCACCAAGTGGGTAAAGTGGAAGGTTTATGTGGCGGAGACAGTGCCAGAGTTGAAGTGCTCAGCTCATCTCGCAGAATCAATCATCTCGCGGCACAGCGTCCGCAGATACCCTTGTCGGATGGCGGATAAGAGTTCTGGGATTGGGCCACCTTTCGCCAGGAAGGCCTCGGCTCCAAACCCCACTGCGACGTTGCGGTGGCTCTCCCCATTCAGGGCCCCGAGCACAATGACCTTCGTCCGAGGCAGCTCCGCTGTGATGCGCCGCGTGGCCTCCAGCCCGTCCACGCCAAGCAAATCAAGGTCCATCAGGACGACGTCAGCCTTGAGTTGCTGAGCCAGCCGGACAGCCTGTTCGCCATCTGCGGCCTCCGCCACCAATACCAAATCTATCTCCCTTTCCAAAGTTCGCCGCACGAAGCTGCGATATGCCGCATCGGGTTCTGCGATCAGAACGTTCATGGGAGCTCCCCTTATGAGCTGGCAAGCCGTGGTCCTAAGATAAGGCCCCTATTTACCTCGCGAGTTAACAATCTGCCTACGCAGCACTTAACGGGGTTCCGTGCCGGATGACAGAAAGAACTTCCGACACGGGAACACCTTTGAGCAGGAAAGCGTCGGCCCCGCAACTCTTGGCAGCGTCGCGATAGGCGTTCCCGTCCACGGCGGACAGCAGGATAACCCTCGTCTGAGGGAGTTCGGCTTTGATGCGTCGCGTTGTCTCCAAACCGCCAGCGTTAGGCAGATCGATGTCCACCAGGACAACTTGAGGCTTGAGGTGTCGGGCAACGCTAACGGCTCCTTCACCATCTGTTGCTTCGGTAACCAAGGCCAAGTCCTGGTTCTTCTCCAAGAGTTGCCTCATGAACCCCCGAAATCCTTGGTTTGCATCAGCGATCAGGATCTTCCTCGGTCCTCCGCTGGGCTCCTCAGAACTGAGTCGAAATGTTCCCCAGTCCCCCATGGCTCAGACGATATCTAGTACTAGAACCAGAACGGCTTGCCAATCCGGTAAGTCCTGTAATTTAGGACCGGAAAATACCTGACAGCTCAGAAAGTCTGGCCCGCTTCAAGTCGCTCCAAACAGGAGAATGCCGGCCATTTCTCTCCGAGTTTAGTCATTCTGAGATTGGGAACGTTCACTGAGATGGTCACCAGCGGCTTTTCGACACACTTGCCCATACGGCTGGAGCATTCGAGTGGCAAGTGAGAGAGAGGAATTAAACACGCGAATCGACGGTCCCGGTTCGAGTTCGCACGTTGAGAAATTGTGAAAAGAATTGGGAAAGATAACTGCCGAATAAGTTTGGTTTGCCCCAGTAGTCAGGCCACGGCCGTCATCGCTGAACGCCCGCGCTCTTCTTGGCTTCCGACCAAGTCAGCGCTGCTATTGGGCAGGCTCGGACCCTGGACCGCGGAATGGCTTCTTACTGATTTCTCCAAGCAGGCCAAGCCCACGGCGCGTGTGAGATCCGGCCCAGGCCATACTAAACTGGCCGGCCCGCTCGACCAGGAACAGGAATAGGGCCAGCCCAGCCAGAGCTCCAAACCCCAGTGCGAACAGGAATAGGGCAGCCAGAAGCTCGCGCACAAAGTAGAGCTGCAACGCCAGAAGCGTAGCCAAGAAACACCACATCCATTTCCGCAAATGGTCCTGCGGCTCAGAATTTGCTGGGTTCAAGGTCCCATCCTCCCCGACAATAGTTTAGATGCACATCAGCATCCAAAAGCGGCATGTGCCATTAAATCGCTAAGGTCTTGAACTAGCTATAGTACGGGGCGGCTACCAGGAGTAGATCGAAAGGTTGTTCAGAAGTTTTTCCACTATTGGCATGCAATTTCCGCTTATTGCTTGCAGTGTGCCAACATCCAGCGAATCTCCACACTCTGCTTGACGATGACGCGATTCTGGTAAACCACCAACCCAACCAGAATCACAATGGTTACCAACAGCGACGGCACTAGAAATCGACTTGTTTTCAAGGGCCCTCCCGAGGAGAACTTTGCCGGGCAGCGGGCTTTTCCCCATGCCAGCTTTCCCTGTCGTGCGGCGAATTCTTCAACCGGAGCGATCGCCCGGCCCCAGCCGAGCGCAACGCCTCCTCCCGCAGCTTGCCCACCAGCCCGCTGCGGACCAGCCAAGCCAGGGTCTCAATGAAGAAGTTCCGGGAGAAGTGTTGGTACTTGTTGGGAGGCCAGTCGCGCATCGAGTTGTGCCGCACCATCGCGGCGATCTCGCGGTCAAAGAAGGCAAACCGCGGCGGGCGGTGGGTCAGCCAGCGGATATAGTGAAAAGTTTTGCGCATCAGACTCTCGGGCTGGCCCACCAGGCGCCGGTGCGCGCCGCCGCCGACCGGCTGTACGAAGGCAAACACGAGACACTCGGGCGGTTCGGGAGCGAGAAAGTCGTAGTGGCCGGCGTGCAGGAGGTAGCCGACGAAAAAGCCGAAAGAGGCTTGGGAGTGCACCGCTGCGCTTCCCCGGCGCCGAAGACTGGTTTGGCAACGGGGAACCTGCCACCGGAACCAGTAGCCGCGCAGGCTCCCGCCGGTTTCCCGTTCAGCGCGGTAGCCGCGCAGGTAGGGCTCGGCTAGCGCACGAATCCACGCCGTGGATAGGCGCGCGCGGGCCACCGCGGCCCTAGCGGCCCTCGAAGGGGTAGCGGTCGCCGGCTTGCACCGCCGCAGCCACACGGCGGCGCAGCGCGACGGTATCCACAGCCTCGCGCTTGGAGAAACGCTTGAGCACCGCCAATTGCGTGCGCAGCATGTCGCCTTCGCCCACCGCGCTGAGCGCGGTGCGCGCTTCTTTCTCCACGCGGTCGGCAGCGTCATAGAGGAAAACCCGCGCCGCATCGACCATCGCGGCGGCGGATGCCTCACCCCGGGCCGCGACCCCCTTCTGCGCCCGGCGCAGCGAGGACTCCATGCCGTAAACTTCCATCACGATATTGGCCAGCGCGCCCACAATCTCTTGCTGGTCAGCAAGCTGCTCGCGGTGCTTCTGGACCGCCGCGCCAGCGGCGAGCAGAAACGTCTTCTTGGCGTTGGCGACCGCGCGCTCATCCTCCGCGAACGGCCCAGTGGCAGCCTCCTCAAATTGCGGCCCGGCGAGGATTTCTTCCTGCAGCTTGGCGCCTGCCGCCATCAGCGGCAGGGCGCCCGACAAGGCGCGCTTCAGCAGCATCTGGATGATCAGCAGGCGATTAATCTCGTTGGTGCCCTCAAAGATGCGGTTGATGCGGCTGTCCCGGTAAGTCCGGGCCACGGGGTAGTCCTCGTGGAAGCCGTAACCCCCGTAAATCTGCACTGCTTCATCGACCACGAAGCTGAGGACCTCGCTGCCGTACACCTTGTTGATCGAGCTTTCGATGGCATACTCCTCGAGAACCTTCATCAATTGCTGTGTCTTATCGGCTGCCGCGCCAGCCGCGCTCATGGCGCCTTCGATCATGCCCGCCGAGCGGTAGAGCATGGATTCGACGGCGTAAATGCGAATGGCCATCTCGGCCAGTTTCGCGCGGACCAAGCCAAACTCCCCGATGGGTTTGCCAAAGGCGGTGCGTTCCTTGGCATACTTCGACGATGTCTCGAGCACCTTCTTCGTCCCGCCGACACAGTACGCGCCCAGGCTATAGCGCCCCACATTAAGGATGTTGAACGCGACGATGTGACCCCGGCCGATCTCATGCAAGAGGTTTTCCCGCGGCACTTGGCAGTTCTCAAAGAAGATCGGCACGGTCGAGCTGCCCTTGATGCCCATCTTCTTCTCTTCGGCGCCGACCGAAAACCCCGGATGGCCACGTTCCACAATGAAACAGGAAAACTTCTCCCCGTTCACTTTGGCAAAGACGATGTACACATCGGCAAAGCCGCCATTGGTGATCCACATCTTTTGGCCGTTGAGGATCCAATGCTTACCATCTGGCGAAAGCACCGCGCGCGTCCGAGCGTTTTGTGCGTCGGAGCCCGCCTGCGGCTCGGAGAGGCAGTATGCGGCGATCAGCTCGCCGCTGGCGAGCTTGGGCAGGTACTTCTTCTTCTGCTCTTCGGTGCCGAAGTACACGATCGGGAGCGTGCCGATGCCCGCGTGCGCGCCATGGGTGACCGAGAACGAGGCGTAAGCCGATAGTTTCTCCGCCAGCACCGTGGCCGAGATCTTGTCCAGGCCCGAGCCCCCGTACTCCTCCGGGATGCCCCCGCCCATCAACCCGAGCTCAGCCGCTTTTCGCACCAGCTCGGGCATCAGGCCTTCCTTGTGCTGTTCGAGTTCATTCGCCAGGGGCAGCACCTCCTTGGTGACAAATTCCTCGGCCGTCTGCCCAATTAGTTTCTGGTCATCGCTCAGGTCCGCCGGGCTAAAAATTTCCTCGGGGCGACACGACTCAATTAAGAAGCTGCCGCCTTTGATCGCCGTGCGTGGAATCGTTGTAGTGGCCATGATCGCTCCTGGTACCTCTCTGGTCCGGATTTAACTGCGACTATGCTGCCCGGCGTTTGCTTTGATCTCGCCGATGTACTCTGGTGGCAGGTCGTGCTCTCCAGCCCCATCCAGAATGACTTGCAAATAGTGCGGCGCCGGGCGAAGGCCTTTTTCGACCCTGGTGGCGACGTAGACCTGTGCCGTGACCTTCCTTCCCGCGCTATCGGTCACGCTGACCTCGATCCGCCGGTAATGCTCTGGGACGCCCTCAAAGCGGTCGAGACTCCGGAACGCGGCGTCGGGAACCTTGTAGAGCACGCCGTAGACGATTTTGCCCGGCGCGGACCGGATGTTGGCGGTGGCTGAGCCTCCGCGCGACTTCTTATTGAAGAGCATTTCGTAGTTGTCGAGGCGACCAGGTTGCTCCTCGAGGATTTGGCCGGTGCGCGAACGCATCTGCGCGCGGTTCATGTTGCTGCCGTAGGCGAAGTACCAGACCGTCGCGGCTGCCGTCATTCTTCCCGGGCTGTTTTTCTGGGCTGCTCTTTTCGGTCGCATTTCCAGGACACTGGACCCGCATGTGCAAGCGCACTTCCGGGGACTGCGGACTCCCAATCTTACCGGGAACCCGAGTGCAGGGCAACCGCGCCGCCCCAGGGCATTGCGCACCAGAAAACACCGGTGCGGTTTAGGAATTGCGACGCACAGCGTTAGCGGTTTGGCGACTTCTGCCGTATATTCGTACTGGCACCCCTATTGAAGTCGTATGCGACTCAACATCCTCTTTCGCGTTGGACTCATCGGCACGGTCGCCTTCGTATACCTGGCTTTGTTTTCGATACCGGGGGAGACCCGGGATTCACGCGTTTGTGGGAAAGATGTGGAACTGCGCCTCAGTTCCTCTGAGTCTTCTCAAGGTAGTTTGCTGTTGGTGGAGGTGCACAGTACGTCGCCGCTTGCCGAGCTCAAAGCCCAGTGGGATGGCCACACTCTTCTATTTTGGCGGGAGAACAGCCAGGAGAACGTGCAACGCGCCCTGCTAGGTGTTGACCTCGAACGGCCCGCCGGGCAATACCCTCTTACTGTGGCTGCGCAACTGGAGAACCGTGAGCGAGTGACGTGCAGCGCGGTTGTTTCGGTCAAGGCTGGCCGGTTCGCAATCGAAAGGCTGCGCGTGCGGCGGCAGTTCGTCGACCTGAGTCCGAAAAACCTTGAGCGGACTGCACGGGAGCGCCAGCGCCTTGGGGAATTGTTCGCCCGTGTGACCCCGGAGCGTTTGTGGCAGGGCGCCTTCCGAGTACCGGTTGACGGCGCCCAGGCCGCAGGAAACTTCGGGCGTCGCCGGGTTCTCAACGGCCGGCCGGGGATGCCGCACAACGGAGAAGACTTCCCTGCAGTGGCGGGCGCCCCTGTGCACGCCGCACAGCGGGGTCGTGTGGTGCTAGCAGATGAGCTGTTCTTCTCCGGAAATACTGTCGTGCTCGACCACGGCCTGGGCTTGTACACCTTCTACGGTCACCTGGAATCAATTGCCGTCACGGTGGGTGAAGTTGTGGAAGTCGGCACAACCTTGGGGCGAGTAGGCGCCACCGGACGCGCGACAGGGGCGCACCTGCATTGGAGCGTACGTGCGAACGAGGCAAGAATCAATCCGCTTGGAATCGTGAGGCTCCCAGCAGACTAGTGCTGTTCCGGGCCCTTCCCTCCTTTTGCAACTTAAGCTATTGTGCTTCAGCATCCGGACGCGCACAAAGGTGTGCGAAAAGCGATAAAAAAGCAGGGCTCTCAACTGCGCAAGCATCAGAACAACATCGCACAGACCCAAGGCAAAGGAGAGAATTTATGACAAGCAGAGTGAAACCCATCCCCGAGGGCTACCACACCGCGACTCCGTACTTGATCATCAAGGACGCGGCGCGCGCCATAGAGTTTTACAAGAAGGCGTTTGGAGCAACGGAGTTGATGCGCATGGCGCAACCCGATGGGAGGATCGGCCATGCCGAGATCAGGATTGGCGATTCGCCCATCATGCTTGCGGACGAGTTCCCGGAAATGGGTCACCGCAGCCCGCAGTCGCTCGGCGGCTCGCCGGTGAGCATCCTCCTCTACGTCGAGGACGTGGACGCACTGTTCAACCAGGCTGTTTCTGCTGGGGCCAAGGTGCAAAGGCCGGTGCAGGATCAGTTTTACGGCGACCGGATCGGCGGCGTGACGGACCCCTTTGGACACGTTTGGTATATCGCAACACACAAAGAGGAAGTGTCGCCCGAAGAAATGCGGAAGCGCGCTGCTGCCGCCGGCCGCTAACGAAGCAGCCAGAACTTCGGGGGGTTCGAGCCCCTCCAGGTAAGGGTGTGTGAAAGTGTGGTGCGGCAGGCGCTGGCAAGCGCGCTTCCGCCACAGCCAAAGAGTTCCCAGCTAGGACCAGGGGTCTCCTTCATTGACGAGATCTTGCGCACCGACCGACATGCGCCGGGGGAACCTATGTGGTTCCCTGTCTAGGAGCAAATTGTAAGACGTTGGCGAGGTCGAGAGAACTCCCTCAACCCAAGTGACCCACTTGTTCTCGCTGCCTCATGACATAGAGGACCAACTCGACGCGGCTCGATATCCCCAGCTTATTGTAAATCCGAAAAAGGTAGTTGCTGATGGTGTGCTCACTCAAACCGAGTTTGACTGCGATCTCCCGGTTTGTAAGGCCCTCCGCCACCAGACCAACCACCTCAGTTTCTCGTTTGGCTAGTAAGCTCATTCCATTAGCGCCAACTACCTTTAGCGGCGCAGCTTTAACCAGGGCGCCGAGTATGAGCTGGAGCTGGGTGCTATTGGCCCAGACTTGTCCTGTGTGGACGGCTTTGATGCACTTACAAAGCGATTCAAAGGGTTCCGCGCGACAGAAAACCCCTCTGGCGCCTGCCCGAAAGGCATCCACGACCAGATCATTCTGCGGGGAGTTACATAGGATGATGACTTTGGTTTCGGGGTGAGAGACATGTAGCTCACGCAGAACCTGGAAGCCCATTAAACGCCCATCTTCCAAATCCTCGCCTATCAGGGCAACGTCGATGCTACGCAGGTCGCTGTTGAGAACGTCTGCGCGCGTCACTGCGCAAGCGACCACGTCAAAGGCGTGCCGCGATCGCCTGAGCGCATTCTTCAGGAGTTGGCAACCCATCGGTGTGTCATCAGCGACCAGAACTGCAATACGTCCACCGATGGCTTTCGATGGTTCCTCGCTAGGCAGCTTTCGAGACCAAGACGACACCATGTTGTGCACCCCTCAGAAAGACAAACAGAGTAGGTACGCTCTGATCGTCTTTCCAGCCAGCACGGGGCGGGCACCGGGGAGAAGGGTGCCCGGGGCAAGGGAGCGCCCTGTCTATAATCAAGGGCAGCTAGAGTCAATCGTGCGAATTGCCTACCCACATCAACTAATCAATTTTGACGATATATCTTTCACCCTCCGGACGCCTGACACAGTGGGGAGCAGCACGCTCATAAACGCTCTCACCAAAAGGCAGTATCGAGGCTGACGACACTGCCTAAGTATCGGCTACACCTTCACTTACAGCGATGGGGGGAGTTGTGAAGCAGATCAAGCAGCTTAGCCCCCACTGCGGTGACCCGTAGCTATGTGAATCTCGGCAATCATGCGGGACATGAAACTCAGGATGCTCCTTCGCTTCCGGCTAAGAGGCAGGAGGCACCTTGAAAATTGAAAGGGGATGGCTGTTGACCGAGGAGGAGTTCGAAGCACGCTAGGAACGAGCAGAACGTGAAGTCTTTGTCATCACTGCAGCCTAGGGAGGCTGGCGCGTGCGTTTTGCAGCCTCGCAATTCTATTGGGTCATGTAACGCAGTATGGCCTGCGCCTCCTTTTCTGTCAGATCCCCGCGCACCCTCATGTGCCGCAGGATCGTGGCTTGCTTCCCTTCCGAATACTTGTGCGTTTCCCGATGGCAGCTCATGCACTTGTTCTGATATGCCCGCTGACCATCGCTTGCAGGACTGACTTTTCTTCTTGCCGCGCTCCCTTTCCCCTGCCCGGTCATCATAACCGCCGGCGCGAGAATCAGGCACGCGAGTAATATAATGCGCCTCGCCAAAGCCACATTTCGCATTCTACTGGAATCGGTACACAACCACGACATTCCCAACATGGGTGTCTCCTCTGGCCGTGAACTGGCGCCCGTAGCTGATGCCGAACTTTATTCCGTCACGAAGGTAGTAATTCCAGCCCAACATCGGA
Source organism: Acidobacteriota bacterium (assembly GCA_003224235.1). GTDB lineage: Bacteria > Acidobacteriota > Terriglobia > Acidiferrales > UBA7541 > QHYU01. The sequence goes on from QHYU01000088.1 coordinate 10,528, forward strand.
CGGCGCGTGTTCACGATCGCCAAGTCCCCACCCGGTCCGGGATTGACCGGTTTACTAAAACCGGATGGAACGAAGAACTGCTCCATTCGCAGTACACCCTCGTTCCTGCGCGAAAAACGGTAGCCTGCTTCGACCCAGTAGCCATCGCCCTCCACGCTGTTTGAGTATTCAGCGCGGAACTCAAGTGGCAGGCGCAAGGGCAGCCACGTGGCGTCGAAGCCGAAGCTGCTGGACTGCCCGTCTTGCAACACCCGCTGAAACGAAGTTCCGAACTCCAGCCGATGGTTGGAGAACGCGAGCCCGATCCGAGAGCCAGCCGTACGCCGGGTTTTTATCGTTTCTACGGAGGTCAGAGCTGAGAAATACGCCGCATAGTTCAATTGCACGGCTGAACCGATCTCAAACGCCCCTTTTAACATCCCTCCGTTACCGGAGGGCGCGCCGGTGGCAATGAATGGCTGGATCTGCAGCTTCTTGATCCACGGCGCGTGCTGGCGTTCGTTGAAGATACCGAAGGGGGTCAAGAATCGCCCAGCAACCACGGTGAGGTAGCGCGACGCGATGTAATCCAGTTGGATGAGCTCAAAATTCTTGCCAAGCGTTTGATCCCACTGCATGGAATTCGCATCGCGCTTGTACTCTCCATCCAAGACAAACTTCGTCTCAATGAGCCATTTGTTGCCAAACGGTATTAGTAAGACGGGGGTGAGAACGGTGCCGATCTGAGTAAACCGATCGGGCGTATAAGTGGTTGTGAAGAGCGCGTACCCTCCCAGGTAGGGAGTGCCTCTGATCTCAGTTTTCTCTGGGCTCTCCTGGGCAGCCTTCGCAGCGCTGGCCTCGATTCGCGGTCCCTCCTGCGCCTGCCCGGGTGTACAGGCGCACAGTACAAGAACAAGGCAAACCGCCGGCGTCTGGCCAACCTTCATTCCTCCTCCCAGTGGAATCAGGCTGGAACCTTCCCTGCATCAGTGGCGCTCGAAAATTCGCACACGGAGAGCGCAGCCTGCGCAGATGCCGCTGCTGTCCCTACGAGCCTGCTTCCCGACGAGACTTACGGCTACTTGTTGCCACACTACCACCCAGCAAGCCCATCCCAGAGCGGGACGGGCTGAGTAATGCACCTGTCTCCGGCGCAAGCCGCGACGCATGCGCGCGGAAGCTTTCTCCAGTTTGCTGTTACCTCCCGAGTGCCCCTGGGAAGCAGGGACTACCTGTGGTGAGCGCGAGCAAGATACCCCAAAACGGGCATCAAGCAAAGCAAAAACTCGACTGGGGAGAGGCGGGCAGGGGACAAGAGCAGCAGCGAGGGCAGAGGGCAAAAGGCATGGTGAGGAGACATCGCTCTACGAAATCAACGGCAGACGGAGTGGGACGACCCCGTCAGGCTTTCCCTTTCATTCAGCGGTTCTCTCGGTTCTGGCGAACTTCAATCACCAAATAAGCGACCACAACGATGTTGATCAGCAGTATGGTGACTCTCGCGGGGCTCACTCGTTTGGCGAGTTCATAGACTTCCAGCGGAATGAAAGAAGACGTGGCGATAATCGTAAGGTATTCAGCCCAGCGCTTGCCCAGCCACAGACCAATGCCCTCGGTGAGCAGGAGCGCTGAGTAAAAGAAAGTGCCCGCGCTGAGTTCTTTCAGCTTTTGAGCGTCAAGGGTCGAAAATTTCTCCAGCAGCCGGTGAATGTAGCGATTGTCGGGATCGACCCGGAAAAGATCTACCCAGCGCGCCATCTCGGCGGCCACGTCCTTGTGCAATAGCTTAAGCGCGCCGATACCGACCGCGAGCAGCGCCAACCCCTTGAAAAGCTTGAACGCTGCGATTAACCTGAGACCGCGAGAATGCGATCCGCTGTGGGGCATTCTTCTTCCTCTGTTCTTTTTGGTCGTACCGAAGCTATTATATATGCGAAGGCTTGGCCGCCTGGGGGATCTGGATTGTCCACGCCGGAAGAATTGGTCGCATGAGGTTCACTTTTCATTGAGTTGCTTATAACATATGAGGAGTGAACCCTACCTGGGTCGGACCATCGACACCGCAAATGCCATTGGAACGGGAACAGGCGGTGTCTTTGCTGAACGTGGTCGAGGCGCGTTCGCAAAATGGGTTGCTCGAAAAAAAACGCTTGTATGTGCGGATTGTATTGGGGTAAGGAATCAACAAAAAGGACTTGAGCATTGACGACACCACTCACACCCCATTTGGAAGCGTTGTTGCAGCGCGACATCGACCAGATCCGCACCAAACTGTTGGAAATGGCGGCCCTAGACGAGCAGGCGTTGACGCGGGCCTTTCAAGCGTTTCTGAAGCGGGACCGGCAGTTGGCGTACTCGGTGATTCTGCACGATCAGGATGTGGACGCCTCAGAGACCGAGTTGGATCAGCTTTGCATGGAGTTCATCGTGCGCCACCAACCGGCGGCCGCCCACCTGCGCTTTGTGTATTCCGCAAGCAAGATTATTAACGAACTGGAGCGTGTCGGCGATTACGCGGAAAGCATCGCGCGGCAGGTTTTGCTGATCAATTCGTTGCCTTTTGAATTGCCCACGGACAAGTTCAGCGAGATTGCGAACCTGGCGATCCCAATGCTGCACAACGCCGTGCAGGCGTTCGTGGACAAGAATCCCGACCTTGCCCGCACGACCATGGCCAGCGAGCCGCGAGTCAATGAGATCCGCGACAGTATTAGCGCCGACTTGGTGGGATTGCGTCAACAAGGCCGACTGCCGCTGGAAGCCCTCCCACCGCTGATCACCGTGGCGCGGCGTTTTGAACGTGTCTCGGACCAGGCCACAAACATCTGCGAGCAGGCGCTGTACTTCGCCACGGGCGAATATCTGCGGCACCTGCCCCGCGAGGGCTTCCACGTGCTCTTCGTGGACGAGACCCACGGGTGTCTCAGCCGGATGGCGGATGCGATCGCCAGCGGGTTGGGAGGGAAACGCTTCTGGTTCAGCAGCGCGGGGATGGTGGCCAGTGCGGTGGATCCACAGACCGTCTGGTTTCTTGCGGAGAAAGGCATTGATATCTCGCATCAGGCTTCCAGATCAATAGACCAGGTTCCTCAGCTGGACTACGTTCAGGTGATCGTGGCGCTCGGTAAAGACCCGGAAAAAGCCTTCCCGAAGAAGCCGACTAAGACTTTGTGCCTGCACTGGAACGTGCCCGATCCCTCTCAGGCGCGCGGAACGCCCGAAGAAGTCCGAGCGGCCTATGAACGGGCATTCGAATCGATGACCAACCATATCCGGGATCTTGTTCAGGCGATCCTCGGAGAGGACAAGAATCAAACCAATGAACCTGCCAATCCTTCGATCTGATTCTCGCTTTATGAAACTCTTTGCCAGCGCTCTGCTGGTCGCAACCCTCGCGTGGCTGCCACTCGGTTGCTCGCGTTCGAAGCAACCGGAGAAGACCGTCATCCAAAACACCGGCTCGGACACCATGGTCAACCTTGCCCAAGCGTGGGCGGAAGAATATGCCAAGCTGGATCCGATGGCGTCAGTTGAGGTCTCCGGCGGCGGCTCGGGCACTGGGATCGCCGCATTAATCAACGGCACGGTGGACATCGCCAACTGCAGCCGCCGCTTCGAGCCGCAAGAGATTGAGCAGGCGAAAAAGAACACCGGCAAAGGGCCGCGCGAGTTCATGGTCGGCTATGATGCCCTGGCTGTCTACGTCCACAAGAACAATCCGCTGGAGGAAATCACGCTCGACCGGTTAGCCGAAATCTACGGGGAGGGCGGCAAGATCACCAAGTGGTCTCAACTCGGCGTCAGAATGCCTGCAGGTGCCGACGAAATCATCCGCGTCAGCCGCCAATCGAACTCCGGGACGTTCCATTACTTCCGTGAGGCAATTCTCGGC
>QHYU01000133.1 GCA_003224235.1 Acidobacteriota bacterium
CACTACTACGATCGGGTCCTGATCTACGGTAGCAAAGAGATGTTTAATACGTGCTGCACCTATCAGTTACCGGTACCGCCCGAGGGTCTGCACTACTGTGGCTATCTGGTGAGTCAGCTTCCAGTCAAGCCCGCCCATGAGGTCCGCCAGGGTATCGGGCTTCCCTTCGAGCGATTCGTCTTTGTCTCCGCAGGGGGAGGAAGTGACGGTCAGCTTCTGATGCGAACCTACCTGCAAGCGGTTCGGCTGCTAGGTCACCGCGCCGATTTCGCGACGCTCATGGCGGTGGGGGCGAATGCCCCGCTCGAGATTCATCTCCAGTTGGAGGCCGAGGCACAAGGTCTGCCGGTACGCATCGTCCCCCATGTGGAGGACGGTCCGAGCTGCATCGCGGCTGCAGATCTGGTGGTCTGCATGGCTGGATACAACACTCTGTCTGAGGTGTTGTACCTGAAGAAGAAGGCCCTGGTGGTCCCTCGCAACGGACCGAGTGCAGAACAAAGGATGAGAGCCGGGCTATTGGCCAAGAAGCGCCTGATCGACGTGCTCGATCCAACGGGCCTTTCTCCGGAGAAGCTGGCGCATCGGTTGGTGGAGGACCTGGAGAGGGACGATTACCCCGTTCAGAACGGGGCTCTTCCGATGGACGGAATAAAGCACGCTGCCGATCGCCTCTTAGAGCTTGTGCGGTAGGAGCTTATGCACCTTCCGCCTGAGCAAAAGCCGACAATCGGATACGTGGTCAGCACGTGGCCACGGTTGTCGCAGACGTTTGTCTTGAACGAGATCCTTGCTCTGGAGCGACGTGAGCTGCCTGTGCGAATTTTCTCGATCAAGGATCCTCGCGGGGAGCCGGTCCACGCCAAGCTGGCAAAGGTGCGCGCCCCAGTGGCTTATTTGTCATTCCGGCGCCACGGCAGGCCCATCCTGCTGTCAACTTGCGGATCGCTCGAGACCTGTGGCCAATTTTGCTTCCGCCGAGCGAAACGGCTGCCGAACTTAAGGATGATCCGGAGGATCGCGAAGGAGGGAGAGTAGAGCCATGTCTGAACTAAACTCTTCCGAATCATTCCTGGTCAGCGACCCGGGAATTCCGACCCTGGAGAAAGCCTTCGACCCGGTTGTGTTGGGGGACGAGCTTCCTGACGTCTTGCCGCCGGAGTGGGGGACGATCCGAAACGTCCGCCTGCAAGTTCTCAAGCACCACCCCGGGCACCGCTGTACGTTTGAAATTGCGTTGGGAACTACGACTGGATTCCGCTCCTTGATCGGGAAGGTCTATGCGACCGACCGTGCGGATGTCTACGAAGCAATGGAAAGGATCTGGAGGGCTGGTTTCCGTCAGGACCAAGAGTTCTCGATTCCGCGTCCCCAAGGGTACCTGCCGGAGCTGCGTCTTCTATTACAGGAAAAAATCGAGGGGACTCGAGCCAAGGAGATCTTTCTGAAGGCCAGCGACCGGGATCGCGCTGTAACTGCCGAGCGGTGCGCGCGATGGTTGGTACGATTCCACGCTACAGCTCCCAAGGCGGGGCCTGTGTTCGAGATTAGCAAGCATCTAGCGACTCTGGAGCGAAGGGCACGCCACATCGCCGAAACGGCCGAACCCTTAGGGGAAAAGGCTGTCCACCTCTTCGGCCTGCTAGCAATCGCAGCCTCGCGGCTGAGCAGCATTGAAATGTGCGCCGGCCATGGCAGCTATAGCCATGATCAGGTCATCCTGGCTGACGGCCTGCCCTTCAATGGTGGGAAGGGCCACACGATCACATTCGATTGGGACGGTTACGATGTGGCGGACCCTTGCCGCGACGTAGCAAGATTCACCGTCGGTCTGCGGCGAGTGGCGCTGAGCCGACTGGGCTCAATTCGCGCACTGGATACCTACGGCGAAGTGTTTCAGCGCACCTATGTGGCTGCCCGCGGACCGCAAGGCGTGGCCAACTTGGCGTTCTATCAGGCCGCCATTTGCCTCCAGCTCGCTGCCTACATCGCCGGTCGCCCGACTCCCGGCTGGCGAGAAAAAATTGAGGCGATGCTGGACGAAGGCCATCGCATATTTCAAGCTGGACCGCTTCGTGGTGTTTGTACAGCGGCCTCAGAGCTGGATGCAAATCCTGCCTGAGCTATTGAGCGAAGCTCGGCGGTTGGTGTGACACCCCTGCTGGGCGCTTGTTAGAACTTGCTCGACAAGTACGTGTTGGGGAGAGAGCATATGCACGCGGAGTCTACTCGGAAGCCAACGGTTGGATATGTTGTTAGCGCCTGGCCGCGGCTATCCGAGACTTTTATTTTAAACGAGGTCCTCGCCGTCGAGCGATCGGGGGGTTCCCTGCGCATTTTCTCGATCAAGGACTCGGACGGCGAGCCGGTCCATGCCCGGGTCGCGCAGGTGCGTGCCCGGGTGACCTGCCTGTCGCTGCGGCGACACTGGAAGTCCGCCTTGCAAGCCAATCTGCGCTTACTTTGCAGGCAGCCCGGCCGTTACTGTCGAGCCCTACTCCAAGCCCTGCGCTATCGCCGGCGGGGTGTTCTCCTGTGCTTTTTCCAAGCCGGCTACCTGGCCCATGAACTGTCGCGAGAACCGGTGGCGCATCTTCACGCCCACTTCGCCCATGCCCCGGCGCCGGTCGCCATGTTTACCCACCAACTGACCGGCATCCCTTATACCTTCACGGCGCATGCTAAGGACATTTACATCAAAACACCGCCCGAGCTTCTTCGCGCCGAGGCGCAGCAGGCTCAGGCCGTGATTACCTGCACGGAGTACAACCGGCAGTATCTGTCAACTCAGATCGGCCCGGCATCCGATGGCAAACTGCATTGTATCTATCATGGACTCGATGCCTCCCAATTCCAGTTCGCGTGGCCGCGGGTGTCCGATGCGGCGCCGCCGGTGATCCTGTCCGTGGCCCGGCTGGTCGAGAAGAAGGGTCTTAACGACTTAATCGTGGCCGCCGGCATTCTGCGGCGGCGGGGCCGGCGCTTCCAGGTGGAGATTATAGGCAACGGCCCTCAGCATCAGGCTCTTGAAAACCAGGTGACGCAACTCGGTTTGAATGACTGCGTAAGGCTCGTGGGTGCGCAAACCCATGACATGGTCTGCCGTGCTTACCAACGAGCTTCTATTTTTGCGCTCCCGTGTATGGTGGCCGGTGACGGGGATCGCGATGGGATTCCCAACGTGTTGCTGGAGGCCATGGGCAGCGGGGTTCCCGTTGTCTCAACGCCGGTTTCCGGGATTCCAGAGCTAATCGAATCCGAGCGCGACGGCCTACTGGTCCCTCCCAGCAATCCTGCGAGGCTGGCCGACGCACTCGATCGGCTGCTGACCTCTCCGGAATTGAGGGAGCGCCTAGGCCGAGCCGCCCAAGCCAAAATCGAAGCGCACTTCTCAATCGATCGCAGCTCTACACAATTACTGGCTCTCTTCCAACGGGGAGGGGCTAGGGAAATACCGACTGAGAAGGGGGAAGGAAAGGAGCACGGGATAATGCATGACAAGAAGACCAGCAGGGACTGGGTTCGACACTTTCTGCCATTGCTGCGCCCCTTTCGGAAGCAACTGTGCGCCGCGGTGTTGGCCATGGTGGTGGACGCCCTAGTCAGCGTATTTCGTCCTTGGCCTCTGAAGATCGTAATTGACCGCGTACTCTCGCATAAGCCGAGCCGCGTGCCTTTCCTGCATGGCTGGCTGGATAGCGCCCCGTTCAGCAAGATGGAGATTCTCTACGGCGCGTGCGCCGTGACCTTGCTGATTGCGGTCATTACGGGGATATTGACCTACTACTTCACGCGCGGGATGGGCGATCTCGCACAACACTTTGTCTTCGCGATTCGCCGGAATCTATTCGCGCATCTGCAGCGCCTTTCGTTGCGGTTCCATGATCAGCAACGCACGGGGGACCTGATTACGCGACTGACTTCGGATACCCAGGCGATCCAGGAGATGATTGCCAACGGCCTCACCGTTTTGGCCACCAACACCTGCTTGCTGGCGGGCATGCTGGTCTTGATGTTCTGGCTCAACTGGCGGTTTGCTCTGGTTTCCCTCTCGGTAGCACCGCTGTTATTTTGGACCGTCTTCCGCTACAAACGTCGCATCAAGTCTGCCTCCCGCCAAGCCCGCGCCGGCGTCAGCCAGCTTGCTTCCCTGGCGCAGGAGACGCTGGCTTCCATCCGGATCGTGCAAGGGCTGGCGCAAGAAGAGCAACAAGACGAGCGCTTCCAGGCCCGCAGTGAAACTCACCATCAGGCGTATCTGGACATTGTGCGGTATCAGGCGCGGGTGGTGCCGCTGGTAGACGTCTTTGCTGCGATCGGAATAGCCATCGTGATGTGGTACGGGGCCACGCGCGT
>QHYU01000089.1 GCA_003224235.1 Acidobacteriota bacterium
TCGCGAGCCTTCCATCGGTATCGTTGTGCCGGTCTTCAACGAAGCGGGGATACTCCAAAGCGCACTCGAACGCCTCTGCCAGGCCGCTGGCACCCTTCCGGTCGTCGTCGCCGACGGCGGCTCGACCGATGGCTCGGCGCGCATCGCCCGGCGGTTTTTTCGCACCGAGATCTGCCCAAGAGCTAACCGTGGCGAGCAGCTCAATCGCGGCGCGCAATGCCTGGCGACCGATGTGCTGCTCTTCTTGCACGCGGATTCACGGTTGCCGGAGCGGTTCGTCGCTCACGTCCAGCAGGCGCTGCAAGACGCAAGCGTGGTGGGCGGCTGTTTTCAGTTGCGATTCGACCAGTCGCACCCGATGCTGCGCTTCTATTGCTGGTTCACGCGGTTTCCCGGACGGTTTTTCCATTTTGGCGACCAGGGATTCTTCGTCCGGCAGAAAGTGTTTGAGCAAATGGGAGGCTTCCGCAGCCTGCCGTTCATGGAGGATGTAGATTTCCTGCGTCGGCTGTGCCGCTACGGACGCTTCGCAGTGCTGCCAGTCCCCGTAGTGACGTCCGCGCGGCGTTTCCTGCGCCGGGGCGTCATCCGCCAGCAACTGGGGAATATTCTACTCGTGACGCTGTTCGAAGTCGGTGTTCCCGCCGAACGGCTCGCTCGGCTCTATCCGCATATCCGCTGACTAAGCACCCAGCCAGCGACCGACCGGCCGCCAGCTTGGCACGTTGTCGCAGATGACCTTGGTGGTCGCGGTGATTGGGATGGCCAGGATCAGCCCCATGGCGCCCCACAACCAGCCCCAGAACAGCAGCGCTACGGTCACCGCCAGCGCGTTCAGGCGAACGCGGCGGCCCACGAGCGCCGGCATCAGCACGTTGATAGAAATCAGATGAATGAGGCTCAATACGACGGCCACGCCGAGGTACGGCCCGGCCGTCTTCCATTTGCCCAGGCCGAGGACAAACGGCGGCAACCAGGCCATGAAGGCCCCCAGGTAGGGCACCAGATTCAGCAGAGCCGACACCACGCCTGCAAGGAAGGGATAATCCAAGCCAATCATCCAAAAGAACACCCAACTCGCCAGCGCCAGGAGGGCCGTCACCAGGACGTTGCCCACTACAAAGCCGCGGAGCACCACGCTGACTTCATCGAGCGTTTCCTTGACCTGGGTGCGCTGGGAGGCGGGGAACAATTGCAGGGTGGCATGCCAGACGTCGTGCTTCGCCGCAAGCATGAAGAAGACCAGGAAGGGCACAAAGCTCGCCTCCAGCAGAACGATATAAAGCGAGCCCAGCCCGCGTAGCACCAGGCTGCGCACCGGCCGCTCCCCCTCCAGCCTCACTAGCTGGGGCGGGCGTCGCTGCTGCTCCTCCGGACTGAGTTCGGAGACACGCGACTCCAGCCTCTCGAGCCGCCGCTCCACTGCCGAGGAGGCTTGCCTCAGCACAGCGCTGTACTTCGGCCAGTCGGTGGCGAAATGGTCCAGGCGGTCAAACACCATGTACCCCAGCCCCGCCACAAACGCCAGTGCGATCAGAAGCACCGCCATTGCGCCTATTGCCCGTCGTACGTGCACGACCTCGAGCCACTCCACCAGCGGGTCAAGTAGATACGCCAGCAGGACCGAAAGCAGCAGCGTCATCACCACGCTCGCAGCCCAGTAGCAGAAGGCGATCACGATTCCCGCGGCTATAATGCGCTGGCTCGGATTTGACGCCGACCGGACTCTCAGAGTGTCCATGGTGTTTAGCATTCTTCCGCACAACATATCACAGCCCCCTTGCACTGGGCAGCTATGTCACCCTACGATGTGCGTTGCTAGCAAAGCTTTTGCTGACCTTCACTACAAAGGAGCTATGGTTAGATCCCATGAGATGCCGGTGCAATGTCCGCAGCGCCTTCGCACTCCTCTGCGTCCTCTCGGTCGCGTGGTGTCCATCCCAAGCCACTCCTAAGTGCCCAACCAGAAAGATTTCGAAGAAGGTGGATCGGCAGGCCGTCGAGGAGCTTCAGCGCGCGATCAACGAGGGTCACGACCCCTGGCGAAAGGATCCGAAAGCCGCGGCAGCGCTCGAGATCATGGATTTCGATCCCGCGTACAAAGAGACCAGGCTAAGCATTTACTCACTTCCACTCCGCGCAGTGGTCGTCAAGCAGACCGTGGCTGTTTTCGTCCATGACACCGCAGACGGCAAGAGGTCGTATCGGATGACTCTGGAACGATTCCGATGGCTGCTGCCGCTTGCCAAGAATTGGGATGGGATGGTGTGGACGCCAACACGCATCGAGGTCAGCGAGTGTCCGAGCGCTTCGGATAAAAAACAGGAGAAGTAGGGGCACCGGGAGGCACCCCTACCGCGCGGAACTTCACCGGCGCGCGCGGAAGAAGAGTGGCCGGTCGAGTTGCAGCTCGAGGCGCGTGCCCTCGCGGAGGACCAATTCCTTGGGGCCACCGGCAGCAGCCCCGATTACCGCGCCGGTCGCCCCGCCTGTGGCGGCGCCGATCGCAGCGCCTTTTCCACCACCCTGTGTGGCGCCCACCGCAGCGCCAATGCCGCCCAACACCGCCGCGCCAATCGCGGCGTCACGCCCACGGTGGCTGGCCGATTGGATTTCGCCCTCATCCCCGGCCTTGTTCTTGACGTTCTTTTCACCTACCACGCCGGTCACCGTGGCCACCAATGGGACTTTGCCGCCGGGCGGCTCGATGCGGTCGAAGCGCAGCACCATCTGGTTGTCGCGGACGTAGCTTACCTGACCCTTAAGCTTGGTCCACGCGGGAATAGAGTTGCCGTCGGCAGCCACAATCGGCTCAATCGTGCGCGCTTCAAACTTCTTGCCCACTTTGACCCTCTGGGCATCGAGCTTGTCCCGCAGCTCGACCAGAAAACGCGCGCCCGCCGGCACTTGCGACTGGGCGTTGGCGGTCACGGCCCCTGCGAAAACCGCCAGCGCGCATGCCAGCGCGATTGGGGACGTGGCCCATCTTCCGAGACGTGCTCTGCTCCCCGCTGGGGTGATCGTGCTGGCCGGGACTCTCGTCGGGTTTGTCATCCTTGTGCTCATCAGGCACCTCGCTCGCTTTGCAATCGTTTTCAGTTCGGGCGGGCTAGCAAGCCCTACCTAGAGTGCGACGCCAACAGCCGCCGAAGTGTTGTCTGCGATCTCGGCATCCGTTCTCATCCTGCACCGAATGCCAGGGGGGTTGTCGCCCCGAGTCGCGGTTCCACTGGACGGGGAACCGCTTCAGAAGTTTGCTTCGCCCCCCGTGGCGGCGCCAGTGAGATTGCTCACAGAGTTGCGCAACTGTCACCCGCGACGCTCTAGTTCGAGGACCTCGACCCCGCGCCGGCCTCGGGATGGCACCGGGCGCGTGCACGACGACACACGAAGTCGTGACAAAATCGCGGCTGTCCTGAGGCTTCGGGAGACAGCGCTAGCGCAAGCTTGCTCTAGTTGCAATGCCTGCGCTAACGTAGGACGCACGATGCTTGCCGCGGCTCTACCGCCCTGGACCACGCTGGAGCACCTCGACGCGCGCGCCGTGCTCGACATTCTGATCATCGCCGCGTTGATCTATTCACTGCTGAAGCTGCTGCGCGGCACGCGCGCGCTGCAGATGATGCTGGCCATCCTGCTGCTGGTGCTGATCTACAGAGGGGCACGGTGGGCGCGGCTGGAGATGGTCGAATGGCTGCTCACCACCCTGCTGCCCTATTTCGCCATCGCGCTGATCGTGCTGTTCCAGTCCGAGATCCGCCGGGCGCTTTCGCGCTTCGGGCGAAACGTATTTCGGTGGCGATTTTCCTCGCGAAGCACCGCCGAGGCGCATGGCGACCTGGCGCTGGCCGCCAGCTATTTTTCGCAGAATCGCATCGGCGCGCTGGTGGTGCTCGAGCGGGACGTCGGCCTGCGCACCTACATCGAAAGCGGTATCCCGCTAGACGCCACGCTCAGCTACGATCTGCTGCTCGCCATTTTCCGTCCCGGATCCCCCTTGCACGACGGCGCGGCCATCGTCCAAGCCGACCGCATCGCTGCGGCAGGATGCTTCCTGCCGCTTTCGCTTAACCCGGCGATCTCCAACCAGCTCGGCACGCGCCACCGCGCCGCCATCGGCGTGACCGAGGAAAGTGACGCGGCTGTCGTGCTCGTCTCCGAGCAGACCGGGGCAATCTCGCTGGCCGCCGCCGGCGCAATTGAACTCAACCTAACTGTGGAGCAGCTCACCGAGCGCCTGGCGACACTGTTTGCCCGAATCCGCCCGCCAGCGGCCCTGCCCACGTCGCCCGGTGAAGCGCGGCCACAAACGGCAAGAAAATGACGCGCCGAGAATGACTTCTAGGAAATAAGCCATGGACTTTCTCCGCCGATGGATGTTGCACAACTGGTGGCTGAAGCTGCTCGCGCTGGCCCTTTCCTTCCTGCTATGGGCCACCTACACCGCCGAGCCAATTGCCGAGCAGGCCTATGTGGTGCCGCTCGAGTTCACCCGCATTCCCGGGGATCTCGAGATCTCCAACGAAGTGCCCGCACAGGTGCACGTGCGCGTCCGCGGCCGCTCGGCTCTACTCCGCCGTCTCACCCCGGCGGATCTGGGGATCAGCGTGGATTTGAGTAGCGCGCGCCCCGGCGAGATCTTCATCCGCCTGGCCCCTGACCAGGTGGCTGCGCCCTATGGCGCGACAGTGGTGCGCATCTCACCGGAGAAGGTTCGCGTGTTGTTGGTTTCGCGCCGCGCCTCGGCGAGCCCACGCGGAGTCTAAAGCCGCCGTGGTAAACTCTCTCGTTATCCTACGGCGGAAAATATTCGCATGAAGACGCTGCTCGACCCAACCTCTATGCCCAAAGAGCTATTCGGCACCGATGGAATCCGGGGAGTCCCCGGCAAATTCCCACTGGACGACCGCACGCTGTACTGGATTGGGCGGTCCCTGGGTGAATACGTGCGCGCGAGCGCTCCCGGCCCGCGGGTGCTGATCGGCATGGATACGCGCGAATCCGGGCTGCATATCGCCGGCCACATCGCCGCGGGCCTGAGTGCCGCAGGGGTTAACCCGGCGTTTGCCGGAGTGATCTCAACACCGGGTGTGGCCTGCCTGGTGCGGCAGAAAGGTTTTTCCGCGGGCGTTGTAATCTCGGCCTCGCACAATCCGTTTCACGATAACGGCGTGAAACTGTTCTCCAGGTCAGGGATGAAATTCCCCGACGAAGTCGAAGAGAGCCTGGAAAGCGGCATCTGGAAGCGCAAGGATCAGGACCCGGGGCGCGAGCAAGTGCGGCTCGAGGCCGACGAGTCGCTCGATGCGGATTACCTGGAGTTTTTGCGCAGCCGCGCAATCCCCGGCGCGAAGCTCTCTGGGATGAAGCTGGTGATTGACTGCGCCAATGGCGCAGCGAGCCGGTTGGGGCCCACGCTGTTTCACTCGCTGGGCGCTGAGGTGGTAGCCATCCACAATCAGCCGGACGGGCGGAACATCAACGCCGGTTGCGGCTCGCTACACCCGGAAAGTTTGCAGCGGAAGGTAGTCGAGACGCACGCTGCGTTGGGAGTAGCATTCGATGGCGACGCCGACCGTGCGATTTTCGTCAGCGCCACGGGCCATTTGGTCGATGGCGACGGCGTTCTGCTGGCCGCGGCGCGCTACCTGGCTTCCGCCGAACAGTTGAAAGGCACGCGCATCGTCGGCACCACAATGGCCAACCTGGGCCTGGAGCGCGCTCTCGCCGCTGAAGGTTTTCAACTGGTGCGCGTCCCGGTCGGCGACCGCTACGTGCTCGAAGAGATGCAGCGCAGCGGCGCGAACTTGGGCGGCGAGCAGTCGGGCCACATCATCTTCCTCGACGACGCCACCACCGGTGACGGCCTTCTCACCGCGCTCAAGGTTGCGTGCCTGGTTTCGCTGCGAGGCCCGCTCGATAAGCTGGTCAATGGCCTTAAGATTTATCCACAGACGATCCTGAACGTGAAGGTGCGCACCAAGCCTCCGCTCGAATCGCTGCCCGAGGTCGCGAGCCGGCTGGCCGAAGCCAACCGCGCCCTGGGTGATTCGGGCCGCATTGTGCTGCGGTACTCCGGCACCGAGCCCCTGGTCCGCGTGATGGTCGAAGCCGAACGCGCCGAAGCCGTCGAGCGCTGGGCCCAGGCGCTCGCCGCCGCCATCCGCTCCTGCATCGGCGCCTAGCAGCTAGCGCCCCGATCCCCTCTCTCCGTGTCATTCCGCCAGCGCCAAACTGCAGGGGGGATGGTGGATACCACCTCCCAAAGAATGTAGGCAGGCAGGTCAGTTCGTGTGAGAAACCGTAGGCGCGGGGCGCATCAGAAGGCGGCGTGCAGGGCTGCGCTAGGTGCAACCTAAACATATAAAATGAGTTAGGCAGGTAGCATAAATGCCTGAGACGCTGGCATAGAGTTTGCTCTCAGTTCGGTAGAGTGTCTCGGATTCCCGGGGTGGCCCTTTCCCGCCGCGACGGGACAGGGGCTGAAATGGGGTAGAGCAATAGGGGCCTCGCCCAGAGGCCCCTTTGTATTTCGTGCCACTCAGCTATCAGCCGTCAACTATCTCTTTTCCGCCCTCGCCGGACGCCCGGGTGGCAGGGCCTCAATCAAACCATATGGACTCCGCTGACAGAGGAAGGACTATGGTGTAAGAAGCTCGCGTCGCGGTTGATGGCAGACGCGATTATGGACATTGCCACGCAGAGGGCACGAGCCTCCACGCGGGCGACACTACGAATCCGACGGCCAGTGCGAAACCCCACACTCCTCGCACGCTACCTGGATTTGCCCGAGCCAATCGAGCAGCTCACCCGCGCCGGGCAAGCCATCGTCATCTCGCGCCACCCACTGCGCGTAAAGCTCGCCGTAGCGGTCGGCGACAAATACGCCTACACGCTGCTGCCCTGATGAGCCGAAGGCGTCTTCTCCCAGGTAGGCGCGCTGCGAACGCCCGCTCATATCCGCTGCAACGAGGACTTGTGCGGGCAAGTTCTCGCTTAGCATTGCCCGCGGCGCCTCTGCAAACACAACCAGAGCCACAGCCTCGCGCTCGGCCAACTCAGCAGCCCGCGCGGCCAGCTTGTTTAAGAAATCCTCGCAGCGGCGGCAGCCAGCGTGGAGCAGCGCAATGACCAGGTTCTTCTTTTGCTTGTAGTCCCAGGCGCGAACGGTTTGCCCGCCAGCCGTGCGCGCTGTCAGCGGCGGAATAAGTTGACGCGTCTTCAGCACCAGCACCTCACAACCTCGATGGCCCATCATAGCACCGGCTTCGCGCACCAAGTGTAGCCCGCGTCTTTAGACGCGGGGGTTTCCCAACCACCAATGACGCGCCGTCGAACCGTGCGAATACCACAAAGGATGTGCGCCTTAGACGGGGAAAGGCCCCGCCTCTGAAGAGGCGGGCTACATCCGCTACAATCGGGCAATGGTTCGCTTCCGCCGCATCGAGGATCGCGACCGCATTTTCTTTGTCACCACTAATGTGGCGCGTGGCATCAGGGATTTCTCGCCCGCGGAGCGCGACACCATCCTCGATGTTCTGGCGGCCCAGCGAACCCCGCGTAGGTTCTTGCTCTTCGGTTACGCCATCATGCCCGATCATATCCACCTTTTGCTGACGCCGCTCGAACACACCTTGATTCGGGTCCTGAGAGACCTGAAGAGCAAGACTGGATACGAAATCGCCAGGCGACGCCGTTCGTCGGGGCCAGTCTGGCAACCGCGGTACTTCGACAACATCATTCGCCGCGTGCAACATTTCTGGGAAAAACTGGAATATATCCACCAGAATCCAGTCGAGGCTGCGCTGGTGAGTGAGCCGGAGGATTGGAAATGGTCAAGCTACCGCTTTTACGCGAAGAACGGCCCCGTAGCTGTTGTTCCGGATACCGTGGACTTGCCCGCAGATAAAAACGCACTGCTCTGGCCGGCACCATGGCGGTGAGGCCCTGTAGCCCGCGTCTTTAGACGCGGGGCTTTTCTCAGCCACGCGAACCCACGCCGTCGAAGAGTACCCAGGTTGCGCCTGCAACAAAGAGCGCTAGCTGCAGCCGGAGGTGTTGCCGCAGTTCTCGCACTTGTAGCAACTGCCGCTGGGCGTCATCAGCATGCCGCACTCGGTGCAGGTGGGCGCGCCTTCGAAGGCAAGATGGGACCGCATCGGCTCGCTGGAGCGCCCGGTTGGGCTATCTTCCACCATGCCTGGCGGCACGGCAGGGGCCAGTGCCGACATCGCCGGCGACAGGGCCGGAGGAGCGGTCATTTCGCCCCCCGCTGTTCCGTTGGGCATCAGATAATCGGCGGAGATAAACCGGCCGCCCAGCCAGCGGGCGAGGTAGTCCAGCACAGACTTCGCGTAGGGGATGGCGGGGTTGCCGGTGTAGCCCGACGGTTCGAAGCGCGTATTGATCAGCTTGTCGACCAAGACCTTGAGCGGCACGCCGTACTGCAAGCCGATAGAAACCGACAGGGCCAAGCCGTCCATGAACCCAGAGAGCGTAGAGCCTTCCTTAGCCATCTTGATGAAGATTTCGCCCGGGGAGCCGTCATCGTACATTCCGACGGTGACGTAGCCCTCATGGCCACCGATGCTGAACTTGTGGGTGATGGAGTTGCGCTCGACGGGCAGCTTGTGGCGCAGGGTGCGGGTGAACAGCTCCTGCTGCTCGGCGACGGGGGCGCCGGTCTGTGGAGTCTGCTTCGTCTCCTCTTTTTTCGCGCCGGCAGCGGAGAGCGGCTGAGAGCGCTTGGAGTTGTCGCGGTAGATGGCCACGGCCTTGAGTCCAAGCTTCCAGGCCTCCATGTAGGCCTGCATGATGTGTTCGATGGTGGACTCCTCCGGCATATTGATGGTCTTGCTGATCGCGCCGGAGATGAACGGCTGCGCGGCAGCCAGCATGCGCAGGTGGCCCTGCCAGGCGATCGACCGGCCGTCGTCCGCCGGAGCAAGCGAGCAATCAAAGACGGGCAGGTGCTCGGGTTTTAGGGCCGGGGCGCCTTCGATCGTGCCGGTGCGATCAATGTAGGAGACGATCTGCTCCGCATCGTCCGGCGTATAGCCGAGGCGCAACAGGGCCTGCGGGACAGTGTGGTTGACAATCTTGATCACGCCGCCGCCCACCAGCTTCTTGTGTTTCACCAGCGCTAGGTCAGGCTCGATGCCAGTGGTGTCGCAATCCATCATGAAGCCAATCGTGCCCGTGGGAGCCAGCACGGTAACCTGCGAGTTCCGATAGCCAAATTTTTCGCCGAGCTTGAGCGCGGTGTTCCAAGCCTCCTCCGCGGCGGCCAGCAGCGACGGCGGCACGCTGTCCGGCTCGATGGGCCGCAGAGCCTCGCGATGCATGCGAATGACATCGAGCATCGGCTCGCGGTTCAGGGCAAAGCCCGGGAACGGCTCCAGGCGCTCGGCGATGCGCGCCGACTGGGCGTAGGCCTCGCCGCACATCAGCGCAGTCACCGCGCCGCACATGTCGCGGCCGGCGTCGGAATCATACGGCAGCGCCAGGGACATCAGCAGCGCGCCGAGGTTGGCGTAGCCCAGGCCCAGCGGGCGGAAGTCGCGCGAGTTCTGCGTGATTTTCTCGGTCGGGTAGTGGGCGTTGTCCACCAGAACTTCCTGCGCGGTGACGGTGATGTCCACGGCGTGGCGGAAAGCCTCGATGTCGAGCTGGCCGTTGGGCCCGAGGAACTTCATCAGGTTGAGCGAGGCCAGGTTGCAGGCGGTGTCGTCGAGGAACATGAATTCCGAGCACGGGTTCGAAGCGTTGATCCGCCCCGTGGTCTTGCAGGTGTTCCAGCGATTGATCGTGGTGTCGTATTGCATGCCGGGGTCGCCGCAGTGCCAGGCCGACTCGGCCATGCGGTGGAGCAGTTCCCGCGCGGGGTACTTGCCCGCCGGAGTACCGTCGGTGACGTTGCGCGCCCACCAGTCGCGGTCTTCCTCGACCGCCTGCATGAATTCGTCGGTGACCCGCACGGAGTGGTTGGCGTTCTGGAAGAAGATCGAGGTATAGGCTTCGCCGTCAATGGCCGGGTCGTAGCCCTGCTCGACCAGCACGTGGGCCTTGCGCTCCTCTTTCATCTTGCAGTCGATGAACTCGACGATGTCCGGGTGGTCCACGTTCAGGATCACCATCTTGGCGGCGCGGCGCGTCTTGCCGCCGCTCTTGATCACGCCGGCGAAGGCGTCGAAGCCCTTCATGAAACTGACCGGGCCCGAGGCGATGCCGCCGCCCGAAAGGGCCTCTCGGCTGCCGCGCAGCGAAGAGAAGTTTGTGCCGGTGCCTGAACCCCACTTGAACAGCATGCCCTCGGTCTTGGTGAGGTTCATGATCGATTCCATGTCATCTTGGACCGAGTTGATGAAACACGCCGAGCACTGCGGCTTAGGCTGCACGCCGACGTTGAACCAGACCGGGGAGTTAAAACTCATCTTCTGCTCGACCAGCAGGTGGGTGAGCTCGTCCCGGAAAGTTTCCCGGTCCGTGGACGAGGCAAAGTAGCCGCCCTGCTCGCCCCAGCCGACAATTGTGTCCACGACGCGGCTGATCAGTTGCCGCACTGAGGATTCCCGCTCCGGGGTGTTCAGCTTGCCGTGGAAATACTTCGACGCCACGATGTTGGTGGCCGTCTGGGACCAGGTTTTGGGCACTTCCACATTTTCCTGGCGAAAAATCGTCTGGCCCTTCTCGTTGCTGATCTGGGCCGTGCGCCGCTCCCATGCCACCGCATCCAAGGGAGAGACCTTGCCATCGGTAAAGAATCGCAGAAATTCCAAACCCATCTTCCGTGCGGTCCCCGGCAGAGCCTCGGTTTTCTCGATTGTTTTTTCCTCCGAGGCCTTCTCGGTCAGCGCCCTCTTCGTTCCTGTTTGAGCCATTCCTGCCCCCGCGAAGGCAGGGGAACCTTTTGAGGTAGTCAGGTTCCCTGCATGGAATTATCTCTCTTATGAGAGATTTTTGCGAGCCGGGCAAACCTCAACCGTCCAAAAGAGGTCTTTCGTTTTAAACCGCTTTCCTCTCTGGTTGCTTCCTCAGCCTCGCTCTAACAAGTTAGACTGGTGGTAAGGCATCTTATTCGCTTGTTTCCTCCTGTCAAGAGAAAAAATACATTTCTTCGTACAGCTATTGCTCTGGTCCACAACATATAGCGGTAGTGTTGCAGATCGGAACAACTCGAAGCTTCTTATAACAGCAAGCATTTAAGCTCCCTGAGAAACCGGAAAATAATACTTGCTAGCTTGCTCCCCGTTGCATAGTATTCGAATTCGTTCCATCGCCGCGCATCAGGGGGGCGACAGCTAATGTGGGCGTTGGCTGACGGCGCTGCGACTTGCATTTGGTTGACCGCCCAGACTGTCTCTCAACTGGGTCTCTTCCCCTTCCTGAAAGCACGTTTAGACTCGGGTGAAGTTCGTCTGGTTTTTGCGTTTCGTGAGTTTGTGTGGAGAGGGCGGGAGTCCCGCAACCGACCTGGCAGACACCATGATTCATAAGATCACCGGGCTTGCCATGCCGAACCGCTCCATGCAAAGGTGCTGGCAAATTCGGTTGGAGATGCTGGGACTTGAACCCAGGGGCTCACGGTCGTAACGAGAATCCCCCAAACCTGGCATCCCCGTTGGGCTTGCCGCATCGCAAAGGCGGGGCCGACTGGATTCGAACCAGCGTGAGCCATGACTATCCATGGCTGGCGCATTAACAGTGCGCTCCGTTCGACCGCTCCGGCACGGCCCCGTTTTTTATTTGTCAGACTTGAAAGTTGGGCAACGCCTCCGCGCAGGAGGGTTCCCCCGTGGCTGGGGAACCCGTCTATTTTACCCCCAAGTGCGAGCCTGGTGGGCCGCAGCGCCTGATTCTCCGGCAGGCGCCGCTGAATCCAGAGGAGAACTCCGCCCGGGACCGAAACACCAAGAAGACGAAAAAAAATATCCCGTAGCGATTTCCCCGTCACTCGCAACGGGGTTGCAAAAGCCTAATTTCGCGCCCTGCTCCTGGGAGAGCCAGCGTTCTGGGGAGTAGGAGGGGAACCCCCCTCGTTGTCTCGGTTAAACCCAGGCAGCGTGGCTTTCGGCTGCGCCACCCACGAGGCGCGCCGAACCACGCTCCCCCGAATCTGGGAAGGCAGTATACGGCGTGGGGAGAAGTTGTCAAGCAGAAATCGCCGAAAAAGCACAAAGTATTTTGCTTGAGTTGTTAAGACTGTCTATTTGTAGTGGTCTTGTTTCAAGACCGAAAGGCACCATCGAACAACCAGCGCGGCCCGACTTGAATTCAAGCCAGCTACAGGAAATGGCCCTTTCAGACCGCTGAGCTTGGTTCTTGCCTTTGTAGAAAGCGGTGGCACCCTTTCACTTGAGTTCAGATAAGCGCCGCCGCACGGCAAACACTCACCAGCGAGAACCAACTCGTTTGACTCAGCGTGGAGCCGCACCTACCATATTCGTCGGGGATACGAGAAGGAAAAATGGCCAAGTTCCGACGCCTCTACATTTCTGTTTTCGCCGCGGCTGGGCTGCTGGCAGCGATACTGCTCTTCCCGGCGAGCCGGTACTGCGCGCTGGCGACGCCTCCCGCCGCGCAAGCGACTGCCGCCCCCGCTCCGAGTGGAGCGAGACAGACCCAGGATGGACGGGCACAAGAACTGGCGCCGGCGGGCGTGCCGAATTTCGGGCGCGTGACCCCGAATCTCTATCGCGGCGCCCAGCCGACCGATACAGGCTTTCAGGAACTGAAAAAACTGGGCGTCGAAATCGTGGTGAACTTCCGGAACGAGCGCGATGAAATCGAAGTCGAACGCCGCACCGTCGAGCGCCTCGGACTGCGCTACGTCAGCATTCCCTGGGGCGCCTCGCACAACCCAACAAGCCAGCAAGTCGCCGATTTCTTGGAGGTGCTACAGGCCAACCCAGAATCAAAGATCTTTGTCCATTGCCACAGAGGGGCCGACCGCACCGGCACAATGGTGGCGGCGTACCGCATTGCCGAACAGCACTGGGCGCCGCCCCAGGCCATCCAAGAGATGCGCGCCTACCACTACCACCACTTCTGGTGGCCCAACCTGCAGCGCTACGTCGAGGATTTTCCCCGGCTACTGGCCACCGACCCGAAGCTCCGCGCCTTCGCCCCCGCCACGCACGCCACGGCGCCATAGCGGGCAAGGAGATGGGTGATCGCTGCCTGCTGAAGGCTAAGAGTTGGTGGCTGATCGGGGATAGCCGATCCCGAAGCTTCGAGACTACGCGCCCGTTCATTTTTGATTTGCCAGATGAGTTGCTAAACCCTCGCCATACTGTGGGTACGGCATGCCGTGCCCCACAACCCCAGACGCACACCGTCGGAGGAATCCGTTCTGTGATCACTTCAGCTTGGCGTACTCGGCTTTGGCCTGCTGGAGGATGGGAATGTCGGGATCGGCGTCCTTCCAGAGCGCGCTTCACGCTGGAAACGTTCCAGCGCCTGGGGATCGGCGGAGAACTCTTCGGGCAGGAATTTCAGAGCAACCTGGCGACCGAGGCTGAGGTCCTCGGCTTCGTACACCACGCCCATGCCGCCGCCACCCAGCTTTTCGAGAATGCGGTAATGGGAGATGGTCTGGCCGATCATGACGTCGAGCCGTGCGCGTGCTGAGCGAATCCTCTGGCCGAATCTTTCGGGACGGCCATCCTAGGCTGCGCCTGCGGGCGCGTCAACATGCCACTAGCTTGACTTCGCTCCGACCCGACGGGAGGCTATTCTTATTCATACCGGAGGGCTTCGACGGGGTCGAGTCGCGCGGCTTTCATGGCCGGCCAGACACCGAAAATCAACCCGATCCCCACGGAGACCGCTTCGCCGACGAAGATCGCCCAGAAGGGCACCGTGGCGGCCATTTCGGTGGCCTGGCGGATCACGGCGACCACGCCGCTGGTCAGCAGAATGCCGAGCACGCCGCCCATGCCCGTGAGGGTCATGGCCTCCAGCAGGAATTGCCACGTGATGTCGCTGCGGCGCGCGCCAATGGCTTTGCGCACGCCGATCTCGCGGGTGCGCTCAGTCACGCTGACCAACATGATGTTCATCACGCCCACGCCGCCGATGAGCAACCCGATCGAGGAGAGCACGATCATGGCCAGGGCCACCATGCCGATGATCTGGTGGAACTGTTCGACGGCCTGCTGGGAGGTTTGAATCGAGAAGTTGTCAGGCTGGTTGTAGCCGACGTTGCGCCGCCGGCGCAGGACTTCGCGAGTCTGATCCGCGGCGAGGTTGAGCTGGCCTTTCCGCGCC